>NZ_JAQZSH010000027.1:0-363909 GCF_053902585.1 Longispora urticae
CGGGGCGGAGGAATCGGCCCCGCGCGCGGGGGTGTGCCCGGGCGGGAGTGCCTGACGCCCGGGAGCCCCTCACCCCTGCCCGATCCCCCCGTCCCGGGGCAGCCGGAACACCGACCCCCCGATCATCGGCAGCGCACTGGCCAGCATCCCCACGGCGCACACCCACAGGGCGTTCCGCTCCCCGACGACCTCGACCAGGAAGCCGCCGAGCAGCCCGCCGACCGGCATCATGCCCCACATCGCGAACCGCATGGCCGAGTTCATCCGGCCGTGCAGCTCGGGCGGGCAGATGGCCTGCCGGTAGGTGATCTGGGCGACGTTCTGGATGGCGCTGCCCCCGATGTAGGCGGCGTACCCGATCGGATAGAGCACCACCAGCCAGCCGGCGCCCACCAGCGGCATCAGCAGGAGCAGCGGGAACGTCACGGCGAACGGCAGCCACAGCGTGCGCGCCAACCCGAACCGCGAGACCACCCGGTTGGCGAACACGCTCCCGATCACCCCGCCGAGCGCGATGGCCCCGGTCACCACGCCGTAGGCGGCGGCCCCCAGGCCGAGGGTGTTCACCAGCAGCAGCGGCTGGGCGGTGAGCAGCGCGTACTCGAACAGCAGCGCGATCATGCCGTGCAGCGCGACCCGGCGGAGGATCGGCTGGCCGGCGACGTACCGCAGCCCGGTGGTCAGCTCCCGGTGCAGCTTCGGCCGGGCGCCGAGCCGTCGGACCTCCGGTTCCCGGGGCCGGATCCCGCCGAGCAGCACGGCGGAGACCACGTGGCAGGCCGCGTTGAACGCCACCGCGCCCGAGGCGGTCAGCCACTGGACCAGCACCCCGGCCGCCGGCGAACCGACGAGCAGGCTCCCGTTCCCCGCGACCTCCAGCTTGCTGAAGCCGGCCAGCAGGCGGTCCTTGCCCACCAGGTACGACACGTAGCTCTGCTGCGCCACGTCGAAGAAGACGTTGCCGACCCCGGTGACCAGGGCGACCACGTACAACTGTTCCAGGGTGAGCGCCCCGAACACCAGGGTCACCGGCACCGACAGGAGCGCCACCGCGCGGATCAGGTCGGCGGCCACCATCACCGGCCGTTGCCGCAGCCGGTCCAGCCAGATCCCGGCCGGCAGCGCGACGACCAGGAACGCGAGCGTGCTCGCCATCACCAGGAACCCCACCTGCCGGGCGTCGGCGTGCAGCACGAGCACCGCGATCAGCGGCAGCGCGACGAGGGTGACCTGACCGCCGGTGCGGCTGATCGCCTCCGAGGCGAACAACAGCTGAAACCCGCGATGGGTACGGAGCAGGTCGCCGGCCGGCCGTTCGCGCTCCCGCGCGTCGACGGTCACGACGGGTCCGCGATCCGCGCGGGGTGGGCCTGAGCCAACCGGCGCACGATCCCGGTGAGGATCGCCGGGGTGGTGGCGAAGTTGAGCCGGACGAAACCCGCGCCGGGCGGGCCGAACTCGGCGCCGTCCATCACGGTCACCGCCGCGCGTTCGGCGAGGCCCGGCGGGTAGGCGCGCAGGTCGAGCCAGCCCAGGTACGTGCCCTCGGGCGGCGTGTAGCGGGCCCCCGGCAGGTGCGCGCCGAGCAGCTCGGCCAGCAGGTGCCGGTTCCGGTCGAGCCGGCCGAGCACGGTGTCGAGCCACGGCCCGCCGGTCCGGTACGCGGCCGTGGCGGCCAGCACGCCCAGGGTGGCGGTGCCGTCGGTGTGCAGCCTGCCGAGGTCGTCCCACCGCTTCCGGTCGGCGTCGTTGCTGGTCAGCAGCTGGGCGCACTTCAGGCCCGCCAGGTTCCACGCCTTCGACGTCGACGTGGCCGTCACCGCGTGCCCCGCCGCGGCCCCGCAGGTGGTCACGTACGGCACGTGGCGGTGCCCGGGATGGACGAGGGGTGCGTGCACCTCGTCGCTGAACACCCGGCCACCGTGCCGTTCCACGACCTCCGCGACGGCCAGGAGTTCGCCGCGCTCCATGACCGTGCCGAGGGGGTTGTGGGGATTGCACAGGACGAGCAGCCCGCCGCCCGCCGCGAAGGCCCGGTCGAGCGCGTCCAGGTCGTAGCCGTGGCGGCCCCCGGACTCGACCATCCCGAGCTCGATGACGCGCCGACCGAGCAGCCGGGGGACGGCCAGGAACGGCGGGTACGCGGGCACGGGCACGATGACGGCCGAGCCGGGCCGGGAGAAGCAGTCGATGGCCACGTGCAGGGCCCGGATCACGTCGGGCAACGGCCGCACGTCCCCGGGGGACACGTCCCAGCCGTACCGGTCGTGCTGCCAGCCGGCGCACGCCTCGGCCAGCCGGTCCGTCAGCCGCGACGTCAGGTAACCCACCTGGCTCCGGCGCACCGCGTCGAGCAACGCCTCCGTGACCTCGGGCGCGGTCCCGAAGTCCATCTCGGCCACACACGCCGCCAGCCGCCCCGGGCCGGCCATCTCCCACTTGAGCCCACCGCGCCCGCGCACGGCGTCGATCGTGAGGGCGTCCTTCGCCATCCGCGAGGTCACCTACTCCGTCAGCACGTGTCTGCCGGCGGCGATGCTCGCCTCCCAGTTCTGACCGTCGAACTCCACGAACTCGATGTGCTCCGCGGCGGCCAGGTCGAGACAACGCGCGTTGACACTGAAGAACCCGGTCGGATGCGACCGGGGACGGTAGAACGGCATGACTCCGCAGACCGAACAGAAGGTGTGGTCGGCGATACAGTTCCCGAACCGGTACGGCTTGAGATACTGCTGCCCCTGATGCAGGGTGAACTGCTCCTCCGGAACCATCAGTTCCTGGTGACCGTGCCGGTAACAGATCCCGCAATTGCACAGTGTGATGGTCAGTTTCCGGCTGGCCGCCGCGGCGAAGGTCACGCCGCCGCAGTGACAACTGCCGTCGTACCACACGCGCTCAATGGTCTCGACCTCTTGCGTCATGGTGTACTCCGTCTCAGTTCACGAGGGCGATCGCGGGGACGGCCGCCGGAATGTCGAACGACACGGGCAGCGTCCGGTGCGGGGCGACCGAGTCGTACCGGAACGAGACGTGTCCCTGCTCGGCGGGCTTCCGGGTGAAGAAGATGAGCATGTCCCGCAGCGCCGGCTCCGCGTCGTCGATCTGGTGCACCGGCGACACACTGTGCTTGTACTCGTGGTCGACGAGCAGCAGGGTGTCCAGGAAGTCGCGGTGCCGCACCCGGCCCCTGACCAGTGCCGGATCCGTCTCGTTCCACCGGTTGCCGTTGACCTCCGCCATGTCGTGCAGGAAGGTCTCCGCGCTGTCGGCGGTCATGTTCCGGGAGCCCAGGAACGTGGTCATCGTGTGGTCCACCCCGTCGGAGTGCACACCCTCCAGCGCGGGTTCGCCCAGCAGGCCCGAGGTCGTGACGGTCCGGAGGTTGAACAGCGTGCAGATCCACTCGTCGCGGTCGTAGTCCAGCCGGGGCCGCCGGGCGATGTCGACCCCGTTGACGACGAGGAACTGCAAGAGGAGCAACGCCTGGAGCGCGGTGTTGTGCTGCAGGTCGTCCTGTACCTCGACGAATCTGCGCGGCGTCTCCGAGTCGTGCCGGACGAAGTCCTCCTCGCGGGAGAGCACGAAGGGCTGCGACTCCAGCCGGTAGCCGCGCCGGGTCCGCGGGTCCAGGCAGAACCGCCCGTTCCTGCTCCGGCGGAACGGCAGCGTCGGGTCCGACTCCAGTTGGTCGCTCACCAGTTTCAGCCGCTCGAAATCCTCGTCCGTCGCGCCGAGCGAACTCAGCAACGGGACCATTTCCGCCCCGTCGACGAACGCCCATCGGGCCCGGATGTAGGCGGATCTGACATCCATGACCGTGGACATGGCGGATTCGAGTTTCACGGCCTTCACCACTCCCTGCGATGACCTGACGGCAAGCGTCCTGTGAGTCGTCATCTTGGTGGGGCCGGCGGGCCGGTGCTTCTTCCAAAGTGCGATCACAGCGGGTGAGGAGCAACGGGCCCGGCGTCTGCCATGTGAGCAGTTTGGGAGAAGACAATTCCCGGCCGTCCCGGAACCGTGGAGCCCACGCCGAACCGAGGGGACGACCGTGCCGAAGTTGATGTTCGCCAATTCGACCAGCCGCGTGATGGCGGCCCGGCCGGACGACGTCCCGGAGGACGCGAAGGACTCCTACCGCTTCCTCGCCCACCGGATGCTGTGGTCGATGGACGAGGGCGACATCGCGATCCTGCCGGGCGGGGTCAGCGAAACGTGGCTGGCGTACCTCGCCGAGCTGCTCGGCCTCGCGTCGCCCCCCACGGTGCTCTCCCTGTGCGACTACCCCGGCGACGGGTGGTACTCCGGCGGCCGGCCCCAGCTCGCCGAGGCCCTGCGCGACCTCATGGCCGCGAGCGGTACCACCGACCCGTGGCGGCTGGAGTGCTACATCCACGACCGGGACATCGCCGGCTGGGAACGCCTGCTCGGCATCGGCGCGGCGGAGTCCGTCCGGTTCGCGCAGGGGACCGCGGAACTCGTCAACTCCAAGTCCGTGTTCCGGGCGATGGCGGCGGCCTGCGGCATCCCGGTCCCGGAGGGCCGGGTCGTGGACCGCGGACCCGAGCTCGTCGACGGCGTGTCCGACCTGCTCGCCCGCACCGGGGCCGTCATCGTCAAGCAGGACGTGAACGCCGGCGGGGACGGCAACATCCTGCTGACCACGGTCCGGGGCGGCAAGGAGGCCGGCGCCCACTACGTGCTCCACCTGACCGCGACGGACCCCGCGACGGTCGCGGCGGCGCTCCGGCCGCACGGCCTCACCGAGCTGCCCGACCTGCCGGCCGGCGCGAGCCCCGCGCGGCACATCGTCGAGGTCTACCACGAGTCGGTCCGCGAGCTGTCCGCCGACATGTCCGTGCCGCTGACCGGCGCGCCGACCCTGATGAGCTACAGCGACCTGCGGATGGCCGAGACGTGGAAGGGCAGCATCTACCCGCCGCAGAACCTCACGCCCCGACTGCACGCGCACCTGGGCGCGTACATGCAGCAGGTCGCCATCGCCGCCCAGCAACTCGGCTACCACGGGCCGATGAACATCGACGCGATCGTCACCACGTCCGGCGAACTGCTGTTCAACGAGTTCAACGGGCGGGTCGGCGGCACGACCGGCATCGACACCATCGGCCGACGGCTCCTGGGGCAGGACTACCTCGACCACCACGTCCTCGCCTCGCGGATCGCCGTGCCCGCGCCCGGGTGCGCCATCCTCACGAAGGCCCTGAGCGAGCAGGGGCTGCTGTTCACCCGCGGCTCGGACCAGGGCGTGATCATCTACAGCGACACCACCGAGGAGACGGGCACGGTCGAGTACGTGGTGGTCGGGCGCGGCTGGGAGGAGACGTTCCGCGCGGAGGAGCACCTGGAAAGAGTGCTGGAGGAGCTCTGATCCGGTCAGCGGGCCGGGCGGTGACCGTGGTGAACTGTGCGCATGACAGAACCGGGCCGACCAGGGCAGATCGTCATCCTGAACGGGGCGGGGCGGTCCGGGAAGTCCAGCATCGCGGCGGCCGTGCAGGACCGGCTGCCGGGCGTCTGGATGAACCTCGGCGTCGACCGGTTCATGGCCATGACCCCGAAACACCTCCAACCCGGCATGGGGTTACGCCCCGGCGGTGAGGCGCCCGACCTGGAACCCCTGGTCGTGACCCTCTACGCCGCCATGTACGAGTCGATCGCCGCCCACAGCCGCCTGGGCCTCAACGTCGTCGCCGACACCCTGCACCACGACGACTACTCCGTCCCGCGCGGCATCCTGCCCGACGCCGCCCGCCGGCTCGCCGGGCTCCCCGTGCTGTTCGTCGGCGTGCGGTGCCCGATCGAGGTGATCCGGCAGCGCCGCCGGGACACCTGGGGCGGCGTCGGATACCGGGAGGGCGGGACGGTCGCCGACCCGGTGCGCCTGTGGCAGGAGGCCGTCCACGACCCGGGGATCTACGACCTCGAGGTGGACACGTCGAAGCTCAGCCCGGAGGAGTCCGCCGAACTGATCGCCCTCCGCCTCCGGATCGGCCCGCCCCCGACGGCGTTCCAGCGGCTCGCCTGAGCGTGGCAGGGAGTTGTCACACTCGCGACATGGACTATGTCGAGCATCCCATGCGGTGGCGTCGCTGGATCGTGGCGTTCGCCGTGCTGTGGGCCACCGTCCTGACGGTCTGGCTCGGGGCGAAGTGGTTCGTGGGCACCGTCAACGGCCAGTGGCTGGTGGCCGCCACGTTGGTGCCGGTGGTGGTCGTCTCGGGGTTCGGCGCGAAGTACTCCAAGCGGGCCTGGAAGGAGAAGCAGGCCGCCAGCATGTACTTCGAGAGAGGGTACGACTGGCCGACCCTGGCACTGAGACTCCTGTACGTCGTGGCTGCCGTGGGGGTCGGGCTGTCCATCGTGAGCGCGACGCCACCCGGCAGTTCGAACTCCAAACGCTCGTACCACAACAGCATCAGCTGGGGTAACCGGGACCAGTACGGGCGGCTGGTGGCCGACTTCACCGCCGGGCGACTGGGCAGGGAGACAGCGCTGCCGTGGCCGGTCCGCGAGATCGCCTTCGACGGCGTCGCTCACCGCCGGTGCTCCCCGGTGGGTGACGGCGACACCGAGTGCGTCCTGTTCCTGTTGACCGACCGCGACTTCGCCGGCACCTGGGGAGCCGGATACGCCTACTATCCGAAATCCCCGGACCAGTACGCCGACCCGACGGTCCGCACCATCGGCGACCACCGGGCCCGGCCGGTCCGGCAACTGCGCAACGGCTGGTGGTGGGTGGCCTAGCCGGACGCGGGACCAGGGGGTAGACCCAGGTCTACCCCGTCGGCGTCAGGTGGCGCTATCGCCCCGACCGTCCCCGGATTCCTAGGGTCGGGGGAGACCACGGGCAGGCGCCCGGTCTTCCCCGAATCCTGTGAGGACACACCCATGCGCACGCTCAGAATCGCCGTCGCCGTGGGCACGGCGCTGCTCGTCGGCGTCGGCCCGGCGGTCAGCCCCGCCGCCGCCGGCCCACCGGGAGGCCCGGCCACCGGCGCCCCGCTCACCTGGCACACCTGCGTCACCGGCCCCGACGACGAATCCGGCGCGGCCCTCGAAGCCGCCGGCGCCTCGTGCGCCGAACTGGCCGTGCCCCTCGACTACTCCCGCCCGTACGGCCGGACGATCAGCGTCGCGCTGTCCCGGATCCCCGCCACGGACCCGGCGCACCGGCGCGGCGTCCTGCTGCCCAACCCGGGCGGGCCCGGCGATCCCGCCCTCGACCTGGTCGTCGAGCTGGCGGAGGTCGCGCCGGACCTGGCCGCCCGGTACGACCTGGTCGGGATGGACCCGCGCTTCGTGGGGCGCAGTACCCCCCTGAAGTGTCAGTGGGACACCGGGCACTCCATGCGCGGCGCCGGCCCGAACCGGCAGACGTTCGCGGCGACCGCCACCCGCGCCCGGGAACTCGCCGCCGGCTGCGTCCGGGGCAACGAGGACCTGCTCGCGCACGCCTCGACCCGCAACACCGCCCGCGACATGGACCGGGTCCGCGCCGCGCTCGGCGAGCCCAAGGTGTCCTACCTGGGCTGGTCGGGCGGCAGTTACCTGGGTGCGGTGTACACCCAGCTGTTCCCCGGCCGGGTCGACCGGTTCGTGCTCGACAGCGCCGTGGACCCCGACGCCTACGGACCCGGCGTGACCCGGGCGATGGGCGCGGCGACCGAGGCGGCGCTGCGCAACTGGGCCGGCTGGGCCGCCGGCCGCGACGCGACCTACCACCTCGGCGCGACCCGGGACGCCGTGCTCGGCACCGTCGCGCGGGTCCACCGGGCCGCCACCGCGCGCCCCCTGCGGGTGGGGGAGTTCACCGTCGACAGCCAACTGCTGCCGCTGCTGCTGTTCCTGCCGATCCGGTTCGACACCGACGAGGACTACGCGGGGATCGCCGCCGACGTGCGGGTCCTCGCCGACGCCGCCGACGGCCGCACCGTCACCCCGGGCCCGGGTCTCCTGCGCCACCTGACCCTGGTCACCGCGCCCGGGACCGGCGACGGCACGTTCCTGCTCTGCGCGGACCGGGCGGCGTCCCGCGACCCCGAGACCTACTACCGCGACATCCAGGCGCACCGGGCCACCGAGCCGCTCTTCGGGCCGCTGACCCGCAACATCACACCCTGCGCGTACTGGCCCACCGCCCCGACCGAGGCGCCGACCCGGATCCGGAACACCGTGCCCGCCCTGATCGTCGGGGCCAGCGGGGATCCGCGCACGCCCTACCCGGGGCAGTTGGCCATGCACCGGGCGCTGGCCGGGTCGCGGATGGTGACCCTCGACAACGCGTACCGGCACCTGGTGTTCGGGGCGGAGGGCAACGCCTGTGTGGAGGGGGCGGTCAACGGATACCTGCTCGACGGGGTGCTGCCCGCCACCGACCTGACCTGCTCCCGCTAGCGGCGCGGAAACCGGGCCGGGCGCCACGAGTACCCGTCGACTGGGCTCTGATCGGGATCAGCGCCGCAGGTAGCTGAGGACGGCCAGGACCCGGCGGTGCCCGTCCTCCCCGCCGGCCAGCCCGAGCTTCGCGAAGATGTTGCCGATGTGCTTGGCCACCGCGGCGTCGCCCACCAGCAGTTCCCGGGCGATGGCCGCGTTGGCCCGGCCCTCGGCCATCAGCGCCAGCACCTCCCGCTCCCGGGGCGTCAGCGCGTCGAGCGGCCCGGCGACCCGCTGCCGGGACAACAGCTGCCGGACCACCTCCGGGTCGATCACCGTCTCCCCGGCGGCGACCCGGACCACGGCGTCGGCGAACTCGGACACCTCGCCGATCCGGTCCTTGAGCAGGTAGCCGACCCCGCCCCGCCCGGCCGGCCCGAGCAGCTCCGCCGCATAGGCCGTCGCCGCGTGCTGGGACAACACCAGAACAGCCATCCCCGGGTACGCGTCCCGCAACGCCACCGCCGCGCGCAACCCGTCATCGGAGTGCCCCGGCGGCATCCGGACATCGGTCAACACCAGATCAGGCGGGTACTCCCCGACAGTCGCCACCAGCGCGTCCGCGTCCCCGACCGCCGCCAGCACCGTGTGCCCGAACGTCTCCAGCAGCCTGACCAGCCCGGCACGCATCAGCACCGAATCCTCGGCGACCACTACCCGCAGACCCACGGCCCCTCCACCCCTGTCGACGTCGCCCCACCCGCAGGCCCGGCCGCGTGGCCTATCCGCGCTGCCACGGCAGTTCCACCGTCACGGAGGTCGGCCCGCCCGCCGGGCTGTGCACGACCAGCCTGCCGTCGAGGACCGCCGCCCGGTCCGCCAGGCCCTGCAACCCGGTGCCGGCGGCCAGGTCCGCCCCGCCCACCCCGTCGTCCACGACGGTCAGCACCAGCAGCCCGCCCCGGTGCTCCCCCCGCACCGTGATCCGCCCAGCGGAGGCGTGCCGGACCGCGTTGCTCACCGCCTCGGACACCACGAAGTACGCCGTGGACTCCACCGCCGACGACGGCCGCGCGTCCAACCGGACATCCAGCTCCATGGGTACCGGACACCGTTCCGCCAGCTCCTCCACCGCCGCCGCGAGCCCGTGGTCCGTGAGCAGGCGCGGATGGATGCCCCGGACCAGCTCCCGGATCCCGGACAGCGCCTGGCGGGCCTGCCGGTGCGCGTCCGCGACGAGGACCCCGGCCCGGCCGTCCCCGGGCAGTTCGCGGGCCGCCAACCCCAGAGTCATGCTGAGGAGTACCAGCTGCTGCTGCGCCCCGTCGTGCAGGTCCCGCTCGATCCGCCGCCGCTCCGCCTCGAACGCGGCCACCAGCCGGTCCCGCGAACCGGCCAGCTCCCGCACCCGCGCGGCCTGGGTGGGGGCCAGCAACCAGCGGGCGAACTCCGCCTGCGCCCCGGCGAGCACGCACAGCCCGTACCCGACGAGCACCGTCAGCGGCACCATCGCGCCCAGGCTGAACAGCACCGCCTCCCCGAACGTGTCGACCACGTGCGCCCCCAACCGCAGCCGCGCGTCGTTCCCGATCACCACGAACAGGGGCAGCAGGAGCAGGACCAGGCACATGCCCAGCACGGTCAGCCCGATCAGGTCCACGGCGGGCAGCAGGGTCAGCAGGCACAGCGCGTAACCGAACTCCCGCCACGTCGCGCCCTCCCGCAGCCGGGTCGCCAGCCACGCCCGCCGGCCCGGCCCGGCCGCGCCGTGCGGATCGGGCGCGCCGGCCGGACGCACCAGCCGCAGCCGCCACCGCTCCCACCGGCCCACGGGCACCCCGACCAGCACCAACGTGGGTACGAGCACGGCCCAGCCGGCGACCGCGAACACCGGCGTGCTCACCAGGTACGCCAGGCACCGCCACGGCCACCAGGAACGCAGGAAGCGCACCGGACGGGCCATCGCGGGCCACAGGGCGGCTTCGCTCGACATACCGACGACGCTACTAGCCAGCCCGCCCCCGGAAACGGTCCCAGGCCCCACCGCGACGGTAGACCGGGCACTACCCCCGCCGGGCACGGGGCAGCGGCGGCAGGGACTTTCGCGCAGACTGGCGCGGTGCTGATCAACCGTAACTACCGGTACCTCTGGCTGGGGCAGGCCGTCTCGCTGGTCGGAGACATGGTTTTTCACACCACGCTCCTGCTGTGGGTGGCCACGGTCCTGCTGAAGGGCAAGTCGTACGCCCCGATGGCGAGCTCCGCGGTCCTGATCGTCGCCTCGACCGCCACGGTGCTCGTCGGCCCGGTGGCCGGCGTCTACGTCGACCGGTGGAACAAGAAGCGCACCATGCTGCGGGCCGACCTGCTCCGGGCCGCACTGATCGCGGCCCTCGCCGGGCTCGCGTTCCTCCCCGCGGGCAGCGTGCCGGTCGCCCTCGTCCTGCTGCTGACCGGCCTGGCGGTCGCGTTGACGACCGCCGTGTCCCAGTTCTTCAACCCCGCCCGGGCCGTGATGATCGGCGACGTCGTCCCCGCCGACCAGCGGGGCCGGGCCGCCGGCTACGGCCAGGCCACCAACGCGCTCGCCTCGATCATCGGCCCGCCGCTCGCCGCCCCGCTGCTCTTCACGGTGGGTCCACAGTGGGCGCTGATCGCCAACGCCGTGTCCTTCCTGGCCTCGTTCGCGGCGATCCGGGCCGTGCGGCCGCCGGTCACCGAGGTGCCCGCCGAGCCGAGGGCCGACGCCAGCGTCCGGGCCGAACTGGTCGAGGGCCTGCGACTGATCCGGCGTAGCCGGGCACTCGTCGCGCTCCTCGCCGTGATCGTGCTGTCGATGCTGGGCGTCGGGGCGGTCAACGCGCTCGACGTGTACTTCATCCAGGAGAACCTGCACGTCAGCCCCAACTGGCTCGGCGCGCTCGGCGGGGCCCTCGGCGCCGGTTTCCTGATCGGCTCGCTCACCGGTGGCAGGCTGGGCGACCGGTTCGGACACGGCCGGACCTACCGGTACGGCATCCTGGCCTTCGCCGTGCTGTTCCTCTGCTACGCCCGCTCCACCGGCATCGTCACGGGCATCTGCGCGCTGACCGCGCTCGGCCTGTCCCTCGGCGTGGTCAACACCGTGCTGACCCCGATCGTGCTCAAGCTCGTGCCGAGGGAGTACCAGGGGCGGTTCTGGGCCACCCTGATCCCCGTGAACAGCGTCGCGTCGATCGGCTCGATGGCGCTGGCCGGGGCGGTCGCCGGATCGCTGTCCCCGAGCTTCCGGCTGGACCTGGGCTGGGTGGCCTTCGGCCGGATGGACCTCATCTTCACCGTCGGCGCGGTGATCGCCCTGGTGGGCGCCGGCTACGGCCTGGTCGCCATGCGCGACGTCGACAGACCCGTCGAGGAGAACTCGGAGCCGGCCCTGGCCCCGGATGCGGCCGGGTAAGCGACGCCCGCCGCCGTGGGCGGGTGTGCGACCGGTGTCGCCGGGCCCCGTACCCGTCGGGTTCTAGAGTTTGTCCGGGGTGATCACGGGATCCGAGCGCTCCGCCTGGATCTGGATCTCGATCCGGGTCTCGGCGGCGGTCGGCCGGTAGATCTCGTCGAACACGCCGAGCGCGGCGCTCGCGGTGCCCCGACGCCGGGCCCGGAGCGCCAGCCAGCCGAGGCCGCCGGCGATCCCGCCGTAGACCGCGAAGGTCACCACGGCCGTGAGAAACCCATCCATGCGCGCAACTGTACGTCGGCGGCTAGGAGTAGAACCCGAGCCCGTATTCGTCCGCCGGTTGGGTGAACTCGTCCGGCCGGTGGGCGCGTAGCTCGTCGTAGCGGTCGGAGATGATGGCCAGGCACTCTTTCAGGGGCCGCTCCCGCTGGTGCTTGAGGAGCTGGACCGCCTGGATCACGCGGCCGGCGAGGATCAGATCATCGACCCGGGACTGGGCCACCCGCTCCTCGGCGACCCGCGCCAACTCCGCCTCGTGCGCCGCCACGTAGAACTCGACCGAACGCGCCGTGCCGGTGCCCAGCAGCTCACCGTTGCGCTTGTCCACCAGGAAGGGCGCGTTCCCCACCAACTGGTCGCGCCAGTCGCCAGACCGGAGGTAGGCCACCGACTCCCAGTTGAACACCCAGCACGACGGGTACTCGAGGACGCCGGTCAACGCCGCCCCCGACCCCATGGCGTCCAGTTTCCGCTGCGCGATGTCCCGTGCCTGCTCCTCGCTGACCACGGGATGAGTCTCCCTCCCCGGGACGGGAGGCGCCAGGCGGTTTCGGTGAACCCGGGGAGGACGGCTCAGCGCCCTCCCCGGGGCCGTCAGGCGTCCAGGAGCTGGGCGCAGCGGATCAGCCCGAGGTGCGAGTACGCCTGGGGGTGGTTGCCCAGGGTGCGCTCGTTCACGGGGTCGTACTGCTCGGGCAGCAGCCCGGTCGGACCGGCGCAGTCGAGGACCTGCTGGAACAGTTCCTCGGCGTCGTGCCGGCGACCCGTCAACAGGTACGCCTCCACCAGCCACGTCGCGCAGATGATGAAGCCGCCCTCCACGCCGGGCAGCCCGTCGTCGGAGTTGTACCGGTACACCGCCGGCCCGCTGCGCAGCTCCGCCTCGACGGCCAGCACCGTGGACAGGAACCTCGGGTCGTCCGCCGGGAGCAGCCCGGACAGGCCGATCCACAGCGAGGCGGCGTCGAGGTCGGTGGACCCGTACGCGGCCGGGTACGCCTTCATGTCCTCGCTCCAGCCGAGCTTGAGGACGTTGTCGGCGATCTGGTCGCGCAGGACCCGCCAGCCCTCGCCCTGCGGCATGGCGTGCCGTTCGGCGGCCTTGATGGCGCGGTCGACGGTCTGCCAGCACATCACCTTCGAGTACACGTGGTGCCGCGGGGGCAGCCGCGCCTCCCACAGCCCGTGGTCGGGCTCGTGCCAGCGGCGTTCCACGGCGGACACCATCGCCTCGATGATGCCCCACTCGTACTCGGTGATCTTGCCGCGCTGCTCGGCGACCGCCGCCACGAGGTCCGCGATCGGGCCGAACACGTCGAGCTGGACCTGCCGGTTGGCCGCGTTGCCGACCCGCACGGGGCGCGAGCCGGCGTAGCCGGGCAGGTTCTCGATGACGGCCTCGGCCCCGAGGTCGGTGCCGTCGAGGGTGTACAGCGGGTGCAGGCGCTCCGGGTGTCCGCCGGTGCGCTCGACACAGCCGGCCACCCAGGTCAGGTACGCCTCCGCCTCGTGCACGGAACCCAGGTCCACCAGGGCGCGGGCGGTCATCGCCGCGTCGCGCAGCCAGCAGTACCGGTAGTCCCAGTTGCGGATGCCGCCGATGGTCTCCGGCAGGGAGGTGGTCGCCGCCGCCAGGATCGCGCCGGTCGGGGCGTCGCACAGCGCCCGCAGGGTCAGCGCCGAGCGGAGCACCTCCTCGCGGGCCAGCTTCGGCGGGTTCAGCCCCGACAGCCACGCCCGGTTCTCCGCGTCGACCGCGTCGCGCCGGACCAGCGCCGCCACGGTGGGCGCCGTCAGGTCCGAGGTGCCGCACCGCAGCTCGATCGTGTACTCGCCGCCCATCGCCGCGAGGTCCACCACCGCCCGCGCGGTGTCGTGCCCGGCGTCGTCCTGGATGTCCCACTCCAGGCCGGGCGCGTACAGCGCGATGGGTTCGTTGGAGCCGAGCACGTGCAGCCCGCCGTCGCCCATGGGCTGGAGCCGCACCGGCACCTGCCCGAACTCGGGACGGGGCGCGAAGGTGATCTGCGCCCGCTCCTCGCCGGCGAGGTGCCGCACGAGGATCGTCTTGTCGGCGTCGGTGTGCGAGGCGTCCAGCCAGTCGGTGACGGTCAGCCCCGACCAGCGGGTCTCCACGACCATCGACGCCTGCCGGTACCGCTGGCCGAGCAGCGGGCGGCCGGGCCGGGCCGGGGAGATCGTGCAGTGCCCGGCCGACTCGCCGCCGAGCAGGTCCGCGAACAGCGCCGCGGAGTCCGAGCGCGGGTGGCACATCCAGGTGACCCGGGCGTCGGGGGTGAGCAGGGCGACGTTGCGGCCGTTGCCGAGCATCGTGTGCCGCTCGATGGGTACGGAACGCTCGCCCAGCAGCCAGTTGCGCCGGATCTCGAACAGCGTCGCCAGCAGCAGCGCGACGCTCTGCGGGTCGGCGACCCGGTGCTTGGCCCGCGACTCGCCCGGCCCGACCTTGATGCCCAGGTCGGGGCCCTGCAGGTGCGCGAACGCGTTCTCGTCGGTGACGTCGTCGCCGACGAACAGCACCGCGTGCGCGCCGAGCTGGGCCCGGAGCCGGTCGAGCGCGGTGCCCTTGTTCGTGGGGATCACCGCGAGCTCGATCACCTCCTTGCCCTCGCCGGCGTGCACGCCCTCCCAGAGGGCGCAGCCGCCGCGGACGGCTTCGAGGACGGCGGTGGCGGTCGCCCGGTCGGCCTCGCGGGTGTGCACCGCGATGCTGGCCGGCTTGACCTCCAGCTTGATGCCGGGCTGGCCCCGGGTGATCTCGACGAGCTTGGCGTGCAGCCGGGCGTGCAGTTCGAGGGCCTCGGCCGGCAGGCCGTGCACGAAGCCCACGTCGAACTCGGAGCCGTGGCTGCCGACGAGGTGGATCTCGCTGGGCAGTCGGGACAGGGCGGCCAGGTCGCGCAGGGCCCGACCGGAGATCACCGCCGCCTGGGTGTCGGGGAGGCTGGACAGCGCCCGGAGCGCGGCGACGCCCTCCTGGAGCGGTGTGGCTGCGGACGGGTCGGTCACGATCGGCGCGAGTGTGCCGTCGTAGTCGCAGGCGACGAGCAGTTTCGGCACCCGGGCGAGGTGGATGAGGGCGGCGCGAAGCCCCGCGTCCAGCGACGCGGCGACATTGTGCATGGTCATGCTATGTGCTCCCGCGGCAGCGCCTCGTCGGCGCTGTCGTTGTCGTTGTCATCGAAACGTGAGTCGATCCCCAGGGCGGCGAGGAATGACCGGGCCCAGAACTGGACGTCGTGGCTGCGGACCTGTCGGCGCAGCGCGCGCATCCGGCGGCTCAGCTCGGCCGGGGAGGCGTGCGCGGCGGTGAGCACGGCCTCCTTGAGCCCGTCGAGGTCGTGCGGGTTGACGAGATACGCCTGGCGGAGGTCTGCCGCGGCACCCGCGAACTCGCTGAGCACGAGGGCCCCGCCGAGGTCGACACGCGCCGCCACGTACTCCTTGGCCACCAGGTTCATCCCGTCTCTCAGAGGTGTAACCATCATCACATCCGCAGCCAGATAGAGCGCAGCCAGCTCCCGCAACGAGTACGACTGGTGCAAATAGTGCACAGCGGGCAAACCTACCCGACCGAAGTCGCCGTTGATCCGGCCCACCTCGCGCTCGACCTTGACCCTGAGCTGGTGATAGTGCTCCACGCGCTCCCGGCTCGGCGTGGCGACCTGCACCATCACCGTGCCCGGTACGCCGAGCTTGCCGTCGCTCAGCAGCTCCCGGTACGCCTTCAACCGGTGTTCGATGCCCTTGGTGTAGTCGAGCCGGTCCACACCGAGGATCACGGTCTCCGGGTCGCCCAGCTCCTGGCGGATCTCCTTCGCCCGGGCCCGGACGTCGGGGTCGGCCGCCACCGACTCGATCGCGTGCGTGTCGATGGAGATCGGGAACGCCCCGGCCTGCACCAACCGGCCCTCGGCCTCGACGACCGCGCCCCGGGGACGCAGGCCGAGCAGGTGCCGGGCGAGCCGGAGGAAGTTCTGCGCGGCGAGCGGGCGCTGGAAGCCGACCAGGTCCGCGCCGAGCAGGCCGCGGAGCAGTTCGACCCGGCGGGGGAGCTGCATGAACAGCTCGACCGGCGGGAACGGGATGTGCAGGAAGAAGCCGATCCGCACGTCCGGGCGCAGCTCGCGGAGCATCGCCGGCACGAGCTGGAGCTGGTAGTCCTGCACCCAGACCACGGCGCCGGGCGCGGCGAGCTCGGCGGCCTGGCGGGCGAACCGCTCGTTCACCCGCTGGTAGCTGTCCCACCAGCTGCGGCGGAACACCGGAGGTTCGACCGCGTCGTGGTACAGCGGCCACAGCGTGCTGTTGGAGAAGCCCTCGTAGTACCGCTCGACCTCCTCGGCCGACAGTGGCACAGGGTGCAGCCGCATGCCCTCCAACTCGAAGGGTTCCGGTGCCGGCCCCGCGCTGCCCGACCAGCCGATCCAACCGCCCTTGGCGGCGGCCAGCACCGGGTGCAGGGCTGTGACCAGCCCTCCGGGGCTGCGTCGCCACTCCTTGCGCCCGTCCGGCAGGGTCACCTCGTCGACCGGCAGCCGATTGGCCACCACCACGAACGAACTAGTCGTCGTCACGTTGCGTACGCCTCCTCACGATGTCGGACCTGGGCGTACCCCACATGAGCCTACTGAATCCAGCCAGACACGGTGCGTACCGACGCAACGCGTGCGAAGCCGGTGAGTCGTGCTCCGCTAACCTCTCTGAACTGTGGAGACGAACCAGGAAACTTCCGGGCGTGGCGGGCTCCGGCGCGGAGATTTAGCCGTTTTCGGGGCTTTTTTCGCTGCTGCGATATACGTCACTGCCCAACTCTGGATCCATCCCACGGAACAGCTGCACGCCACGAACGGGACGGACCAGTCGTTCTTCCAGTGGATGCTGTCCCACGCCGCCTACGCGGTCACCCACGGCGTGAACCCCATGCACGACTCGATGATGAACGTGCCCGACGGCGTCAACCTGATGGCCAACACCTCGGTGCTCGCCCTCGCCATCCCGCTCATCCCGGTCACGCTGCTGTTCGGGCCGGCCGTGTCGTACCTGGTCATGCTGACCCTGGCGTTCGTCCTGACCTCCTGCTCCTGGTACTGGCTGCTGTCCCGGCACGTCGTCACCAGCCGGCTCGCCGCCTTCCTCGGCGCGGCGCTCTGCGGCTTCGGCCCCGGCATGATGTCCCAGGGCAACGGCCACCCGAACCTGGTCGCCCAGTTCCTCATCCCCGTGATCCTCTGGGCGGCGCTCCGGCTCCGGCACACCCGGCCGCTGCGGGGTGGGCTCGTGCTCGGCCTGCTCGTCGTGTGGCAGGCGTTCATCAACGAGGAGGTGCTGTTCCTGTCGGCGATCGGACTCGGGCTGTACGTCCTCGCGTACGCCGCCCTGGACCGGGACGCCGCGCGCGCCGCGTTGAAGCCGATGGCCGCCGGGCTCGGGGTCGCCTTCGTGGTCGCCGGGGCGCTGCTCGCGTACCCCCTCTGGTACCAGTTCTTCGGCTGGCAGAGCTACCGCAGCCTCCCGCTCGGCGTCGAGCACTACGGCGCGGACCTCGCGTCCTTCGCGTCCTTCTCCCGGCTGTCCCTGCTCGGCGACCCGGTGGTGGCCAACCGGCTCGCGCCCAACGCGTCGGAGGAGAACACCTTCTTCGGCTGGCCGCTGCTCGTCGCCGTCGTCGTCGCCGTCGCCTGGCTGTGGCGCGAACACCGGGTCAGGGCGCTGGCCCTCGTCGGCGTCGTGCTGTCCGTGTGCGCGCTCGGCCCCCAGGTCACCTCCTACGCCCAGGACACCGGGATCCCCGGCCCGTGGCGGCTGCTCGCCAAGCTGCCGCTGTTCGACACCGTCGTACCCGTCCGGATCGGCCTGTTCGTGCTGCCCGTCGTCGGGATCCTCACCGCCGTAGCGGTGCAGCGGCTGCTGGATGTCACCGTCGAGCGGCCCAACTTCCGCCGGGTCGCCTTCATCGGGCTGGCCGTCGTGCTCGTCCCGCTGCTGCCCGTGCCCCTGCCCGCCACGCACGCCCCGGTCCCGAAGTTCATCGCCAGCGGCGCCTACGAGCCCTACGTCACCGGCGGCCGGTCCATGGTCACCCTGCCGCCCCCGCACGCGGGCGACGCGACCGTCATGCGCTGGTCGGCCTCGCGGAACCTGGACTTCCCCGTCGCAGCGGGTTACTTCCTCGGCCCGGGCGGTGACTTCGGCACCTCGCTGTTCGGGCCGCCGAAGCGCGCCTCCGACCACCTGTTCACCAAGGTGATGCAGACCCGGGCGCCGTACCCGGTCACCGACGCCGACCGGTCCCGGGCCCGCGACGACCTGCGGTTCTGGAAGGCCGGCGCGATCGTGATGGTCCCCAAGGCCGACCCGGTGCAGGAGGACGCGATGCTGCGGACCGCGACCGACCTCTATGGATCTCCAACATGGACGGGCGAACTGTGGCTCTGGGACGCCCGGACCGTCCTCGACGGAAAGTGACTCCCTTCACGGCCAGTTAACGCCGGTGCTCTTATGCTCGCTCCGGCTCGGAGTGCGGGTGCGGGGAGCCGGTACACGAACATCCACGGAGGTTGACGGGGCATGGCGGTCAAGACACGGAAGTCCGGGGTGGTCGTCACCCTGGCCGTGACGGTGGGCCTGCTGGCCGCGGTGGCGCTGACGGTGTTCGGCCTCGGCATCGCGGACAAGGCCGTCGCGGTCTTCGACTCCAGCTCCTGGGTGTGGAGCGCCAAGTCCGGCGAGCTGGGCCGGATCAACGGCCGGACCGCCGCCGTCGACACCCGGCACAAGGTCAAGGACTCCCAGGGCCACGACGTCCAGATCACCCAGAACGACCGGTACCTGATCGTCCGCGACCTCACCACCGGCAAGGTCAGCTCGCTGGACCTGACGACGCTCCAGGTGTCCGCCACGACCGAGACCGCCCCCGGCACCGGGGTCAGCATCGAGCTGAACAAGGACGTCGCGTTCCTGATCGACGGCGCCCAGGGCGCCGTGCGCCAGATCGACCCGCTCACCCTCACCCCGGTCGGCCAGCCGCTCCGCTTCCCGCCCGGCCTGCGCAGCGGCGGCTTCGACCAGGAGGGCCGGCTGTGGCTGGCCGTGCCCAGCGAGGGCACCGTCGTCGCCGTGCACTCCGGCACCAAGGGCGCCGACGCGACGGTCGCGAGGACCGTCCCGGCCGCCGAACCCCGGCACGACATCTTCCTCTCGGTCCTGGACAAGGGCGTCGCCGTCCTCGACCAGACCGCCGCCGCGCTGGTCACCATCTCCGGCGACCTCGTCCGGCGGATCCCGCTGCCCCTGGACAAGCCGGCCGCCGTCCCCGACCGCACCTCGGGCTCCGAGGTCCCGGTCACGGTCGCCGACGACCGGCACGTCTACGTCGTCCACCAGGACAAGGTCCGCGACTTCGCGGTGCCCGACCAGGGCACCGCCCTGCAGCCCGCCGTCGCCTGGGCCGGCTGGTTCTACGTCGCCGACACCCTCGGCCAGCGGGTCTACGTCATCAACGGCGAGGGCGCCCTCGTCGACCGGATCAAGCTCGACACCGGCGGCGGCCCCGTCGACCTCGACGTGCGCGAGGGCCGGTTGTTCATCAACGCGCCCGCCGGCTCCGGGGCGCAGGTCGTGGACGAGAAGCACAAGGCCACCCCGGTCAACAAGTACCCGGGCCAGGTCACCGGGGGCGACCCGCCGCCGCCGGTGAAGAAGCCCGAGGAGAAGCCGCCGACGCCGCCCACCGGCCCGCCGAGCGCCCCCGGGGCGGTCACCGCGGTCGCCGGCAACGCCACGGCCACGGTCAACTGGACCCCGGCGGCGGACAACGGCCTGGGCATCACGAAGTACGTGGTCACCGGCGGCCCCGACCCCAAGCCCCTCGAGGTCGGCGCCACCCAGCGCACGGTCACCGTGCCCAACCTGACCAACGGCACCGCCTACACGTTCCAGGTGCACGCCGTGAACGCCAAGGGCCCCGGTCCCAAGCGGGCCGCGCCGCCGGTCACCCCGACCCGCGACGTCCCCGACCCGCCCGCGTCGGTGACCGCCACCGAGAACCCCGACGGCACGGTCAAGGTGACCTGGCCGGCGGCGAACGGCCAGGGCCACAAGATCGTGAAGTACACGGTGACGGCGGTCAGCGCCAAGGGCGACGTCGCGGCCGGCGAGTCGGGCACCCCGGAGCTCGTGGTGCCGGACAAGAAGCTCGACTACGGCACGCAGTACGCGTTCTCCGTGGTGGCCGTCAACGACATCGGCGCGGGCAGCAAGCCGTCCCCGGTGAGCGCCTCGGTCACGCCGTACACGAAGCCGGACGCCCCGAAGAACCTCACCGCGCAGACCGCGCCGAACCAGGCGGGCGCGGTCACGGTCAACTGGGCGCGGCCGGCGGAGAACGGCCGGGCGCTGGAGAAGTACGTGGTGACGGCCAACGGCAAGGCCCAGGACGTCGGCGCCGCCGAGACCTCGGTGACCCTGACCGGCCTCGGCGACGGCAAGACGGTGAGCGTCTCGGTGACGGCGGTGAACAAGGCCGGCGCGGGCAAGGCGGCCACCGCCTCCGCCACCACGGTCACCAAGCCGACGATGACGGTCACCGGGAACTCCGCGACGGTCACCGAGGTCAGCGTCGACGTGAACGTCGGGGCGGGCGGCGGCACCCCCACCTGCACCCTGACGGTCGGCGGCAAGAGCGCCTCGGCGGCGTGTTCCGGCGCGGCCAAGCTCACGGTCGGCGGGCTGAACCCGTCCACCGACTACTCGTTCACGGTGGTCGCCACCAATGTGGCCGGATCGAGCAACGAGGGTTCGGGCGGCCAGCGGACGAAGACGGTCCAGGGCGTGGCGGTGTGCAAGAACAACACGTCGAGCGGCGATCCGGCCCAGCACACCTGGTGCAATGACCCGGCGAACGCGATGGCCGTCCGCAGTGGCACCTCGCTGAACAGCGGAAAGGTCGGCTCGGGCCGGGCCACCAACGGCCAGACCTACGATGCGATCTGCGTCACAACCGGCCAGGAGCTGGAGCCGTACGTCTACAACCAGCCGAAGAACAAGACCAACAAGTGGATCCGGATAAACTTCGGCGGTACGCAGGCTTACACCCCCTTTGCGTGGTTCAACCTGAATGGTTATGACATCAACTCGACGGGCCCCCTACCTGGCTGTTAGTTCACCGTCACGGTGCGTCGCACTGTCCTCCGTCGAGGTCCCGGTCCGGGATGGAATGCCTGATGAAAGGCGTCACATCGCGTCCCGTCGATGACCTTGACGGAGGACTTATGATGACGACGGTTCGGGGCCGAGATGGTGACGGAGGGCCGCGGGGGCATGACGCGCACAAAGGGAAAGAACCGTAGGTCAGGGGTGGTGGTCACCCTGACGGTGACGGTGGCCATGCTGGCCGCCGTGGCCCTGACGGTGCTCGGTCTGGGCATCGCGGACAAGGCCGTGGCCGTCTACGACGCCAGCTCCTGGGTGTGGAGTGTCAAGAAGGGCGAGCTCGGCCGGGTCAACGGCGTCAAGGGCACCGTCGACACCCGTACCAAGGTCAAGGACTCCGAGGGCCACAATGTCCAGGTCACGCAGAGCGACCGCTACCTGATCATCCGTGATCTGGAGACCGGCAAGATCAGCTCGCTGGACCTGACCACGCTCCAGGTGACGGCCACGATGGACGCGCCCGTCGGCGTCGGGATCACCCTCGCGCTGCACGGCGACGTCGCGTTCGTCATCGACAGCGTCCAGGGCGCGGTGCGCCAGGTCGACCCGCTGACCCTCAACCCCAACGGCCAGCCCCTGCGCTTCCCGGTCGGGCTGCGCAGCGGCGGCTTCGACGTGGACGGCCGGCTGTGGCTCGCGGTGCCCAGCGAGGGCACGGTCGTCTCGGTGCGGTCCGCGAAGAAGGGCTCCGACCCGACCGTGGAGCGCACCGTCGCGGCCACCGACCCCCGGCACGACATCTCACTGTCCGTCCTGGACAAGGGGGTCGCCGTCCTCGACCAGACCGCCGCCGCGCTGGTCACGATCCGCGACGACATCGTCCGCACCATCAAGATCCCGATGCGCGGCCCGGGCGCGGTGTCCGACCGCACCAGCGGCAACGACATCCCGGTCACGGTCTCCGACGACCGGCACATCTACGTGGTCCGCTCCGGCACGGTCCGCGAGTTCGAGGTCAAGGCCGACCAGGGCCGCGCCCTGGAGCCCGCCGTCGCGTGGGCCGGCTGGTTCTACGTGGCCGACAAGCTCGGCGACCTGATCTACGTGCTCGACGGCGACGGCAACCAGGTCGACCGGCTCGCGATCAAGTCCGGTGGCGGCGGCGTCGACCTCGACGTCCGCGAGGGCCACCTGTTCATCAACCCGCCGTCGGGCGGCGAGGCCACCGTCATCGACGACAAGCACAAGCCGACCACGGTGCCGAAGTTCCCGAACACCGTGCCCGGCGGCGACCCGCCGCCGCCCCCGCCTCCGCCGCCACCGCCGCCGCCACCGCCCGTGCCGGTTCCCGAGAAGCCCGGCGCGCCGGCCACCGTGAGCGCGCTCGCCGGCAACGCCGAGGCCCGGGTCAGCTGGGGCCCCGCGAAGGAGAACCTGTCCCCGATCGTGAAGTACGTGATCGAGGGCGGCCCCAAGCCGATCGAGGTCGGCGGCAGCCAGCAGACCACCACGGTCACCGGGCTCACCAACGGCACGACCTACACGTTCCAGGTGCACGCGGTGAACGGCATCGGGGCGGGCGCGAAGCGCGCGTCGAACCCGGTGACCCCGTCCTCGCAGACCCCGGACCCGCCGGCCAGCGTGACCGCCCAGGAGAACAAGGACGGCACGGTCAAGGTGACGTGGCCCGCGGCGAACGGCCAGGGCCACAAGATCGTGCAGTACCAGGTGACGGGGTACGCGGCGGGAGGCGCCACCGTGGACCTCGGCAAGGCGCCCGGCACCGAGCTGACCGTGCCGGACAAGAAGCTGAAGTACGGCACGCAGTACAGCTTCAAGGTCGTCGCGCTGAACGACGTGGGCGGGGCCAGCAAGGAGTCGGCGCAGAGCAACACGGTCACGCCGTTCAACAAGCCGGCCGCCGTGACGAACCTCAACGCGGCCACGGACACCGCCAAGGCCGGCGCCGTCAAGGTGAGCTGGACGGCGGCCGTGGCCAACGGCCGGAAGATCGACAGGTACGTGGTGACGGCCAACGGCGACTCCAAGAACGTCACGAGCACGTCGACCGACCTGGCCGGCTTCGGCGAGGGCGAGGTCGTCCGGGTGACCGTGCACGCGGTCAACGAGGCCGGCGACGGCCCCAACGCCACCGACACCGCGACCACGATCAAGCGCCCCGCGATCACCGGCGGCGCCGTGACCGGCAACATCAGCTCGGCGAGCGTCTCGTTCTCCGTGAACGACGGCGGCGCGGCGGCCTCCTGCCGGATCGACTTCAGCGGCCCGAACGGCGCGACCGCCAAGTCGGGCAGCTGCAACAGCTTCTCCGTCGGCGGCCTGTTCGCGGGCGCCGGCTACAACTTCACCGTGCACGCGGCCAACGCGGTCGGCGAGGTCACCTGGGCCGGCAGTGTCAACACCGACACGGTCAACGGCTCGATCTGCGGCGGTACGAGCTGCTCGAAGGTCGAGATCCGGGTCGACCCCTGCTACCCGAACCCGGCGGGCGGCGCCGGCAACGGCTGCTCCACCCACGGCGGGTACAGCGACAACGTGTCGGCCGGCTTCCGTGGCAACATGAACAGCGGCGCGGGGCTGAACATCTTCTGCCAGCTCGACTCGGGGCAGGCGATCACGAACCAGGGCGGGACGAGGAGTTCCGTCTGGGTCAAGATCCGCAACGCGCCGAGGGGCGAGGGCTTCCTGCCCTGGGTCTGGTCCGGCACGGGTGGCAACATCCGCGACGGCCTGGCCAGCTGCGGCGCCAAGCCGAACTGATCACGCGCCGCGCGGGAGCGCCCAGCACCCCGCGCGGTGGAGAACAACCGCACCACCTTCAAGGAGCAACTGACGTGACCGCGCCCCATCCCCTGACCCCGGCCGAGACGCAGGGCTACGCCAGCGTGTTCGCCCGCCTCGCCGACAATGTCGGCTCGGTGGTGCTCGGCAAGCCCGAGGTGGTGCGCCTGGCGCTCACCGCGCTGTTC
Organism: Longispora urticae; assembly: GCF_053902585.1. Taxonomy (NCBI): domain Bacteria; kingdom Bacillati; phylum Actinomycetota; class Actinomycetes; order Micromonosporales; family Micromonosporaceae; genus Longispora; species Longispora urticae. The sequence goes on from NZ_JAQZSH010000027.1 coordinate 24,277, forward strand.
GCCGAGGGCCACGTCCTGCTGGAGGACGTGCCGGGCGTCGGCAAGACGACCCTGGCCAGGGCCATCGCGGCGTCGGTGCGCGGCAAGTGGCGGCGGATCCAGTTCACCCCCGACCTGCTGCCCTCCGACGTGTCCGGCGTGACGATCTTCAACCAGGCGAGCCGGGAGTTCGAGTTCCACCCGGGCCCGGTGTTCGCGAACATCGTGATCGCCGACGAGATCAACCGGGCGTCGCCGAAGACCCAGTCCGCGCTTCTGGAGGTCATGGAGGAGCGCTACGTCACGGTGGACGGCGTCCGGCACCCGGTGCCGCGGCCGTTCCTCGTCGTCGCCACCCAGAACCCGGTCGAGATGGACGGCACCTACCGGCTCCCGGAGGCGCAGCTCGACCGGTTCCTGATGAAGCTCTCCGTGGGGTATCCGAGCGAGGAGGTCGAGATGGAGGTCGTCCGGGGCGGGGCCGCCGGCCGCTCTCCCGACTACCTCCAGCCGGTCACCGACACCGACACGGTCGCCCAGCTGGCCCGCCTCGCCCAGCGGGTGTACGTGGCCGACGCCCTCTACGCCTACTCCGTCCAGCTCGCCTCCGCGACCCGCAAGCACGCCCAGGTCCGGGTCGGCGTGAGCCCCCGTGGCGTGATCGCCCTGGTCCGCGCCGCGCAGGCGTTCGCGCTGTCCGACGGCCGGGCCTACCTGCTGCCCGAGGACATCAAGGCCCTGGTCGAGGCGGTCTTCGCGCACCGCCTGCTGCTCAGCCCGGACGCGCAGCTGCGCGGCGTGACCGCCACCGCCGTCCTGGGCGAGGTCATCGAGGCCGTGCCCGTGCCGCAGCCGGCCGGGGTCACCCAGTGACGTCCCGCACCGCCGCACGGCCGGGGTGGCGCTGACGATGCGGGTCACCGCCCGCGGCTGGGCGCTGGTCGGCGCCGGGCCGGTACTGCTGCTGTCCGGCTTCCTCTTCGGGTACCCGGAACTGGCCGTCCTCGGCGTCGTCGCGCTCGCCGCGTTCGCCGTCGCGATCGGCATCGTGAGCCTGCGGGCCGCGCTGACCGTCGGTCGCCACCTCGACCCCGACCGGGTCACCCGGGGCGAGCCGAGCACCGTGCACCTGACGATCCGCAACGACAACCGGTTCCGGGGCATGACCGTGATCGCGACCGACCGCTGCGGGCCGGCGGGCATCCCCGTCCCGCTGCTGCGGCTGCGCCGGGGCCACGAGACCCAGACGGTGTACCAGGTGCCGACCTCCCGCCGGGGCGTCGTCGACGTCGGACCGCTGCGCATCGTGCGGACCGACCCGCTGGGCCTGGCCGAGGTCGCGCGCTCCTACGGCGCCACCGGCCGGGTCTGGGTGCACCCCGTGGCGCACCCGATCCGGGCGGTGCCGGCCGGCATCGCGCGCAGCCTCGACGGCCGGGTCGACAAGGTCCCGCACGGGCACGTCACGTTCGACAACCTGCGCGAGTACGTGGTCGGCGACGACCTGCGCAGCGTGCACTGGCGCACCTCCGCCCGGGTCGGCGAACTGATGGTCCGCGAGCACACCGACACCAGCCTGCCCGTGATGGTGGTCGTACTCGACGACCGGGCCGACGCGCACACCCCGGAGTCGTTCGAGGAGGCCTGCGAGGCGGCCGCGTCGATCGTCATCGCGGCGCTGCGCGAGGGGCTGCACGTGCGGCTGCGTACCGTGAGCGGCTCGGAGATCTCGGGCACCCAGGGCCGCAACGTGTTCCTGGACCTGCTGGCCGAGGCCACCCTGGGCGCCGCCGAGGCCGACCTGACCCCCGCCGCGGACCGGCTGCGGATCGGCCGGCTGGGCGACACCCTGATCTTCCTGACCGGGCCGGGCGGCGTCGAGGACGTGCGCCAGGTGGCGGCCCTGCGGGCCCAGTACCCGGTGATCGTGGTCGGTCTGATCGGCGCGCCCGACGCGACGCCCACGGCGGCCCCCGGCCTGCTGGTGCTCGCGGCGGCGGACGCCTCGGAATTCACAGTCGCATGGGACGGAGTCGGACGATGGTGACGAGACTGGCGCGCGGCGCGCTCCCGGTCGTCATCCTCCTGGCGCTGACCGGGCTCGCCGGCCTGGCCGGGGCGCGGGTCTACGCCGAGGGGCCCATGCTCGGGCTGCTGCTGGGCGCGGCGGCGGGCTCGATCCTGCTGAGCACCCTGCTGCGGCCGGTGCCGAGCTGGCTGGTCGCGCCGGTGTCGATGCTGGCCCTGGGCGGGTACACGCTGCTGGCGGTCAAGCTGACCATGCGCGCCGACGCGGACACGACGCTGCTCTCGGCGTACCTGGACGCGGCCCGCAACGCCATGCCCCGGCTGCTCACGGCGGCGGTGCCGGTCGAGGCCGCCCCGGACACGGTGCTCGTGCCGATCGTGGCGCTGTGGACCGCCGGGCTGCTCGGCGCGGAACTCGCCGGGCGCGGCGGCCGGCTGCTGTTCGGCGCGCTGCCGCCCACCGTCGCCTACGCGGCGGCCCTGGTCCTCGCCGGCCCGAACGCGCAGCCGGCCCTGTGGCAGCCCCTGACCTACGCGGCGGTGTGCGCGGTGGGCCTGGCCCTGACCGCCCGGCAGCGGACCACCGCCCCCGTCGTGGGCGGCGACCAGCCGACCGCCCCGAAGGACCGGGTGTTCCAGCTCCGGGCCGTCGGCGGCGCGGCGGCCGGGCTCGCGGCGATGCTCGCAGTGGCCGTCGCGGCCGGTCCGCTCGTGTTCGGCGGCGTCGACCGGGAACCGCACGACCCCCGGACGGCCGTCGTCCCGCCCCGCGAGGACGCGCTGGACGCCAACCCGCTGATCCGGATCTCCGGCTGGGCCGCGCAGCCCACCCAGCACCTGCTCGACGCGGAGCTGCCCGGGGACATGCCGATCCGGCTGGCCGTGCTCAGCGAGTACGACGGCGTGACCTGGAAGGTCGGCGCGGACTACCGCAACGCCGGCAAGGTGCTGCCCAGCGTCACCGGGCCCGCCACGACGGGCAAGTCCAGCGTGGTGAAGCAGAGCTACACGGTCGCGGAGCTCGACGGCGGCCTGGTGCCGGCCGTGAGCACCCCGAACCGGATCGACAACCTGCGGGTCGCGTTCGACAGCCGCAGCGGCACCCTGTTCAAGACGGACGGGCTCGGGCCGGGGCAGAAGTACCAGGTGCAGTCGGTGTACACCAAGCCCGACGTGAACCTGCTCTCCGTGTCCGACGTGCCGAGCGGCGAGGCGTACGCGCGCTACCTCAGCGTGGGCTCCACCCTGCCGACGGACCTGGTCAACATGGCCAACCACATCACGGAGAACAACCCGGGCGCGTACGCGAAGGCCTACGCGCTGCAGGGCTTCCTCGCCGAGCACTACAAGTTCAACGCCAGCGCCGCGAGCGGGCACGCGATGCCCAACCTGCAGTTCTTCCTCACCAAGACGGTCGCCGAGGGTGGCCGGCAGGGCACGTCGGAGCAGTTCGCGGCGTCCTATGCGGTGCTCGGGCGGATGATGGGGCTGCCGACCCGGGTGGTCGTCGGCTTCAAGGGCCGGGCCGGCAAGCATCCGGTCCTCGCCTCCGACGCCACCGCCTGGCCCGAGGTGCTCTTCACCGGGGTCGGGTGGGTGTCGTTCGACCCGATGCCCCAGGACCAGAACACCAAGCCGCTCGAGGACGACTACACCCCGCCGCCGCCCACCAAGACGCCCTCGGTGCCGCCGTCCCAGGTCTCCCAGTCGCCGCTCGCCTCGACCGCGGGCGCCCCGGACGGCTTCGTGACCGCCAAGGACCCGATCCTGACCGCGCCGGTGCTGCTGATGTCCACGGGCGTGCTGCTGCTCGGCCTGATGCTGTTCGGCGCGCTGGTCGTGGGTCTGCTGCGCCGGTCGCGGAGCGGCAGGAGACTGCGGTCCGGCTCCCCGCCCGAACGGGTACTCGGCGCGTGGCTGGAGGTGCGCGACGCGATCCGGCTGGCCGGGCACACCCCGCCGCCGCACCTGACCGCCAGCGAGATCGCGCTGTACGGCTCCCTGATCCCGGTCCGCCGCAGGTCCGCGGGGCACGGCACGCCGCTGCCGTCGCTGGACCAGCTCGCCGAGCTCGTCAACGTGGTCGGGTTCGCGCCCGGCCTGGTGGGGGAGGCGGAGGCGCGGTTCGCGGTGGAGCAGTCGCAGGCGTACACCCGGGCGCTACGCAACCGCCGGTCGCTGCTGTACCGGCTCGCGTGGTCGTTGAGCATCCGGCCGTTGCTGTGGAAGCCGAGCCGGCCGGTGGTGGCGGAGCCGGGGCTGACGCCGGTGGGGCCGCGCGCCTGAGGTCCCCGGCGCGCGACCGGCTCCGTGCCTGACCGGCCCCGTGCCTGACCGGCCCCGTGCCTGACCGGCCCCGTGCGTGGCCGGCCCCGCGCATGGCCGGCTTTCGCGTCGCCCCGGCAGCCCGCCGGCTGGACCGGTCTCAGCCCCGGGTGGCCGACGGTGACCTCGTGGCCGAGGGCGCCTTCGTCGGGGCCTTCGACGCGCCCGCACTCGGCAGCGCCCGCTTGGTGCACACCTCCCCGGCAGGGGCGATGTTCGCGCCCGGGTACACCGTGGCGACGACGAAGCAGTAGTCGTAGTTGGCGTTCAGGCCGCCCTTGAACTCGTGCGTCGCGACCCCGGCCTCCAGCACCACCGGCTGGAGGGCGGGCGCGGTGTCCCCGACCCGGTGGCTGGTGATCGTGGTCGGCGCGCGACCGCCCGAGTTGTCCACCCAGCTGATCACGATCGAGCTGCCGTCGGGGCTGTCCTTGAGCGTCACGTTGGTCGGCGCGCCCTGCTTGGTCACGCCGATCGTGCCGGTGGCGTCGGGGGTCGGCGTGTCGGTGGTGCCGCCGGAGTTCAGGGCGACGATGCCGCCGACGATGAGCACGATCAGGACGATGGCCGCCGCGCTCAGGCCCACGATCAGCCGGTTCGAGCCCGGGGGCGTCGGCTGCTGGTAGACCGTCGGGCTGACGGGCACCGGCGGGTACGTCCCGGGCGGCGCGGACACCGGCTGCGGCGAGTACGGCTGGGCGGAGACGGGCTGCCCGGAGACCGGGGCCGGGCTGAACGGCGCGGGGCTGAACGGCGCCGCGTCGGCGTACCCGGACGGCTGGTGGGTCGGGGCGGCCGGCTGTGGCGCGAAACCCGACGGTGAGCTCGACGGCGCGGGCGCGAACGGCGGCTGCGGGGCGAACGGCGACCGGGGCGCGTGGGTCTCGGGGGCGCTCGGCGTGCGGAACACCCCGGGCGGCCCGCTGACCGGCGGGGACGAGATCGGGGCGACCGGCGCGTTCAGCGGCGCGGCGGTGAACCCGGTCGGCCCGGACGTCTTCTTGCCCTCGGTCTCGGGGGCGTCGTTGTGCGGCGCGACGGCAGGGGAGGCGACGTCTCCGCCGGCGAGGGTGGTGTTCTGCTGCTGCCACTCGGGGACGGGGTCCCAGGTCTTCCTGGGCGGCCCGCCGGTGTTCTCGCCGGGAGCGGGCCACATCGGCCACTCGGTGTGCCCACCGGCGTGCACGGGCGGCCCGGGCTGCCCGGTGACGGGCCCCGCGGCCGGCCCACCCGTGGTCTGCGGCGGCGCGAACGGCGAGGCCGGCGGCGCGAACCCCGTACTCGCCGCGGTGTTCGCCACCGCGATCGAGGACGCGTTCGTGGCCGCCGAGGACGTGGCGTTCATCCCGTAGGAGTGCCGCCGCAGCGCCTCCGCGAACGCCATCGCCGAGGTGTGCCGCTCGGCCGGGTTCTTGGCCATCGCCCGGGTGAGCTCCTCGTGCAGCCACTCGGGGACGTCGTCGCGGGGCACCCGGGGCACCGGCTGGTTGAGCACCCGGTCCCGGAAGGCCATCGGGTCGTTGCTGGCGTTGGGGTCGGCGAACGGCGGCCGGCCGGCGAGCAGGTTCCACATCGTGGACGCGAGGCTGTACAGGTCGGACGAGCCGCTCTGCGCGCCCAGCATGAACGCCTCGGGGGAGGCGTGGTGCGGGGTGAGCTTGCCCATGGTCATGGTGCCGGCGAGCGCGTCGGGGGCCCGGGCGATGCCGAAGTCGGCGAGCGCCGGCCCGAACTGGGAGCGCAGGATGTTCGGCGGCTTGACGTCGCGGTGCACGATGCCGGCCTGGTGGGCCGCGTGCAGGGCCTCGCCGATCTTCATGCCGACCTCGAGCACCTCGGGCACGGTGAGCGGGCCGCGCTGCTTGAGGATCTGCGCGTAGGAGCCGCCCTCGCAGTACTCCATGACGATGTAGGGGTTGCCGTCCGGGGTGTTGCCCGTGTCGATGATGCTGACGATGTGCGGCTGGCTGGACAGCGCGACGGTGGTGGCCAGTTCCTGGTCGACGGTGGCCTGGGTGGTCATGACGTCGTCGATGAGGAGCACCTTGACGGCGACCATGCGGTTGAGCCGGGACTGGGTGGCCCGGAACACCAACGCCGTGCTGCCGTTGGCGATCAACTGCAGGTCTGAGTAGCCGGGAAGGACCGGGATCATCGGGCTGGACACGTGCCCATTGTGCTAGTCGTCGGCAAGGTTCGGTAGCACGGTCCGATCACGAGTACCTTTGCGAGGTTTGTCCTAGTCCTCAGGCCGGGGAGCAGCCGTTATCCGGAGCGTGGAAAGATTGATGGCAAACCCATGACTCTCGGAGGCAGTGGCACCGTGGCGCAGTACATCTTCACGCTCGAAAAGGCGCGCAAGGCGCATGGTGACAAGGTCGTCCTCGACGACGTCACGCTGAGCTTCCTGCCCGGGGCCAAGATCGGTGTCGTCGGGCCCAACGGAGCCGGTAAGTCCACCCTGCTCAAGATCATGGCGGGTACGGAGCAGGTCAGCAACGGCGAGGCCAGGCTGATGCCGGGCTACACCGTCGGCATGCTGGCCCAGGAGCCGAAGCTCAACGAGGAGAAGACGGTCCTCGAGAACATCGAGGAGGCCGTCGCCGAGACCAAGGCGAAGCTCGCCCGGTTCAACGAGATCGCCGAGCTGATGGCCACCGACTACTCCGACGAGCTGATGGAGGAGATGGGCGTCCTGCAGGAGGAGCTCGACCACGCCAACGCGTGGGACATCGACTCCGTGCTCGACCAGGCCATGGACGCGCTGCGCTGCCCGCCCGGCGACGCCGAGGTCGGCCCGCTGTCCGGTGGTGAGCGCCGCCGGGTGGCCCTGTGCAAGCTGCTGCTGGAGGCCCCCGACCTGCTGCTGCTCGACGAGCCCACCAACCACCTGGACGCCGAGAGCGTGCTGTGGCTGGAGCAGCACCTGGCCGCCTACGCGGGCACCGTCATCGCCATCACGCACGACCGGTACTTCCTCGACCACCTCGCCGACTGGATCCTGGAGCTCGACCGGGGCCGGACGTACCCGTACGAGGGCAACTACTCCACCTACCTGGAGAAGAAGGCCCAGCGGCTCGTGGCGGCCGGCCGCAAGGACCAGAAGATGCAGAAGCGCCTCACCGAGGAGCTCGAGTGGGTCCGCTCCAACGCGAAGGCCCGCCAGACCAAGTCCAAGGCCCGGCTCGACCGGTACGAGGAGATGGCCAACGAGGCCGACAAGACCCGCAAGCTCGACTTCGAGGAGATCCAGATCCCGCCGGGCCCGCGCCTGGGCAACGTGGTGATCGAGGCGAAGGACCTGGTCAAGGGCTTCGGCGACCGGACCCTGATCGAGAACCTCAGCTTCTCCCTGCCGCGCAACGGCATCATCGGCATCATCGGCCCGAACGGTGTGGGTAAGACCACCCTGTTCAAGACGATCGTCGGGCTGGAGCAGCCGACCGCGGGTTCGGTGCGGGTCGGCGACACGGTCTCGCTGTCCTACGTCGACCAGAACCGGTCCGGCCTCGACGGCGACAAGACGCTGTGGGAGGTCGTGTCCGACGGGCTCGACCACATGATGGTCGGCAAGGTCGAGATGCCGTCCCGGGCGTACGTGGCCGCGTTCGGCTTCAAGGGTCCGGACCAGCAGAAGCCGACCAAGGTCCTCTCCGGCGGCGAGCGCAACCGGCTCAACCTGGCGCTGACCCTCAAGCAGGGCGGCAACGTGCTGCTGCTCGACGAGCCGACGAACGACCTGGACGTCGAGACCCTGTCCTCCCTGGAGAACGCGCTGCTGGAGTTCCCGGGCTGCGCCGTGGTCATCTCCCACGACCGGATGTTCCTGGACCGGATCGCCACGCACATCCTCGCCTGGGAGGGCGACGAGGAGAACGAGGCGAAGTGGTTCTGGTTCGAGGGCAACTTCGAGTCGTACGAGAAGAACAAGATCGACCGGCTCGGGGCCGACGCCGCCCGGCCGCACCGGGTCACGCACCGCAAGCTCACGCGTGACTAGGCATCTGTACGAGTGCCCGCTGCGCTGGTCCGACATGGACGCGTACGGGCACGTGAACAACGCGCGCTTCCTCACCCTGTACGAGGAGGCGCGCGTCGCCATGTTCTTCGTGGACGTGCCGCTGCCGGAGCTCAAGGACGGCGTCGTCGTGGCCCGCCACGAGATCGACTACCTGTTGCCGGTGGGGCACGAGGCCAAGGTGCGGATCGAGACGTGGATCGAGGAGATCCGCAACAGCTCGTTCGTCGTGGCCTACGAGCTGTTCGCCGACGGGAAGCTGGCGAGCCGGGCGAAGACGGTGCTGGTGCCGTTCAACCTGGCGCACCAGGTGCCGCGCCGGGTGACGGCCGTGGAGAAGGCGTTCCTGGAGAAGTGGCGGGAGTCGTGAGCGACCTGGGCGCGTTCTGTGCCCGGGTCGCCCGGTTCGACCCCGCGACCCTGGTGCGGCTCAGTGCGGGCGCGGTGTGGGCGCGGCTGCCGTTCGACGTGCTGGTCACCCGGCCGATCGCCGGCCCCGCCCCGACCGGCTCCGCCCCGACCGGCCCCGCGCAGGCCGGCTCCGCGCAGCCCGGTCCGGCGTCGACTGAGCCCGCGCCCGCCGGCCTCGCGTCTGCCGGCCCCGCACCCGCCGGCCCCACGCCGGCAGGCCCCGGGACCACACCGGGAGCCGCCGTCGACGCCACCTACCGCGTCGACGAGCTCCTCGCCGACCTCTCCGGCACCCCGCCCCTCCGCGACACCGAATGGCGCGGCGCCCTCCCCCTGGCCGCCGGCCGCACCCTGGAGGAGATCCCGGCGGCCGAGCTGCGCCGGGTCGCCGAGGCCGCCGCGGCGACCCTGAAGGCCGCCCCGCCGACCCTCGGCGAGCGCCGGGTCCGCGACGCGCTCCTCGACCATGTCGCGATCACGGTCACCACGGACGACGGCGAGTCCGCCGAGATCCCGGTCCGGCTGGTGCTCGGGCTGACCCGGATGGGTTTCCTCGGCGAGACCCCCGTGGCGGTCCGCCGCAGCGGCGGGTGGACGGGGCTCGTGGGGGAGTTCGGCGCGGCGTGGTACCGGCCGGCACTCAGTTTTCTCACCATCTGAGCGGTCACGGTCCGCCAGCGCTCCGTCGCGTAGGTGGATCACGGTGCGGCCGAACGGACCATTCGGGACAACCCGAAAGTACTAGTCGGGTACTTGCCCGATCGGACCCCACCGAATGTCCGAAATGATACGTACGGTGGAGAAGGTCATGCAGATTCGGGGGCTGACAGCCCCAGGTTTGTCCGGGTAGCGTCGGGGCGGCATGAACCGTCCCGATGTTAGGAGTGAGTCATGGCGTGGTGGCGCTGGGGTCACGACAACCCGCACCGCGAAGAGCCGGAGACCGAGGGTGGCCTCCGCCTCCAGCTGCCCCGGCAGCGTCGCGGCACAGGGGCGGTCGGCCCGGTCACCATGGAGCGGATCGGAGCCTCGCTGTCCCGGCAGGAGATCCGGCACCTCACCGACGCCGACGGCGCGCTCCTCGCGCTCTGGGAGCGGCACGCGGTCCTGTTCACCCTGGAGGGCCCCGACGACGAGATCCTCGTCGTGCGGGCCCGCGCGCACGCCACCACCCCGCAGGAGTGGTCCGAGCGGGCGTATGCGGCGGCCAACGAGTGGAACCACGCGCGCCGCTTCATGAAGGCCTACGTCGGCGACCCGACGGAGCGCGGCGGCCTGCCGTTCTACGCGGAGATGCAGGTGCCGTTCCTCGCGGGCGCGCACGACGAGCTGATCGACGAGCTGATCGACTGTGCGGCCGCCGTCGCCGCCACCTACGTCGACTGGCTGCACTCGGACGCGGGCGTCCTCTAAACCACTTTTTCGGGTACGCGTCCCCGACGGCGCCCCCACCTCGACGGCTCCCGGCAGGTCATCCCGCCGGGAGCCGCTTCGTGGCGTCTCCACCGGCCCGCGCACCCTCACCGGCCCGCGCACCCCGCCCGGCGGTCCGAGCACCCCTCCCGCCGGCCCCGCGCCCCGGTCACGGGGTCGTCGGCGAGTCCAGCCACTTGTCGATCAGCGCCGTCAGGTCGCGCCCCGTGTGCTGGTTCACGAACGCGGTGAACGACGCCCGGTCCTGGTTGGAGTTGCGGTGCTGCCCGGTCCAGTCCCTGGCCAGCGCCCAGAACGCCTCGTCGCCGACCAGTTTGCGGATCTCGTGCAGCAGCAGGGCCGGGCACATGTACACGTTGCTCTCGGCGAAGTTCCCCGGCTTCGGGTTGCCGGGCGGCCCCGCGAGGGTGCGCAGCTCCTGGTCCCGGGCGCGGGTGTCCCGGGCCCAGTCGTCGATGTCGGTGTGTGCCCGTTCGGCCTCCCAGACCCGCTGGATGTACGTCGCCCAGCCCTCGTTCAGCCACACGTGCTGCCAGGTGGTCGGCGTGACGCTGTTGCCGAACCAGTGGTGCGCGTACTCGTGCAGCAGGACCCCCTCCAGCGCCGTGATCCGGGTCTTCGCGCCCAGGGTCACCATCTGCTGGGTCTCCATCCCGGACTGGGACTCGACGAGGACCACCCCGGCGGTGGGGAACGGGTACGGGCCGAGGCGTTGCTCCAGCCAGGCGATCAGGGTGGGCGACCGTTGCAGGAAGGGCAGGCGTTCGGCGTCGCCCTGCGGGGTCCAGTAGGTCATGGGCAGGCCGCCGGGGCCGGTACCCGTCGTCTTCTGGAACTTTCCGACGGCCAGCGTGGTCAGGTAGCTCGCGACGGGGTCGGCGGAGGTGTAGCGGTACGTGTCGCCCTCGACGGGCAGCGGGGTGCCGCTGGCGACGCCGGCCCAGCCCGGGGGCACGGTGACTGCGATGTCGTAGAGGGCCTTGTCGGAGGGCGTGTCGTTCACGGGGTACCAGGTGAACGCGCCGTACGGCTCCTGCATCGTCCACAGGGCGCCGTCGGACGCGATGGTGAGGCCCAGGGGTCCCGCGTCGGCCCGGTGCGAGGGCATGGGGGTGGTGACCGGGGTGCCCCGGTAGCGCACGACGAGGGTGGCGCGCTGGTCGGCGGCCAGGGTGCCGGGCACGGTGAGCTTGTCGGCGGCGAGCGTGCCGGTGCGGGGCGCGCCGTCGAGCGTGATCCCGTCGAGCGCGTAGGCGGCGGAGAAGTCGAGGGCGACGGCGTCCAGGGCGCGGACGGCGCGGACCGTGAGGGTCGCCGTACCCGTCAAGGTCCTGGTGGTGGGGGACCAGGCGAGGTCCAGGCGGTAGCGCAGCACGTCGATGCCGGGATTGCCCCGGTTGGGGTAGATCGGGTCGGCGACCGGGGCCGACAGGCCGGCCGAGTCCGGCGCCGGGCTGGTCGGGACGACCCGCGGCGGGTCGGTCCGGACGGGGCTGGGTGTGACGGCTGTGCATCCGGCGGCGAGCAGCGCCGAGCTGACGGCGATGGCGATGGATGGACGACGCATGCCGCGACCCTACTTTCGCAAGGTCGCGGCAGCGTCACACCCCGGTGCCGAAGCGGGACGCCGCGCCCTGCAGGGCACGGACCCCGCAGCCGTCCGGGCACGAACCCGAGGCCCGGCCGGGCACGAACCCGAGGCCCGTCCGAGCGCGAACCCGCGGCCCGGCCGGCCCCGGAGCCCCGGAACCGTTACGCCGGGGTCGTCGGCGAGTCCAGCCACGTCGTGATCAGGGCCGTGAAGTCCTGCCCGGTGTGCCTGTTCACGAACGCGATGAACGACGCCCGGTCCTGGCTGCCCTTGCTCTGCCCGATCCAGTCCCGGGCCATCGCGTAGAACTTCTCGTCCCCGACCGCCTGGTGGATCTCGTGCAGCATCGCCGCCGGGCACAGGTAGACGTTGCTCTCGGCGAAGCTGTCGGCCTTCGGGTGCCCGGGCGGGCCGACCTTGGCCCGCAGGTCCGCGTCCCGCTTGCGCAGCCAGGTCTCCAGCTGCGCGTCGGTGACGTGGTCGCGCTCGTCCTCCCAGAGCAGCTGCGCGTACATCGCCCAGCCCTCGTTCAGCCACAGGTCGTTCCAGTTGGAGGTGGTGACCGCGTCGCCGAACCACTGGTGCGCGTACTCGTGCAGCAGGTCGCCGTCCATCACGTTCGGCAGCCGCGACCTGTCGGCCACCTTCGGGATCCCCATCGTGATCATCTGCTGGGTCTCCATGCCCGACTCCGACGCGACGAGCACGATGCCGCCGCTCGGGAACGGGTACGGCCCGAACTTCTTCTCCAGCCACTCGATGTACTGCGGTGACTTCCGCAGGTACGACAGGATCATCGGGTCGGTGTCGGCCTTGTACCAGTAGGTCAGCGGCAACCCGTGCGGCCCGGTGGCCGTCTCCTTCTGGAACCTCCCGACCGCCAGCGTGGTCAGGTAGCTGGCCACCGGATCCTTGGACGTGTACCGGAAGGTGTTCCCCTCCTGCCTGTCCGGGGTGCCCGACGCGATGGCCGACCAGCCCTCGGGGGCGGTGACGGCGAAGTCGTACAGGGCCCGGTCGGACGGCTGGTCGTTCGCCGGGTACCAGGTGAACGCCCCGTACGGCTCCTGCATCGTCCACAGTTCGTTGTCGGCGGTGACCGTCAGTCCGAGGCCCTCCGCGTCACCCCGGTGCGACGGCATCTTCACCGTGGCCGGCGTGCCGTGGTACTTGACCACCAGCGTGACCGGTTTGTCCTTCGTCAGCGCCGCGGGGATCGCGAACTTCTCCTTCGCCACACTGCCGGCGCGCGGCTGCCCGTCGACGGTCGTCTCGTCGAGGGTGTAGTTGGCGAAGTCGAGCCGGATCTCGGCGAGGTCGGCCAGCGGGCGGATCCGCAGGGTGGCGGCGCCCGTCAGGGTCCTGGTGGTCGGGTCCCAGGCCAGGCCGAGGCCGTAGTGCAGGACGTCGAGCTGGGGGTTGCCGCGCTCCGGGTACACCGGGTCGGCGACCGGGGCGGACCGGCCGGCGTTCCAGGCGGCGTAGTCCACGGCCGGGGCCTTCGACGCGGCGGCGGTGGCGACGGGGGCGGGCCCGGGGTCGGTGGTGCAACCCGCGAGGGTCAGGGCCGCGAGGGACGCGGCCAGCAGAGAGGTGCGACGCATCGGGCGAACCTATGCGCCGGAAATCGCGGGATGATCACGGGACGAGCGGGAAGAGCCCCAGCCGGGCGTGGTACTCGCGACCGAGGTGTTCAGTGTCACTCCCCACCAGCAGCCCGCCGTCGAACGGGAGGAGCGCCTCGGTCCCGATGCCCCGGTCCTTGGTCGGGTTCCAGGACAGCGCCCGCCCGGTGTCGGGGTCGATCGCGCCGATCCCGGGCCGGGACACCGCGCCGGCCCCCGGGTACTTGTTGCCGTACGGGTTGTCCAGCCACTGCTGGTGCCCGCCGACGTACACGGCCGCGTCCGTCACCGCCACCGACAGCAGCGTGTTCCCGCCCGTGTGGTTGACCCACACCGGTTCCTGACCCGCCCCGCCACCGGTGTCGAACCGGGACGCGCTGTTGCACATCCGCTCCGGCCCGGCCGCGTGCCCGCTGGCGACGATGACGAAGTACGAGCCGTCGGCGGAGACGTCGATGTTCCGCAGGTAGGTCTCGTAGTCGGGGCTGCACGTGGTGTTCGCGACGGCGTCGGTCGACCAGGGGGCCAGTTCTGCGCGCGCGCCGTCGGTCCGGGCCACCGCGATCTGGTACCGCTCCTGTCCGGACACCCGGGTGAACGTGCCGTCGAACACCAGGGTCCCGCCGTCCTCGCTCACCGCCATCGACTGCACCCAGACCTTGCCGTCCGGGCGGGCCAGCCCCAGGTCGAAGTCGGGGTCCACCCGGCCGGTGGTGGTGTCGACCCGGGCCAGCGCCCGCCGGGACACGCCGCCGAGGGTGGCGAAGTCGCCGGCCACGTACAGCCGGTCGCCGCGGCTGGCCAGCGCGCGGACCAGCCCCGCGCTGTCGTCGATGTTCGTCCGGAAGCCGGTGTCCAGGGCGCCGTCGGCCCGGAGCTGGGCCAGGCCGTGCCGAGGCACGCCGTTGACCCGGTGGAACTCCCCGCCGGCGTAGACGGAGCCGGCCGCGCCCGGGGCCAGCGCCCGCACCGGCCCGTCCACCTGTGGGGCGAACGGCAGCACGTGGCCGTCGGCGAGGCTGAAGGCGAACAGGTTGGACCGGCCGTGGTCGCGGCCGTCGGCGTCCTGGACCGCCGTGAACTCGCCGCCCACCACGACGGTGTCGCCGAGCACCGCGAACGCGTACACCGCGCCGTCGAGGACGTGCGGCGTCCAGTCGACCGGGTCGACGGACACGACATCAGGGTGGACGAATCCCGCCCGGGCGGGGGCGATGGTGAACAACCCGGCGGCGAGGATGGCTGTGAGGGTCAGCAGTCGGCGGCGCATATTGGATCAACGACCCAAAGCGCCCGAAAGCTACTCCTCCTCGTCGAAAGTGTTGACCATGAAGTAGGCGGCCTTCTCCATGTAGTCCCAGAGCTCGGTCTCCTGGTCCTTGGGCAGGCCCAGCCCGTCGAGCGCCGCGCGCATGTGCCGCAGCCAGGCGTCGCGCTCGGCGGGGCCGACCCGGAAGGGCACGTGCCGCATCCGGAGCCGGGGGTGGCCGCGCTGCTCGGAGTACGTCTTGGGGCCGCCCCAGTACTGCTCCAGGAACATCCGGAACCGGTCGGCGGCGGGGCCCAGGTCCTCCTCCGGATACAGCGGCCGGAGCAGCGGGTCGTCCGCCACGCCCGCGTAGAACGCGTCGACGAGCCGCCGGAAGGTGTCCGAGCCGCCCACGGCGTCGTAGAAAGAGGTCACGCCCCTATCCTGCCAGCTTGCCCGTGGCCCCGTTCGCGGCCTGCGTCTCGGCGATGGCGGCGTTGATCACCTCGGGGGCGGGCCAGGCGGCGCTCGCCACCAGCATCAGGACCGCACCGCCCGCGCACCACGCCCCGATCACGTACGGCACCCGGGTGATCTGGGTCAGCGAGCCGGCCACGAGCAGCGCCGCGCCCTGGGTGAGCTGCATGCCGGCGGCCATCACCCCGAACGCGCGCGCCCGGTGGCTGGCCGGCAGCGACTGGACGAACAACGCGTTGGCCAGCGGGTTGAACCCGCCGAACATGAAGCCCGCGAGCGCGACCATGGCCAGGACGACCGGCAGCGGGGGGTTGAGCAGCGCGGGCACGAGGACGAGGGGCGCGAGGACCACCAGCGGGCGCAGCGCCCGGCGCCGGGTCTCCGGGGACATCACCCGGGGCAGCAGCAGGCCGCCGAGCGCCAGGCCGGCGGGCGCGGCCGCCATGATCAGGCCCTGGGACCGCCCGTCCGGGTCGAGCTCGGCGGCCCAGCCGGCCGCGAGGCCCTCGGGGACGGCGATGAACGTCAGCCCGGCGAGCACCACCAGCGCGATGGCCCGCAGCACGGGCCGGCCGAAGACGATGCTGATCCCCTCGCCGGTCTCCCGGAGGATGTGCCGGGGCGTGCCCTCCGGGACGGTGGACCTGCGCCGGGAGACGGAGAGCGCGAGCAGGAGCGCGGAGATCCCGAAGGTGGCGGCGTTGAGGCCGAGCGCGATGTGCGCGTTGATCGCGGCGAGGACGCCGCCGGTCACGTAGCCGAGGATCTGGATGGCCTGCAGCGCCGAGCTCTGCGCGCCGATCGCCAGCACGTACCGGTCGCCGGTGAGCACCTGGGGGAGCAGCGCCGAGCGGGCCGCCTCGAACGGCGGGCTGAGCATCGCGGTCGCGAACAGCAGGACGAAGATCATCCACAGCGGGGTCCGGGGGAGTGCCACGATCCCGACCAGCGCCATCCGAGCCAGGTCACAGACGATCATGACTCTGCGGTACGGATACCGGTCCGCGAGCGCCGCCAGCACCGGCCCGCCGGCCAACCAGGGCAGGTACGACAGCGCGAACGCCGCCGCCGACGTCAGCGGCGAGTGGGTGAGCTGGAAGACCAGGGCCGTGATCGCGGCGCGGGCCACGTAGTCCCCGAACCAGGACAGCGCGCTGGCGCCGAAGATGCCGCGGAACTCCCGTTCGGCGAACACCTGACGGTAGGTCGCCGGGCGCGCGGGCACCTCCGACTCAGTGGCGGGGCTGCGCGGCTGGTCGGACACGGGCGATGGGGTCCTTCCTACGGCGACGCGTCAGGGGTGTTGGTGCTACTACTCGTTCCAGAGTTTGCCTGATTGGCCGACATTACGGTAGTCCGAACGGCTGATGGCTCACGGAGTGCGGACATTGACATCTTATCGATGCCGAGCCGCAACCAACTTGTTCGACTACTCCGGACGGTGGGGCGCCCGACCGGGGCCGATCCGGGAGGAAATGCCGGCCGCGTCGAGGGCCGCCGTCACCTGTCCTCGCAGGTCACGGCCTATCCGCCACTGTGCCTCGGAGGAGGTCTTCGCGGTCACCCGGACCACGGCTCCATCGATGGTCAGTTGCTCGACACCGAGGACCTTGGGCGGTTCGAGGAACTCGGCGGCGTTCTCCTCCTCGGTCGCGAACTCCTCGACGGCGACCCGGATCACCTCCATGGCCTCGTCCACGCCCGCGTAGCCGACCGGGATGTCGAGTACCACCGTCGCCCAGCCCTGGCTCTTGTTGCCGACCCGCACGATCTCCCCGTTGCGCACGTACCAGACGACGCCGCGCACGTCCCGGATCGTGGTGACCCGCAGCCCGACGGCCTCCACTGTGCCGCTCGCCTCGCCGAGGTCCACGGTGTCCCCGACGCCGTACTGGTCCTCCAGGAGCATGAACACCCCCGACAGGATGTCCTTGACCAGACTCTGCGCGCCGAAGCCGAGCGCCACGCCGGCGATGCTGACCGTGGCGAGCACCGGCCCGAGGTTCAGCCCCAGCTCCGCGAGGATCATCATCGCGGCGACCACGCCGATGATGGCGCCGATCGCCGACTTGAGCAGCGAGCCGATCGTCTCCGCCCGCTGCGACCGGCGCTCCGACAGCAGCCCGGACTCGAGCAGCGCGGCCTTCTCCTTCAACGGCTTGAGGATGGCCGGCATCGAGCCGGTCGTGACCCGCTTGATCATCCGGCCGATCAGCCAGCGGATCACCAGGGCGACGAGAATGATCCCGATGATCCGCAACGGCTTCACCAGGAGCCAGTTGCTGCTCTGGGCGACCCAGGAGTTGTTGGTCTTCTCCCAGACGATCCAGCAGAAGGTGTCGTGCGCGCAGGTCGGCGGAGTATCGGAATCGATCATCCGCCTTTCGTACCGCATGGGCCTCCGGGGTGTTCGGGCGGGGTTTGCCGAAAAGTTCGACCACCCGTCCGATAAAAGACACGTGCATTCGGCACTAATGTCGGGGAGGATAGACGCAGCTCTACGCTCTCACGCGGAGGTGCCAGATGGGAGAAGGTCCGCCAGCTACCCGCTCCGTCGCGTTACTTCTCAACGCGACGTATGAGCCCCTCTGTGTCATCTCCGTACGAAGAGCCGTGATTCTCATTCTCACCGGCAAGGCCGTGTGCGTCACCGACGGCGACGGCCTCATGCACTCCGAGCGCGAGCTGCTCGCCGTGCCCTCGGTGATCAAACTGACCCGGCACGTCCGGGTGCCCTACCGCGCGCACGTCGGCCTGACCCGGCGCGCCGTGTTCGCCCGCGACGGCTGGCACTGCGCCTACTGTCGCGGCCCCGCGGAGACGATCGACCACGTGCTGCCCCGGAGTCGGGGCGGTCGTCATATCTGGGAGAACGTGGTCGCCGCCTGCGCGCGGTGCAACCATCGCAAGGCGGCCCGCACCCCGGCGGAGATGGGCTGGCGGCTGGCCACGCCCCCGGCGGCCCCGCACGGGCCTGCCTGGCGGATCCTGGGGCACCGGTCGCCCGATCCGCGCTGGAAGGACTGGCTGCGCACCCCGGACTACGCCGACCAACCCGCCGCCGCGGCGGCCTAGACCCTCCTGACGGGTACGGGCGCGGCCCGACCTCCAGCGCGGGCCGCCACACGCGGCGCCCGCCGGCCCGCCCCGCGCCCCTTTCCGGGCGCCCGCCGGCCCGGCCCGGTGCTCAGCGCGTCCTCGCCAGGCTCGCGAACACGACGATGTTGTCCGCGTAGCCCAGCTCCCCGCCCACGTACGCCCCGCCGCAGGTGATCAGCCGCAGCGTGGGCCCCGTGTACTCGCCGAACACCCGCGCCGTGGGGAACCTCGACTTCGGGAACCGTTCGACCCCGTCGACGTGGAACACGGCCACCTTGCCGTCGGTCCGGGACACCTCGACCAGCGCCCCGGGCTTCAGCTCGCCGAGCTTGTAGAACACGGCCGGGCCCTTCTTCCCGGACACGTGCCCGACCAGGATCGCGGGGCCGACCTCGCCGGGTGCCGGGCCGGGCCGGTACCAGCCGGCGATCGTGGGTTTCTCCAGCGACGGCACCCCGACCTCGCCCTTGTCGAGGCCGACGGTGACGAGGGGCGCGTTGACCCCGATCGACGGGATCTTCACCCGGGTCGGGTTGGCCCGGCGCAGCGGCGCGACGGAGAAGAGCGGCGCGGGCCGGGCGCGGACGGCGCTGGCGGGGTCGGGGCCGGTGGGCGCGGAGGCCCAGCTGCCGAGCCCGGCGCCGACCGTCCACACGCCGAAGAGGACGAGCAGCCCGGCGCACGCGGCGAGTAACCGCGAACCCCGGGCCGCCGGCACAGCAGTTCCGCTACGCGTCGCGGCGCCGCCGCCAGGCGAGCAGCCCGACGATGCCGCCCAGGCCGGCGATCCCGACGCCCGTGGCGGTCATGACCGCGCCGGAGCCGCCGTCGAGCGCGATGCCGCCGGTGTTGGGGCCGTGGCTGGGGGTGGGCGCGGCCTTGTACACGTACAGGCTCTGGGTCGCCTTCACGTCGCTGCCGTTGCAGTTCGCCGTGATGGTGTAGACCCCGGTGGCGGCGTCGGCCGGGATGACGACGTTCGCCCAGACGGAGTTGTTGCCCACCGACTGGTTGAGTGTCACCGGGCCGACGGTCGACGGCGAGAACGTCGCGGTGGCGGTCTGGCCCTTGCAGTTGTTGGCCGTCAGCTTCACGGTGCCGCCGGTCTGGATCAACTGTGGCTCGACCACGAGCGCGATGTTGTCGGCGGCGAGGGCGGGTGTGCCCGCCCCCAGCGCCAGGATCGTCCCTGCGGACAGGGCGGTCAGTAGCCGTCGCATGCCTCCCCCTTCGGTGGGCCTAGGGAGATTAGAGCATTTTTAGGGGTACATCGGGGAAGTCCCCCAATATCCACACAGAAGTATCCGCACTCTGCCCATCGGGGCACTTCTGCTGCTATGTGCCCCGGGGAGGCTCCCGCTATGTGACCCGGGCGCGCTCCGCCGGGAAGCCGTCCTGCTCGCCCGCCGCCACCAGGTCCCGGAGCCGGGCGAAAGCGTCGAAGACATCGGTGTGCCGGGTGTACAGCGGGGCCGGGCCGATCCGGAGCCGCTCCGGGGTCCGGAAGTCCGGGACCACGCCCCGGGCCTGCCACGCCTGGCAGATCTGCCACGCCTGCTTGTGGTGCAGGGTCACGTGCGCGCCCCGGCGGGCGGCGTCGCGGGGCGTGGCCAGGGTGAAGCCGAGCGGGGCCAGCCAGGCGTCGTGCAGGGCGATCATGAATTCCGTGAGGCTCTGCGCCTTCGCGTAGATCGCGTCGATGCCCGCCTCGGAGGTGAGCTTCGCGCCCTCCAGGGCCCCGTACAGGCCGGCGACCGGGGGCGTGCCCACCAGGAAACGGTCGATCGAGTCGGCGGGGGAGTAGTCGTCGCCCATCTCGAACTGGTCCCGCTGGCCGAACCAGCCCCAGATCGGCTGCCGCAGGGCCGTCTGGAGGTCCTCGCGGACGTACAGGAACGCCGGCGCGCCCGGCCCGCCGTTGAGGTGCTTGTACGTGCAGCCCACGGCCAGGTCCACGTCCGCGTCGGTCAGCGGTACGGGCACCGAGCCGGCCGAGTGCGACAGGTCCCACAGCACCAGGGCGCCCACCCCGTGCGCGGCGGCGGTGATGCCCGCCATGTCGGCGATCGCGCCCGACCGGTACGCCACGTGGGACAGGGAGACCAACGCCACAGTGTCGTCGAGGGCCGCCACGACGTCGGCCAGGGACACCCCGGCGTCGATGTCCGTGCGGATCTTGCGTACCCGCAGGCCACGGGCCTCGGCGAGCCCGGCGAGCACGTACTGGTCGGTCGGGAAGTTGTCGTCGTCCGTCACGATCACCCGCCGGTCGGGGCGCGCGTCGAGGGCGGCAACCGCCAGTTTGTACAGGTTCACGGTGGTCGAGTCTGAGACGATCACCTCACCCGGCCGCGCCTGCACCACCCCGCCCGCGAGGACGTCGCCGGCCTGCCGGGCGAGCTCGATCCAGGTCGACCAGCCCCGGATCAGCCGGGTCTGCCACTCCTCCTCGAACAGGGTCCGGAGCCGCTCCAGGGTGGCCTTCGGCGGCCTGCCCAGGGAGTTCCCGTCCAGGTAGATGAGCTGATCGTCGGTGCCGAGCGCGAACCGGTCGCGGAAGGCGGCCAGCGGATCGGCGGCGTCGAGGCGCTCGGCGGATGCACGTTCGATGATCACGGTGGGAATACTAAGCCCCTGGCCTCGCGGGTGGCACGGTCTCCGATACCGTGACACCCATGTTTGGATATTCGATGAACACGGTGCTGTTCGTCGTCGGAGGCGCGCTCGGCGTCGTCGCGTTGGTCTACGCCATCGTCTACGGTTCCAGCTCCCGCCAGGCGAAGCGGTACCGCCCGGGGCGTTCCTTCGAGTTCGCGCCCGTCTGGTTCCTGGCCCAGCCCGAGCTGCTGGTGACCGGGCAGGAGTCGCGCGCGAAGCTTCCGGCACTCACCGGCGTCCAGCCGGCCGCAGCGGGGACGAAGGGTGGAGCCAGTGGCAAGTGGTAACGCTCTCGCCGTGTCGGGCGAGGAGCACGGGCACGCCCCGCGGACCTGGTACCCGGAGGTCGTCGACGGCCCCTTCACGTCCCGGCAGCTGATCCGGATCGACGAGGCCCTCCGCCTCGCCGACTCCGAGAGCGGCCTGACCTTCAGCGTGTACGCCGGCGACCTGCACGTCCCGGTGCGCGGCCACGCGGAGAAGCTGCACAGCCAGCTGCCCGACCCGGACAACAGCGTCCTGATCGCGGTCTCGCCGAACCAGCGCGTCCTGGAGCTCGTCACCGGCGAGAAGGTCCGCAAGCGCCTCCCGGACCGCGACTGCGCGCTGGCGGCGTTCTCGATGACGGCGGCGTTCACGGGCGGCGACCTGGCGGGTGGCATCGTCACCGGCCTGAGCCAGCTGGCCTCGCACACCCAGAAGGTCTAGACCCTCTTTCTCCGTCGTCAGGAGCCCTCCCCGCCCTGGGGACGGGCTCCTGACGCCGTTTCCGGCCCTGTCGCCCGCACCGGCCCCAGCCCGACCCTGCGCCCGTCCGGGCCGGGCCCCGTGCGCACGGAAAGGGGCCCGCACCAACCGGTGCGGGCCCCTGACCTGGTGACAGCTAGGCGGCCGCCACGTCGCACTTCCGCGCCGCGAGCGCCCGCACGATGTCGTCGCGCCCCTCGGCGATCAGCCGCCGCAGCGGCGCCGGGTGGCTCGCGTCGGCCAGCCAGGCGTCGGAGGCGGCGACCGTCTCGTCGCTGATCTGCAGCTTCGGGTACCCGAAGACCGCGAACATCTGGGCGATGTCCCCGTCCCGCAGCTCCCAGATCCGGGCGACCTCGGCGAAGAACTTCTCCGTGTACGGCGCGATCAGCTCGACCTGGGTCGAGTGCTGGAACCCGAACACGAGGAACCGGGCCTGCATGTTGGTGAGGTCGCCCTCGCCGGTGAGCTGCGCCCACGCCGCGGCCTTGGCCTCGGCGGTCGGGATCAGAGCCCGGGCCATGACGGCCTCCTGCTTGCCGGTCGCCGTCGGGTCCCGGTCCAGCTCGGCCTCGATGTCGGCCTCGGTGGCCTGGCCGTTGGCGACGAGGGCCTGCACGAGGTGCCAGCGCAGGCCGGTGTCGATGGCCAGGCCCTCGGGGACGTCCACGCCGTCGAGCCAGCCCCGCAGTACGGCGAGGTCGGCCGCCGAGCGGGCCGTGTTCGTGTACAGCCGGGCCCAGGCGAGCTGGAGCCCGCTGCCCGGGGCGGCGGCGGCCACGGTCGCGCGGGCGGTGCCGGCGATCAGCTCGTAGCCCTCGGCGGCCCAGGACGGGTCCGCGTAGGCGCTGAGCGTGGAGTTCACCTGGCGCGCGATGACCGTGACGATGTTGATGTCGGTCTCGGCGGGCAGGCCCGCGGCGACCTGGCGGACGTAGTCGCGGGCCGGCAGCTCGCCGTCGCGGAGCGCGTCCCAGGCCGAGGCCCAGGTCAGGCCACGGGACAGGGAGCTCGCGAAGCCGGCGATGTGCTCGCGCACGGTGGCCGCCGACCGCTCGTCGAACCGGGTCTTCGCGTACGTCAGGTCGTCCTCGTTGAGGAGGAGGACATCGGGCTGCCGCACGCCGACCAGGGCCTCGACCGAGGTGGCCTCGCCGGCCACGTCCAGCTCGATCCGGTCGCGGAGGACCAGTGCGGAGCCGTCGAGGTCGTACAGGCCCAGGGCGATGCGGTGGTTGCGCAGCGTCGGGTACCCCTCGGGGGCGGTCTGGTGGATCACGACCGAGGTGTAGTTGCCGTCCGCGTCGACCGCGACGGTCGGGCGCAGCGTGTTGACCTGCGAGGTCTCCAGCCACTGCGCGGCGAACTCGCCGAGCTTGCGGCCCGAGGCCTCCTCGAGCGCGCCGAGCAGGTCGCCGAAGGTGGCGTTGCCCCACGCGTTCTGCGCGAAGTACTGCCGCAGGCCGGCGACGAACGGCTCCTCGCCCACGTACGCGACGAGCTGCTTGAGCACGCTCGCACCCTTGGCGTAGGTGATGCCGTCGAAGTTGACCTCGACCGCCTCGACGTCCGGGGTGTCGCAGTACACCGGGTGGGTGCTGGACATCTGGTCCTGCCGGTAGCCCCAGGCCTTGCGGGCGGACAGGAACGTCGTCCACGCGTCGGTGAACCGGGTGGCCTTCGCGTTGCACCAGTGGCTCGCCCACTCGGCGAACGACTCGTTCAGCCACAGGTCGTCCCACCACTGCATGGTGACGAGGTCGCCGAACCACATGTGCGCCATCTCGTGCAGGATGGTGTTGGCGCGCTGCTCGTACTCGAAGTCGGTCACCGCCGACCGGAACACGTAGGCGTCCTCGGCGAACGTGACGCAGCCGAAGTTCTCCATCGCCCCGGCGTTGTACTCCGGCACGAAGATCTGGTCGTACTTCGGCAGCGGGTAGCGCACCCCGAACTGCTCGTGGAAGAAGTCGAAGCCCTGCCGGGTGATCAGCAGGATGTCCTCGGGGTCGAAGTGCTCCTTGAGCGACTGGCGGCAGTACAACCCGAGGTCGATGCCGTCGTGCGAGCTCTTGACCTCGTGGTACGGCCCGGCGCACAGCGCGTTGATGTACGTGCTCATCTTCGCGCCCTGCTCGAAGTGCGTGACCTTCGCGCCGGTCTCGTGGTCCTCGACGGACGCGACGGGCGCGTTGGAGATCAGCTTCCAGTGCTGCGGGGCGGTCACGTGCCAGGTCGCCACGGACTTGAGGTCCGGCTGGTCGAAGCACGCGTAGGTGCGCTGCGCGTCGGCGGTCTCGAACTGCGAGTAGAGGTACACCTCGCCGTCGACCGGGTCGACGAACTTGTGCAGGCCCATGCCCGAGTTCGAGTAGAGGAACTGGCCGACCACCACGAGGACGTTGTCGGCGGCGAGACCGGGGACCGCGAGGCCCTTCTCGCCGGACCACTCGGAGAGGTCGAGCTCGACGCCGTTCAGCGTCGCGGACTCGATCGAGTCGGCCGCGACCTCGATGAACGTGTCCGCACCCGGCTCGGTGCTGGTAAAGTGGATCTCCGACCGCGAGCGGTACGTCCGGTCGCCCGGTTTCCCGCCGCCGTCGGTGAGATCCAGGGAGATGTCGTACGAGAGCACCTCGAGCAGCCGGGCGCGTTCGACCGCCTCGGTCTGGGCGAGGTTTCGGGTTCCTGCCACCTGAATAATCCTCCATCGGCGGTGACGGCACAGATATCGGAAGGAAGTCTTGCACAATTCCGGGGGTACCGCGCCACCGGAGCCGGCCGATCCGAGGGTGGCCGGTAGGGTTTTGACCATGACCGTCGCGTACCCCATCAGCAGGGCCTGGGTCTCTGCCGGTGGCACAGGAGCACAGAACTACGACGAGTTCGCCGATGACGCCGAAATCACCGCCATTATCAGTGCCAATCCGGTCAGCGCGTTGGGTGTGGAGATGCCGCACCGCGCACCGGAGAGCCTGGGCAAATCCTTCACCGAATCGTTGCCCGACGCCGCGGCCCGGCTGACCGCGGCCAAGGAGCAGGGCAGGTACACCCCTGCCGAGGAGATCGTCGCCGTCTACCGGCTCGGCAAGGGCTCGTTCGGGGTGTTCTGCCTGGTCGACACCAGCCAGATCTCCACCAACGCGGACGAACCAGGCCTGGTCATCCGCAACGAGGACGTCTTCATCGAGAAGGTCCGGGAGCGGGTCGCGCTCGCCGAGGCCGTCGGGCACCTGCTCTCGCCCGTGCTCCTCCTGCAGACCGGCAAGGGTGCCGAACTGCACGCGCTGCTGTCCGAGCTGACCGAACGGCTCGGTGACGCCGACGTCGCCGACACCGACCAGGCCGGCCGGGAGCACGCCATCTGGGTGCTGGGCCCCGGGGCCGACCGCGACGCGGTGCTGGCCCTGGCCGGCGGCGGCGAACTGATCGTCGCCGACGGCAACCACCGCAGCCTGGCGGCCCAGACCGGCCACCTGCCCAAGTTCCTCGCCGTGGTGACGACGCCGGAGTCGATCGCGATCCAGCCGTACAACCGACTGGTCTCGGGGGTGGAACTGGATCTGGCCGCGCTCGGCGGCGAGCTGGTCGAACTCGACGGCCGCCCGGAGGTGCCGACCGCCGGCGGAACCATCCACGTCTACCAGGGCGGCAGGGGTTACGCCCTGCGGCTGCCGGTGGCCGACGACGCCAGCGTGCTGGACCGGCTCGACCACGCGCTCGTCGAGAAGCAGGTCTTCAACCAGGCGCTGGGCCTCGACGCCGGCGACAAGAAGATCAACTACGTCGGCGGGGACTACCCGGCGTCGTGGCTGTGCGACGAGGTCGACGCCGGCCGGGCCAGCCTGGCCATCCTGATCGCGCCGGTGACCGTGGACGACTTCGTCGCGGTCAACCTGTCCCGGCTCAAGCTCCCCCGGAAGAGCACCTGGTTCACCCCGAAGGCCCGGGGCGGGCTCGTGCTGTCGGAGCTGCCCCGCGCGTAGCGCACGCCGGCCCGGTGCCCCTCGGGGTGCCGGGCCGCACCATGCCCGGTCGGGGCCGGGCACGTGCGCCCGGTCGGGCGACGCGAGCCACCGCCGCCGGGCCGGACCCGGCCGGATGGAATAGTGGCCGCATGCGCGTTTACCTGGGAGCCGACCACGCCGGCTACGAACTGAAGACCCACCTGGCCAGCGTCCTGTCCAAGGAGGGGCACGAGGTCGTCGACTGCGGCCCGCACGCCTACGACGCCGAGGACGACTACCCGCCGTTCTGCATCGACGCGGGTGAGCGGGTCGTCGCCGACCCCGGCAGCCTGGGCGTCGTGATCGGCGGCTCGGGCAACGGCGAGCAGATCGCCGCGAACAAGGTCGTCGGGGTGCGCGCCGCCCTGGCGTGGAGCGTGGAGACCGCGCAGCTGGCCCGCGAGCACAACGACGCCAACGTCATCGGCATCGGCGCCCGGATGCACACCCTGGACGGGGCCACCGAGATCGTGACCGCGTTCCTGACCACGCCGTTCTCGGGCGTCGAGCGGCACAACCGCCGGATCGCCCTGATCAGCGCCTACGAGACCAAGTAACTAGGACAACTGCTCTGGCGGGACCCAGTTGCGGCGGACCACGACCACCTGTTCGTCGGCGGTCGCCAGGTCCTCCGCGGTGGGTCTCGCCGCGTCCCGGGCGCGCAACGCCGCCCCCACGCTGACCTGCGACGAGCCGGGGCCCACGAGCCCGCGCAGCCCGCGGTCCGGGTCCTCACCGCCGCGTCGGCCGAAGTCCTTCACACCTGTGACGGTAGCGTAGGTGTCAGCAAGGAGACTGTTTTCGACGGAGAGTGAGCATGGAGACCTATCTGGTGACCGGCGGTGCCGGCTTCGTGGGCAGTAACGTGATTCGTGCTCTGCTGGAGCGTTACCCGGCGTCGCAGATCGTCTCCCTCGACAACTACCTCACGGGCACCCGCGCCGCGCACGTCGACGACGCCCGGGTCACATACCTCGAGGGCAGCACGGTCGACGTGAACGCCCTCGACCTCCCGCCGCTGAAAGCGGTCTTCCACCTGGGGGAGTACTCGCGGATCCCGCAGTCCTTCGACGAGCCCGACCTGGTGTGGGAGCTCAACCTCCGGGGCACCAAGGAGGTCGTGAAGCTCTGCCACGCGCACGGCGCGCGGCTGGTCTACGCGGCGTCGAGCTCCAAGTTCGGCAACGAGGGCCAGGACGAGCACCTGAACCCGTACGCGTGGACGAAGGCGAAGAACGTCGAGTACATCACGAACTTCGACGCCTGGTACGGGCTCGACCACGTGATCACCTACTTCTACAACGTGTACGGTCCCGGACAGATCAAGACGGGCCGGTACGCGACCGTGATCGGCATCTTCGAGACCCGCACCGAGGCCGGCGAGCCGCTGCCCGTGGTCTCCCCGGGCACCCAGACCCGCGACTTCACCCACATCGACGACATCGTCGCGGGCATCCTGACCTGCTACGAACACGGCAAGGGCGACGGCTACCTGCTCGGCGCGAACCGCGAGTGGACCCTGCTGGAGGTCGCGGAGATGTTCGGCGGCGAGATCGAGATGGTGCCCGCGCTGCGCGGCGAACGCGAGCGCGGCGCGGCCGACTCGGACAAGGCCCGCCAGCTCGGCTGGACGACCACGCGGTCGCTGGACGAGTACATCGCGGGATTCAAGGCTAATCTCGGGAAGTGACCGAACTTCTCGATCTCGTCTGTGGGCCCGCCGGCCCGTTGCCGGAAACCCACCAGAGATACCGCCTGGTGCAGCACCTCGGCTCCGGTGGCCAGGCCGAGGTCTACCGGGCGGTGCGGGTCTGCAGTGGAGTCAGTTCCGCCCCGATGACCGTGAAGGTCTTCCGGGTCGACCCGCTCCGGCCGATCGCCGACGAGCTGCGGTCCTGGGACAAGGGCGACGCGGCCCTGATGGACCTCAACAACCGGGGCGTCCCCGGCATCTGCCGGCGCGCGGACGGCTTCTGGGGCCCGCCGCCGCACCCGCCCGGTGAGCTGCCCCCGCCCGGCGACGCCGTCCCGATCCAGGTCTACGACTACGTGCCCGGCGTCAACCTCCGGGAGTACGTGTCCCAGCGGCACGCCGGCGGCCGGCTGCTCAACGCGCCCGCCTCGCTGGCGTTCCTCGCCCGGATCCTCAAGGAGCTGCACCTCCCGGAGGACCCGTCGGCGTGCCCCGTGCTGCACATGGACATCAAGCCGTCCAACGTGATGGTGCTGCCCAGCGGCGAGATCCGCCTGATCGACTTCACCGGCGCGCGGTACCACCGCCGGGACCACATCACCCAGATCGCGTACACGGTCGAGGCCGGCGGCCCCGAGGCGTTCAGCGGCACCGTGGGCCCCGCCTACGACGTGCACGGCTTCGGCGCGGTGGCCTACTACCTGGTCACCGGCGCCTTCCCCCGGATGGAGCACACGGGCCCGGAGCAGCCGGACGCCCCGCCGCCGCCGTGGGCGACCCTGCGTTCGCACCCGATGCTGGAGTCCCGGCCGAAGCTCCGCGACCACCTGCTCGCCCCGCTGGCCGACGAGCCGGCGCACCGGCCGACCACGGCGCAGCTGTCCACGTGGGTGTCCGACCTGGTCGAACTGGTCCGCGCCGCCGGGGTCCCCGACATCGGGGTGGACTGGATGTCGGCGGCCCCGAGCCGCACCGTGGGCCGGGCGACCGTGACCCCGCCGAAGCAGCCGGTGGCTGGCACGGACACGGGGGCCTTCGCCCGGATCGAGAACCTGGAACGCGAGCTGGTGCACCTGCGCGAGGTGCTGGCCCGGCCGGCGGTGCCGACCCCGAGCCCGGCGTACGCGGTGCCGCCCGTGCAGAACCAGGTGTTCGCGCACCCGGTGTCCCCGGCGCCGTACCGGCCGCCCGTGGACCCGTACCGCGACGCCCGCCCGCAGCAGGCCCACCACCAGCCGACCGCCGCGTTCGACGCCCGGCAGCGCCCGGCACCGCAGGCCACCGCCCCGCTCGACCGGACCAGGGTCGCCCCGAACGGCCCCGGGTCCTCGCCGGCCGACCGGACGAGGGTCGCGCCGCCCGAGCGGACCCAGCTCTCCCCGCAGGGCGACCAGGGCCCGGCCGGCCGGGCGTCGGTGCCGAAGCCGCAGGAGAAGCAGCAGGAGCCGACCGCCGAGATCCGTGAGCGGCACCGGGAGCCGACCCTGTCGTTCGGGGAGCGGCTGGAGCTGTTGGCCCGGGGCTGGGAGTTCAGCGCGGTGGGCGCGGCGTTCTCGTTCGTGTGCTGGGGGATCTGGGCGTTCGCCGGGGGCTTCGGGGGGCTGGGCGGCAAGTTCGGCGCGTTCGTGTTCGAGCTGCTGATCGGGCTGGGCGTGTTCGGGCTGTGCCGGCTCGTCGGGCTGCTGATCATCGTGCGCTGGTGGGGGAAGACCCGGAAGAGCGCGCGGGTGTCACACATAGTAGTGGCGCTATTCCTTGCGGTCACAGGGCTGCAGTACCTGGACAGTACTGGCTGGCTGTCACGTCTTATCAGTTGATTTCCGTCACCTGCTCCGCGTCGATGCCGGTCAATTCGACGTGACGTGAGTCACATTCGCCACGCAAAGTAGTCTCCGAAGCGTCTACTTGCCGAGGTGGCCTGTGCGACGCCGACCTCGTAGTCGGTGCCCGTCACCCCGGACTCCAGCACCCTTCACGGAGGAGAGCACGTTGACCGCAACCGCCCACGCCCCGGCGGCCGAGCTCGCCATGACCCCGGACCAGCGCGAACAGTTCGACCGCGACGGTTACCTCATCATCCGCGGGGTGCTCACCCCGGAGGAGATCGCGCACTACACCGCCGCGATGGACCGGGTCTACGCCGAGCACGCCGCAGCCGGGAAGCTCGGCGCCGACGGCTCGCTGCACAAGCTGAGCGCCGTCGCCAGCTGCCCCGAGCTCGCCGGTCTGATGACCCACGAGAAGGTCTTCCCGCTCGTCTGGTCGACGATCGGCTGGAACGTGCACGTCTACCACTCGCACCTCGACGTGCACCCCAAGATCGAGGTGCACAAGCCCGCCCGGTTCGAGTGGCACCAGGACGGCGGCCGGCAGAACCGCGAGATCGAGACGGACCCGCGTCCGCAGCTCTCCGTGAAGCTCGCCTTCTTCCTCACCGACCTGTCCGAGCCCGGCCGGGGCAACCTCCAGGTCGTGCCCGGCAGCCACAAGACCAACTGGATCCAGGGTCCGCCGCGCCGCGACATGGAGTGGCCCAACCCCGAGGGCGCCATCGAGGTGCAGGTCGACCCCGGCGACGTGGTCTTCTTCGACCGGCGGATCTGGCACGCCCGGTCCAACAACTACTCGGACTTCACCCGCAAGGTCGCCTTCTTCGGGTACACGTACCGGTGGATCGCCATCCGCGACGAGAAGCCCACCTCCTTCGACGAGCTGACCCCCGTGCAGCGCCAGATGTGCGACCTGCTCGACGGGCGCGCCGTGGACCGGGTGGAGGGCGGCGACCACGCGTGGGGCCACTTCCCGAGCGAGGTCCCGCTGTACGTGCAGCTCAAGGAGGGTGGTCACCTCGACCCGACGTACCCCCCACTCAAGCCGTAACCGGCACACAACTCTGCGCGCCCGGCTGATGTCGGGCGCGTAGTCGCGTGGTTACGGTGACGCGATGTTCACCAACGCGTTCAACTTCCGTGACTTATCCACAGCGGACAGTGACCGGATTCGCCCCGGTCGGGTGTACCGCTCGGACGCGCTCACCCAGCTCGACGACGCCGAGTGGAAACGCTTCCGGGAACTGGGCGTGCGCACCGTCCTCGACCTGCGCACCCCCGAGGAAGTGTCCACCCAGGGCCGGATCCGCCCCGACTCCGCCGTGGACTACCGCAACCTCTCCCTGCTGAGGACGTTCTGGGACACCGTCGCCTACGACGAGTCCCAGGGCGTCGCCCGGTACCTGTGCGACCGCTACCTCGACCTCACCGACGAGGGCGCCGCCGAACTGGCCACCTGCCTCGACCTGCTCGCCACCCCCGACGCCGGCCCGGTCGTCTTCCACTGCGCCGGGGGCAAGGACCGCACCGGCGTCCTCGCCGCCCTGGTCCTCGGCCTGCTCGGCGCGTCCGACCAGGCCATCGTCGCCGACTACGCCCGCACCGCCGACACCGTGCACCTGGTCACCGCCCGCCTCGCCGCCGGGTACGGCCACGGGGCCGGACACTTCCCGCCCTTCAGCGCCTGCCCCGGCGACGCCATGTCCCTGTTCCTCACCGAACTGCGCGCCCGGCACGGCAGCCTCGACGGGTACGTCTCCTCGATCGGGGTGCCGCCCGCGACCGTGGCCGCGCTGCGTACCCATCTGATGCCCTTGTGATCCCAGGAGCCCCCGTGACCGAGCAGTACGCCGCCCTCATCCGCCCCGTCGTCGACCGGGTCTACAGCACCGCCCGCGCCGCCGGACGGGAACGCGGACGCGCCGTGATCGAGAAGTTCGGCGTGCACCCCGGTTTCATCCTGAGCTTCTACTTCGGGCTCCTCGCCCGGCCGATGTCCGCCGAGGGCCTCGACGCGGCCCTCGCCTACGTCGGCAACGACATGACCGACGAACTCGCCGCGGGGGTCACGGTCGTCGGCCCGGACGGCGCGTGGCACCTCACCGACCTGGGCCGGACCCTGGCGCTCGCGATCCAGGACGCCACCGCCGAGGCCGCCGCGGAACTGTGGTCCCGGACGTCGGTGGCCACGATGCCGGGGCTGGCCGTCGTACCCAGACTGGCGGAGCTCGTCGGCACCCTCGTGGCGGCCGGGGCACCCACCGGAGGACCCGCCTTCGCGACCCTGGCCCCGGTCTTCGAACCCGCCGACGCCTCGCCCGCGCTGCTGCTGATGAACCGGCTCGGGGCGTTGCGGCACCACCGGGGCGACGCGCACCGGGCCGCGTGGGCCGCCGCCGGACTGACGGTCGACGGCGTCCGGGCGCTGGCGGACGGGCCGGTGCGCGACGCCGTCGAGGCCGACACCAACCGGCGGGACGCGCCGGTCTACGCGGCGCTGACCGAGGGGGAGCGGT
The DNA here is from genome assembly GCF_053902585.1 of Longispora urticae. NCBI lineage: Bacteria > Bacillati > Actinomycetota > Actinomycetes > Micromonosporales > Micromonosporaceae > Longispora > Longispora urticae. Next base: position 55,963 of record NZ_JAQZSH010000027.1, read on the forward strand.
GGGAGCTTCTGGCCGGATTGGGCGCGCTGGCCGGATAGGCTCCCGCGCGAACGACGAGGGCCCCGGTGTGGTGACCGGGGCCTCACGGGTGGAGCGGGCGACGAGAATCGAACTCGCGTAGTCAGTTTGGAAGACTGAAGCTCTACCATTGAGCTACGCCCGCATGCGCCGAGGCGCGCCCCCAGCTTAGCGGGTAGACTCCCGGAGGTTCGACCGGGATGTGGCGCAGCTTGGTAGCGCACTCGCTTTGGGAGCGAGGGGTCGCAGGTTCAAATCCTGTCATCCCGACACAGACTGTGACCTGTGCTTCCTGTTCGGGTCCCAGCCATGTCAGGCAGGCGACGCTTGTCTAAACTCGTTCGGTCAGACCTCTTACGACCGCAAACCAATCAAGGAGTACGCCCGTGCAGAGCACCGTGGAGACCCTTAGCCCGACCCGGGTGAAGCTGTCCATCGAGGTGCCCTTCGCTGAGCTCGAGCCGAGCCTCAAGAAGGCGTACCGCACGCTGGCCCAGCAGGTCTCGATCCCCGGCTTCCGGAAGGGCAAGATCCCGGCAGCGGTGATCGACCAGCGGATCGGACGGGGCGCGGTGCTCAGCGAGGCCGTCCAGGAGGCCCTGCCGGAGCAGTACATGGCGGCGGTCCAGGCCCACGACGTGAAGACGATCGGCCGGCCCGACATCGACGTCCAGGAGCTGGCCGACGGCGAGCCGCTGAAGTTCACCGCCGTGGTGGACGTCCGCCCCGAGCTGACCCTCCCGGACTTCTCCGGCATCAGCGTCACCGTCGACGAGCTCGAGCTCACCGACGAGCAGGTCGACGAGCAGGTCAACAGCCTCCGTGACCGGTTCGCCACGCTCAAGGGCGTCGAGCGCGCGGTCGCCAACGGCGACTACGTCACGCTGGACCTCAACGCCACCGTCGACGGCAAGGACGTCGAGGGCGGCTCCGCCAGCGGCATCTCGCACGAGGTCGGCAGCGGCCAGCTGCTGCCGGGCCTGGACGAGGCCGTCGTCGGCCTGTCCGCCGACGAGTCGACCACCTTCACCACCGCGCTGGTCGCTGGCGAGTTCGCCGGCCGCGACGCCGACGTGGCCGTCACGATCAAGGGCGTGAAGGAGAAGGAGCTGCCGGAGCTGGACGACGAGTTCGCCCAGATGGCCAGCGAGTTCGACACGCTCGAGGAGCTCCGCGACGACCTGCGTACCCGGCTCACCCGGGTCAAGCGCATGGAGCAGCTCATGTCCGCCCGCGACAAGGCGATCGACGCCCTGATCGAGGCCGTCGACGTGCCCGCGCCCGAGTCCGTCGTCGCCGAGGAGGTCGAGCACCGCAAGGAGTCCATGCTCGAGCAGCTCCAGCGGGTCGGCGCGAACCTGGAGGAGTACCTCAAGGCGGAGGACCAGACCGAGGAGGGCCTCACGGCCGAGCTGACCGAGTCGGCGACCAAGGCCGTCCGGATCCAGCTGCTCCTCGACGCGATCGCCGAGGACCAGGACGTCCAGGTCTCCGACGACGAGTTCGGCCAGGAGATCGTGCACCGGGCCCAGCAGTCCGGCGTCGCGCCCCAGCAGTACTACGACCAGCTCGTGCGGGCCGGCGTCGCCGGCTCGGTGTTCGGTGACGTCCGTCGGGGCAAGGCCCTCGCCCAGGTCGTCGAGAACATCAAGATCACGGACACCACCGGCGCGGAGCTCAAGGTCGACGAGCTGCGCGGCACCCCGGCCGTCGAGGCCGAATAGTTCGTCCGCGGACGGCGCGTGGCCCAGGCGAGGGTCGCGCGCCGTCCGCGTCTTCTGGCCGTTTTCAGCGCGGAGCGAAACGGGCCCTTCATGGGGCCGGTTTGTCGGCGGCACCGGCTAGGGTCGCAGATAAGAAAACCCCCGACCGGCGTGATCAGCGCGCCGGGTGGTACGGCGAAGGGCTGCCATGACCGACCTGCATTCCCCGGTCGCACGCGGGGCCGAAAGTCTCGGCAACCTCGACGACTCGGTCTACAACCGGTTGCTCAAGGAGCGGATCATCTTCCTGGGCAGTGAGGTGACCGACCAGTCGGCCAACCGGATCTGCGCCCAGCTGCTGCTGCTCGCCGCCGAAGACGCCGAGCGCGACATCTGGCTCTACATCAACTCGCCGGGCGGCTCCGTCTACTCGGGCATGGCCATCTACGACACCATGCAGTTCATCAAGAACGACGTGGCCACCGTCGCGATGGGCATGGCCGCCTCGATGGGCCAGATGCTGCTCTGCGCCGGCACCAAGGGCAAGCGTTACGCCCTGCCGCACGCGCGGATCATGATGCACCAGGCCTCCGGCGGCATCGGCGGCACCGCAGCGGACATCGCGATCCAGGCCGAGCAGATGGTGTTCACCAAGCACCTGATGCACGAGCGGATCGCGTACCACACCGGCCAGACCATCGAGCAGATCGCGACCGACTCCGACCGTGACCGCTGGTTCACGGCCGAGGCCGCGCTGGAGTATGGCTTCATCGACAAGGTGATCACCGGGGCCGCGCAGGTTCCCGCTGGTGCCGGCACCGATAACTGACGGCTGACGGAGAAGAGACCATGAACCTGAACACGCCTTCTTCGCAGTTCGCGCCGGTCACCAACCGGTACATCCTGCCGTCGTTCGTCGAGCGCACGTCGTACGGGATCAAGGAGTCCAACCCGTACAACAAGATGTTCGAGGAGCGCATCATCTTCCTCGGCGTCCAGATCGACGACACCTCGGCGAACGACATCATGGCCCAGCTCCTGGTCCTGGAGTCCACGGACCCGGACCGCGACATCGTCATGTACATCAACTCGCCGGGTGGCTCGTTCACCGCGATGACGGCCATCTACGACACGATGCAGTTCATCCGGCCGGACATCCAGACCGTGTGCCTCGGTCAGGCCGCCTCGGCCGCCGCCGTGCTCCTCGCGGCCGGCACCCCGGGCAAGCGGGTCGCCCTGCAGAACTCCCGGGTGCTCATCCACCAGCCGGCCACCGAGGGCGGCTACGGTCAGGGGTCGGACATCGAGATCCAGGCGCGGGAGATCCTGCGTATGCGTACGATGCTCGAGGACCTCATCGCGCACCACTCGGGCCAGCCCATCGAGCAGGTCCGCAAGGACATCGACCGCGACAAGATCCTCACGGCCGAGGACGCGCTCGCGTACGGCCTGATCGACACCGTCCAGGCGCCGCGGAAGAAGAACGCCGTGGTCCGGGCCGTCAGCTAGTAGCCAACCGTCGGCCCCCGTGGCCGTCGAGTGGTGGAGGTTATGCGGGTTTGGGGGCCTCGATGGGGCCCCCAACCAGGTAACGTCAAAGCAGCGGGTCTCGGACGTCCGGGGCGCGAGCCCTCAGACCGTGAGCACAGGGAGTGTGACGCAGGTGGCACCTCGAATCGGTGATGGCGGTGACCTCCTCAAGTGCTCCTTCTGCGGCAAGTCGCAGAAGCAGGTAAAGAAGCTCATCGCTGGCCCAGGCGTCTACATCTGTGACGAGTGCATCGATCTCTGCAACGAGATCATCGAAGAGGAGCTCTCGGAGGCCGGCGACGTCAAGTTCGACGAGCTGCCCAAGCCCAAGGAGATCTCCGAGTTCCTCGACGCCTACGTCGTCGGCCAGGAACAGGCGAAACGCGCACTCGCGGTCGCGGTGTACAACCACTACAAGCGCATCCAGGCCGAGTCGGTCAGCAACCGCCCCGGCGGCGGTGAGGTCGTCGAGCTCGCCAAGTCGAACATCCTGATGATCGGCCCCACGGGCTGCGGAAAGACCCATCTGGCGCAGACCCTCGCGCGGATGCTGAATGTGCCCTTCGCGATCGCCGACGCCACCGCGCTCACCGAGGCGGGCTACGTCGGCGAGGACGTCGAGAACATCCTCCTCAAGCTCATCCAGGCCGCCGACTACGACGTCAAGCGGGCCGAGACCGGCATCGTCTACATAGATGAGATCGACAAGGTCGCCCGCAAGAGCGAGAACCCGTCGATCACCCGGGACGTGTCCGGCGAGGGCGTCCAGCAGGCGCTGCTGAAGATGCTCGAGGGCACCAGCGCGAACGTGCCGCCCCAGGGCGGTCGCAAGCACCCGCACCAGGAGTTCATCCAGATCGACACCACCAACGTGCTGTTCATCTGCGGTGGCGCGTTCGCGGGGCTCGACCAGATCATCGAGTCGCGGATCGGCAAGAAGGGCCTCGGCTTCGGCGCCCAGATCCGGTCGAAGGAAGAGGTCAGCACCGACGACATCTTCAACCAGGTCATGCCCGACGACCTGTTGAAGTTCGGCCTGATCCCCGAGTTCATCGGCAGACTGCCCGTCATCACCAACGTGCGCAACCTCGACCGCACCGCGCTGATCAAGATCCTGAGCGAGCCGAAGAACGCCTTCGTCAAGCAGTACCAGAAGCTGTTCGAGCTCGACGGCGTCGAACTGGTCTTCGACGAGGAGGCCCTCGAGGCCATCGCCGACCAGGCGCTCCTCCGGGGCACCGGCGCCCGTGGCCTGCGCGCGATCATGGAGGAGGTGCTCCTCCCCGTGATGTACGAGGTGCCAAGCCGCTCCGACGTCGCCCGCGTCGAGATCACCCGAGCGGTGGTCCGGGAGAACGTGAATCCGACGATCATCCCTCGGGATATTCCGCGGAGCGCTCCTCGGGATCGGGAGCGGCGCGACAAGTCGGCTTGATCGGGTTGGTTGGGTTTTCGGTGGCGGCTCCGGGTGGTTGGGGGCCGCCATTGTTGTTGGTGGGTGGGGCGGGCTCGGGCTGTGTTTGCCTGGGGCGGTTCAGTCGGGCCAGCTCAGTCGGGCCGGTTCAGTCGGCCGGTTCAGTGGGGCGGGGCGGTGGGCAGGGCTTCGCCTTGGGCTGGGCTTCGCCGTGGGCTGGTTCGCGCGCGGGCTCGTGTCTGCGGGCGTGCGCTGGCGTCGTGCCGGGCTGGTCGTCCGAAGCGCGCGTCTGCCATCCGAAGAGCCCGCCTGTCGTCCGCAGCCGTGCGTGCCTGCCAGATTCTTGTGGCTGGCGGACCTGGCGGACCTGGCGGACCTGGTGAGCCAGGCGTCACCGGGCGCTACCCTCGCCTCACCCAATCAGTTCTAGAACAGTTATAGCAGATTGAAAAGCACAGTTCTAGAACTCTCATTATTGACTTTCGGGGTGCGGGTGAGGCATTCTTGGTGCGGGGCCGGCGTGACCAGCCCCCGTGACCTCCAGGTGGATCGAGGAAACTGTGAGTGCGGAGTTGATGGGACTGCCCACGGCTGACGGGCGCTTCGGGGATTTCGGCGGGCGGTTCGTCCCCGAGCCGATCGTGCCGGCCTGTCTCGAGTTGGAGGAGGCGTTCACGGCCGCCTGGGCGGATCCGGCGTTCCACGCGGAGCTGCGGGGGCTGCTGAAGCAGTACAGCGGGCGGCCCACGCCGGTCACCGAGTGCCACCGGCTGTCCGAGAAGTTGGGCGTCCGGGTGCTCGTGAAGCGGGAGGACCTCAACCACACCGGCAGCCACAAGATCAATAATGTGCTCGGTCAGGCGCTGCTCGCCCGCCGGATGGGCAAGACCAGGGTCGTCGCCGAGACGGGCGCCGGCCAGCACGGGGTGGCCACGGCGACCGCCTGTGCGCTCCTCGGCCTCGACTGCGTGGTCTACATGGGCGAGGTCGACATGGCCCGCCAGGAGCTGAACGTGTTCCGGATGCGCCTGCTGGGCGCCGAGGTCGTGCCCGTGGCTTCCGGCAGCCGCACACTCAAGGACGCGGTCAACGAGGCGATGCGCGACTGGGTGGCCAACACCCACGACACCCACTACTGCCTCGGTTCCGTCATGGGCCCGCACCCGTATCCGTGGCTGGTCCGGGAGCTCCAGCGGATCATCGGCGAGGAGGCCCGCGAGCAGTGCCTCGAGATCCTCGGCGGCGCCCACCCGGACCAGGTCGTCGCGTGCGTCGGCGGCGGGTCGAACGCGGCCGGCATCTTCGCCGGTTACGTCGACACGAACGCCCGGCTCGTCGGTGTGCAGGCGGCCGGCGGGGCGGCGATCGGGGGCGGCAGGGTCGGGGTCGTGCACGGTTCGCGGAGCCAGCTGTTGCAGGACCGCGAGGGCCAGGTGCTGGAGGCGCACTCCATCTCGGCGGGCCTCGACTACCCGGGCGTCGGACCCGAGCACGCGTATCTGGACTCGATCCACCGCGCCGACTACCCGACGGTGGACGACGAGGAGGTGCTCGAGGCGGTGCAGGTGCTCAGCCGGCTGGAGGGCCTGATCCCGGCGCTGGAGTCGGCCCACGCCATCGCGTACGTGATCCGTGAGGCCGGCCGCGAGATCCCGCTCGGCTCGACCGTGCTGGTCAACCTGTCCGGGCGCGGCGACAAGGACATGCACACTGTGATCGGGCTGCTCGGAGAGGCGACGACGGCATGACTGGACGGTTGGAGAACACGCTGCGGGCGGCGCGGGACGGCGGGCGCAAGCTGCTGATTCCGTACGTGACGGGCGGCGTCACCGAGAACTGGACCGAGTACGTGGACGCGGCCCTCGACGCCGGGGCCGACGCGGTCGAGATCGGGGTGCCGTTCAGCGACCCGGCGATCGACGGGCCGGTGATCCAGCGGGCCTCGGTGCTGGCGCTCGCACGGGGTACCACTGTGGACACCATCGTCGACGACCTAGTGCGCGGCGGAAGCGGCGGCGGGCGCGACCGGGCGCCGCTGATCGCCATGACCTACTACAACCTGGTGCTCCAGCCGGGGCACAAGCGGTTCGCCGAGCGGATCGGCGAGGCCGGGATCTGCGCGACGATCCTGCCGGACCTGCCGCACGAGGAGTCAGGCGAGTGGGAGGCCGACGCGTCGGCGGTCGGGATCGAGCACGTGCTGCTCGCGTCCCCGGTCAGCTCCGACGAGCGGCTGGCCGTGATCTGCGAGCGCACCCGCGGCTTCGTGTACGGGCTGGGCCTGATGGGCGTCACCGGCGAGCGGTCCTCGCTGGCGGAGTCCTCCCTGACCCTGGCCCGGAGGCTCAAGGCGATCACGGACAAGCCGGTGCTGATCGGCGTCGGGGTCTCCACGCCGGCGAACGCGACCCAGATCTGTCAGGAAGCCGATGGCGTGATCATCGGGGCACCGGTGATGCGGAGAATCGTCGAGGGTGAATCCCCGGCGGCGATCGGCACCCTGGTGGCTGATTTCCGCAAGGCGATCGGCGGGTAGCCTACAACAGGTGGAAGCCTTCCTCCTGCTCAAACCTGACTGTCTGCGAGCCGGGCTGTCGGCCCATGTGGAGCGTGAGATCGAGGCGGAGGGCCTGGAGATCCGCTGCCGTCATCGGATCGCCCTGACCCCCGCCGACATCCGCTACCTGTGGAACGAATACTCGGACGAGGGCCACAGCCTCATGCTCGGCCTGCTCGACCGGTACCTGGGCGGGGGCCCGTCGCAGGTGGTCACGCTGGCCGGCGCGGACGCGTACGAGGCGGCCAGGCGGGTGAAGCGCGCCATCCGGTGGCGGTTCGCGGACGGCCCGTTCGCGAACGTGGTGCACGCCGCCGAGTCCCCGGGTGAGCTGCTCCGGCAGGGCAAGCTGCTGCTCGGCTGGTGCGAACGGTGCTCCGGGACCCGGCCGGCGGCGACGTTCCCGGACAAGGAACTCCGCCCGACCGGGATGCTCTTCGGGAACGCCGACCCGGTGCTCGACGCGCTGTGGACCCGGCTGCGGGCCGGCCTGCCGCGACCGGAGCCGGTGCAGCTCGGCGGGGCGGGTTCGGTCGTGGTCCTCGGCGTGGACACAGCCCACTCCCTGGACTCCACGGTCACCGCGGTGTACCGGGCGCTGCCCGGTGTCGCCCTGGGTGCCGCGATCGAGTTGGCGCTGCACGCGAACCGGGTCGGGCGCTATCCGATCGGGATCGGCACGCCGGAGGAGACGGTGCGGAGCCTGGAGCTGCTCCGGGCGAACGGCATCGCGAACTGCTGGACGGAGAACTGCTGAGCCCGGGCGGCTGATGGGCGCCGCCTCCATTGCTCACGCGGATGGTGGGCGCCGCCTGGGTGCGCCGTCTCCATTGTTCACGCGGACGGTGGGCACAGCGGCTGCGCCGCCTCCATCGCTCATGCGGCTGGTGGGCGCCGCGTGTGCACGTCGCCCGCACGGCCCATGCAGACGGTGGGCGCCGCTTGGTTGCGCCGGCTCCACCTGCCCCAGCCCGAGGTCGAGCATCCCGAGCGCCCACTTTCGCGGACAGCAGGACTGAGAGCTGCGGCCGGGGAACGGTGACGTAGCCGTCCTGCGCGGGTTCGCGGCGGGGCGTGCGTCCGCTGGCGGCAGGGCGGACTCGGTGAACGCGTTGGGGAGGTGGTCGCGGGCGCCCTGGGCAAGACGGCTTGTCGAGGATCGCTGGACGGGGAAGGTGTCCTCGGCGTGATCTGTCGGCTGGAGCCACTTGCGGGCGGTGGCCGCTTCCCGATCAGTTGTCAGCACGGTTGACCTGCAGGCGGCGGACGCCGCTCCGAGACTCGCGCGGGTAGGAGGCGTGCCTCCTTCGCCTGATTCGAAGCTCGTCGGACTCGGGCAATCGTGCCCGCCACGCAGGGCACGATGCCAACTGGGCGCGGGACGCTGCTCACCCGCACTGGGAAGCGGTAGGCCGCTCACCCGCACCGAGGCGCGGCGCGGCATTCACCCACACTGGGGCGCGACACGCTGCTCACCCGCACCGGGACGAGGGACGCCGCCCACCTCCATCGAGGCGCCGCCCACCCTCACCAAAGGCGGTACAAGCCACCCACCCCATCACGTCATAGCGGCCGTAACCACCACATCCGGCGCACTCCCCACACTCGCCCGATCCACCGTCACCATCACCCGATCCCCGGCGAGCACGGCCCGATCGTCCACAATCACCCGCCCGGCCTGGTCGTAGGTCAACCGGTCGCTCCGCAGCGCCAGGTCCCCGGGCGCCAGTTCCAGCAGCTCGGCCACCCGGCCGCTCACCGCCACGGGCGTGATCACCTCCGTGGCCCGGGCCGCGACGGCGTGGCACCACAGTTCGAGGAGTTCGTAGAGGGAGCGGACGGCCAGGTCGGCGTCGGCGAGGGGGGTGGCGAAGGGTTCGGGGACGTAGGAGTACTGGTGGACGGCGGGGTGGCCGTTGATGACCCGGACGCGTTCGATGACGAGGACCGGCGCGTCGACGGCGACCCGGAGCCGGGTGGCCACGTCCGCGGGGGCCGGGGTGAAGTAGACGCCGTGTACCCGGGTGTCGACGGTGATGCCCTGGGCGCGCAGGTCGTCGCCGAGGCTGCGGAGGCCGGCGGCGGCGTACGGGGTGCGGTGGCTGCGGACGAACGTGCCCTTGCCGGCGACCTGTTCGATGACGTCCTGGGCGGCCAGTTCGCCGAAGGCCTGGCGCAGGGTCATGAGGCTGACGTCGTACTGGACGCTGAGGTCGCGTTGGGAGGGCAGCGGTTCGCCGACCCGGAACTCGCCCGTGGCGATCCGCCGGATCAGGTCCTCCTTGATCGACAGGTACTTCGGAACGCGGGTCATAGCCGCCGGTTGGCGAGGCTGGGCAGCTCGGCGCGGATCTGCTCCAGGCTCTGCCGGTCGATGTCGGCGACGGCCACGGTGACGGTGTCGGGGGCCTGGGCGAGGACCGTACCCCACGGATTAATGATCATGGATCTTCCGAAGCAGGTCCGGTTGGGTTCGTGGTTGCCGACCTGGCCGGCGGCGAGCACGTACGACTGGCCCTCGATCGCCCGGGCCCGCAGCAGGACCTCCCAGTGGTCGCGGCCGGTGTGCAGCATGAACGCGGCGGGGACGACCAGGATGTCGGCCCCGGCGTCGGTCAGTTTGCGGTACAGCTCGGGGAAGCGCAGGTCGTAGCAGATCGACAGGCCGATGGTCGCGCCCTCGACCTTGACGGTGACGATGTCGGAGCCGGGCGCGACGGTGGCCGACTCGTGGTAGGACACCTTGCCGGGGATCTCGACGTCGTACAGGTGGATCTTGCGGTACGTCGCCGCGATGTTGCCGGAGCGGTCGAACACCAGCGACGTGTTGTAGCTGTGCTGGTCGTCGGGGCCCTGCTCGTGGAAGCTCCCGGCGTGCACCCACATGCCGAGCTCGCGGGCGGCCTCGGCGAAGAACGTGCCGAACTCGCCGTCGACCGGCTCGGGGCGGTGCGCGCTGGGGCCCAGGTAGTCGGTGTACTCGGGCAGTACCGCGAAATCGGCGCCCTGATCGGCGGCCCGGACCAGCAACTGGCGGGCCTGGGCGAGGTTGGCGGCCCGGTCTTCGCGGGCGTTGAGTTGGCAGACGGCGACCCTCATGCCCACACCCTAATGCGCTCCGGACCCGTGCGTCCCATGGTCAACGGCCGCCCGTCCGCACCGGGAGGACACATTCCGGGACCTTGCCGTCATTCCCGCGAGCCGACGGGCTCAACGTTTCTGCACGGCCCCGCGCAACGTCACGAACAACCCCGCCGCGGCTTCCGGCGTGTGCCCCGGGAACAGCATCAACCCGGCGCTGCCGTGGTCGGCCCACCCGCACACCGGCACCTTGTCCGCGTCGATCGCGGTCTCGCCGCACCGGGCCTCGCCCCCGAGCGGCCCGGCCGGCACGGCGCGCGTCGCGTTCACCCCGCCGGCCTTGTCCGTGATGACCGCGAACAGGTCGTCGAGGGTCTCCTCGGGGTCGAACAGGGTCGCGCTGCCGGCGACGACGATGACGGACCGGGTCGGCGCCGCAGGGTCCTGGTACACCCCGCCGACGGTCTTGTCGAAGCCGACCGGGACGGACAGCGCCTCCCGCATGCCCTCGGCGGTGCGCTGACCGCGTTCGGAGGTGTCGAGGGTGAGGCCCGCGGCCTTGTCCGGGATCGTCAGCTCGGGGTCGCCCTGGCGGACCACCTGCCAGATCGTCGGACCCCAGATCACAGCACTGATCAGGACGATGACTCCGAACACTCCGCCGGCGATGAGCAGGATCCTGCGCAGGGGGAGCGGCTTGCGCTCCTCCTCGGGCTGCTCGTCGTAGGCCTCCAGGAACGCCATCGCGGCAGCCTAGCAACTCCCGGCGTTCCCCACGGGTGCCGCGCCGGCCCCCAGAACCAAGATCAATTTCACCAGGGGATTACGGAGGTCACCGGCCCGGCGCGCGGCGGCCCGACCCGGGGCGAGGTGCCCTGCCCCCGAATCCGGCGGCGCCACCAGCCCCGTCCAGCTCCGGCCCGTCCGGCGCCCCCTGCCCCTGCCCGGAACCGCCCGGCGGGGCGGTCCGGGGCGGGCCACCTGAGCGCGGAGCCGAGCCCGGCGGGGTGGTCCGGGGCGGGCCATCCGAGCGCGGAGCCGTGCCGGGCGGGCAGGGGCGGGCCATCCGAGCGTCGGGCCGAGCCTGGCGGGGTGGTCCGGGGCAGGCCATCCGAGCGTCGGGTCGAGCCTGGCGGGGTGGTCCGGGGCGGACCACCCGAACGCGGAGCCGTGCCGAGCGGGGCGGGGGCGAGCCACCCGAGCGCTGAGCCGAGCCCAGCGGGGCGGTCCGGGGCGGGCCAGCCGGCCCGATACCCGAGGTCCGGGCCCAGAGGTAGCCCCGCTCCGCCCCAGGGAGCCTCAGCGGCTCAGCATCGCCTCGTGCATCTCCCGGAACAACGTCCCGGACGAACTCAACTCCCCACCCGCGAACATCGCCATCCCGATGCTGCCATGGTCGATCCACAGGCAGACCGGCATGGTGAGGCCGGCCGTCGACATGGAGGCGCACCGGACGTACCCGCCCAGCTTGCCCGGGTCCAGGTCGACCTGGCCGGTGGCGTTCATGGTGCGGAACGCGTCGTCGAGCTGGCTCTTGAGGTTGATGTTCAGGCCGGTCGCGCCGAAGAAGATCACCGGCTTGTCGCCGTCCTTGTACAGCGCGCCCTTGGTCCGGTGTCCGGCGAGCTGGCCCCCGGCGGCGCCCATGGAGTCGACGACCTTCTTGCCGTCCGGGCCCTCGTCCAGGGTCAGTTTGCCGATGGTGGTGGGCAGCGCGATGGTCGCGCCCTGCTGCTGGGCGATCGGGAACGCGAACAGGGCCGCGCCGCCGAGGCAGAGGAGGAGCACCAGGGCGAGTACCCCCAGAACGATCTTCGCGGTCGGGCTCTTCTTCGGCGCCTGCGGCGGGGTGAACCCGAGCGGCTGGTGCTGGGGGGCCGCGAACACCGGCTGGGCGTACTGCGGCGCGCCCGGCGGCGGCACGTCGGACGGCGGCGGGTAGCTCTGCGGCGGGTAGCTCATGGTGTCTTCTCCCGTGGGGTGGTGTCAGAAACGCGGGACTCTAGCACTTCCGTAGACTCCCTGGGGTGACTACGAATGCCCAGGAACTGCCTGCTCAGTACCCGCCCGCCGAAGTCGAGTCCCGACGCTATGAGCAGTGGGTACAAAACAGCTACTTCCAGGCGGACGCGGACAGCGACAAGCCCGCGTACACCATTGTCATCCCGCCGCCGAACGTGACGGGCGTCCTGCACGTCGGCCATGCGCTGGATCACACCATCCAGGATGCGCTGATCCGCCGCCGCCGGATGCAGGGCTACGAGGCCCTCTGGCTGCCCGGCATGGACCACGCGGGCATCGCCACCCAGAACGTGGTCGAGCGCCGCCTCGCCGCCGACGGCGTGAGCAGGCACGACCTGGGCCGGGAGGCGTTCCTGGAGAAGGTCTGGGCGTGGAAGAACGAGTCCGGCGGTTCGATCCTGGGCCAGATGCGCCGGCTCGGTGACTCCGTGGACTGGTCCCGTGAGCGTTTCACGATGGACGCCGGGCTGTCCCGCGCCGTCCAGACGATCTTCAAGCGGCTGTTCGACGACGGCCTGATCTACCGGGCGAACCGGATCATCAACTGGTGTCCGCGCTGCCTGACTGCCCTCTCGGACATCGAGGTCGAGCACCAGGACGCCGACGGCGAGCTGGTCTACATCCGGTACAGCGACGAGATCGTGGTCGCCACCACCCGGGCGGAGACGATGCTCGGCGACACGGCCGTGGCGGTCAACCCGAACGACGAGCGGTACGCGCACCTGGTCGGCACCGAGGTCGAGCTGCCCCTGACCGGCCGGCGGATCCCGATCGTGGCCGACGAGCACGTGGACCCGGAGTTCGGTACCGGCTGCGTGAAGGTCACCCCGGCGCACGACCCGAACGACTTCGAGATCGGCCAGCGGCACAACCTGCCCTCGATCACGGTGATGGACGAGCGTGCCGTGATCACGACGCACGGCCCGTTCGAGGGCCTCGACCGGTACGAGGCCCGGCCCGCCGTGGTCGCCGCCCTGCGGGCCGAGGGCCGGATCGTGCGCGAGATCCGGCCGTACAACCACTCGGTGGGGCACTGTTCGCGGTGCAAGACGACCGTGGAGCCGCGGCTGTCGTTGCAGTGGTTCGTGAACACGACCCCGCTGGCGAAGGCCGCCGGGGACGCGGTGCGCGACGGCCGGGTGAAGGTCGAGCCGGTGGAGCTGGAGAAGCGCTACTTCGCCTGGGTCGACAACATGCACGACTGGTGCATCTCCCGCCAGCTGTGGTGGGGCCACCGGATCCCGGTGTTCTACGGCCCCGACGGCGAGGTGGTGTGCGTCGGCCCCGACGAGACGGCGCCCGAGGGCTACACCCAGGACTCCGACGTGCTGGACACCTGGTTCTCCAGCGCGCTGTGGCCGTTCTCGACGCTGGGCTGGCCGGAGAAGACCCCGGACCTGGCGAAGTTCTATCCGACGAGCGTGCTGGTCACCGGGTACGACATCCTGTTCTTCTGGGTCGCCCGCATGATGATGTTCGGCCTGTACGCGATGGACGGCGTCGCTCCCTTCAAGACTGTCGTGCTGCACGGCATGGTCCGCGACCAGTTCGGCAAGAAGATGTCCAAGTCGTTCGGCAACGTGGTCGACCCGCTGGACTGGATCGACCGGTACGGCACCGACGCCACCCGCTTCACCCTGGCTCGGGGTGCGAACCCGGGCGCGGACGTCGCGGTCAGCGACGAGTGGGCCGCCGGTTCGCGGAACTTCTGCAACAAGCTGTGGAACGCGACCCGGTTCGCTCTGGCCAACGGGGCCACCGTCACCGGCCCGCTGCCGCGGGAGCGCTCGGCCGTGGACTCGTGGATCCTGTCCCGGCTGGCGGAGGTGACCGCCGAGGTCGACCGCTACTTCGAGGCGTACGAGTTCGCGAAGGTCTGCGACGCCCTCTTCCACTTCGCGTGGGACGACGTCTGCGACTGGTACCTGGAGCTGGCCAAGCCCGTGCTGTTCGCGGGCGGACCGGAGGCCGAGAAGACCCAGCGGGTCCTCGGGGAGGTGCTCGACACCCTGCACCGCCTGCTGCACCCGGTCGTGCCGTTCGTGACCGAGGAGCTGTGGACGACCCTGACCGGGGCCGAGACGATCGTGACCGCGCCGTGGCCCACCGCCCGGCCGGAGCTGATCAACCCGACCGCCGAGGCGAGCGTCGCCACGTTGCAGGAGGTCGTGACGGAGATCCGCCGGTTCCGCGCGGACCAGGGGCTCAAGCCCAGCCAGAAGGTCGGCGGGCGCCTGGTCGCGTCCGAGGAGACGGCCCGGTCGGCGGCGTTCCTGTCCCACGAGCCGCTGATCCGCAACCTGGCCCGGCTGGACGAGGCGGCCGGGGACTTCGAGGCCACCGCCACGCTGAGCCTGGCCGGCGGGATCACGGTCGAGATCGACACCCGGGGCACGATCGACGTGGCCGCCGAGCGGGCCCGGCTGGCCAAGGACCAGGCGGTCGCCGAGAAGGAGGTCGCGCAGTGCCGGGGCAAGCTGGGCAACGCCGAGTTCCTGGGTAAGGCGCCCGACCAGGTCGTGGACAAGATCAAGGCACGGCTGGCCGCGGCTGAGGCCGAGCTGGTCCGGATCGCCGCGGCACTGGGGAAGCTGGCATGACAGAGTCCGACGACCAGGCCCGCCGGGACATTCTCAAGGCGGGAATGGCGCTCAACGACATCAACGCGCTGGGCGGCCGGGCCCGGCACGAGCGGTTCGTCGACGTCGACAACGAGCTGCTGGCCCGGGGCTTCACCCGGATGGTCTTCGACCGGATGAAGCTGCGCGAACTGCTGGACACGCTGGGCAACCCGGAGAAGGCGTACCGGGCGGTGCACCTCACCGGCACGAACGGCAAGACGTCCACGGCGCGGATGGTGGAGTCGCTGCTCCGGGCGCACGGGCTGCGCACCGGTCGGTACACGAGTCCGCACCTGGAGAGCGTGACCGAGCGGATCAGCATCGACGGCGAGCCGGTGACGGAAGAACAGTTCGTCGAGGTGTACGACCAGGTCGCGCCCGTCGCCAAGCTCATCGACTCCCGGCACGACGAGTCGATGACGTACTTCGACATGACCACGGCCCTGGCGCTGGCGGCGTTCGCGGACGCGCCGGTGGACGTGGCGGTCGTCGAGGTCGGGTTGGGCGGTGCTTCGGACTCCACGAACGTGCTCGACGCCGGGGTCTGCGTGATCACCCCGATCAGCCTCGACCACACCGAGTGGCTGGGCGACACGGTGGCCGACATCGCGTACGAGAAGGTCGCCATCGTCCAGGACGGCGCGACCCTGATCTGCGCGGAGCAGCCCGAGGAGGCCATGGAGGCCATCCTGGAGCACTGCGCGGAGGTCGGCGCGACCGTGGCCCGGGAGGGCGTCGAGTTCGGCGTGCTCCAGCGCGGCCTCGCGGTCGGCGGCCAGCTCCTCCAGCTCCAGGGCCTCGGCGGCGTGTACGACGAGGTCTACCTGCCCCTGCACGGCGCGCACCAGGCCCAGAACGCGGCCGTCGCGCTCGCCACCGTCGAGGCGTTCCTCGGCGCCGGCCGGGACAAGGGCGCGCTCGACCCGGAGGTGGTCCGCGAGGGGTTCGCCCAGGCCACGTCGCCGGGGCGGCTGGAGAAGGTCCGGACCGCGCCGACGATCCTGCTGGACGCCGCGCACAACCCGGCCGGCATGGCGGCGACCACCCGGGCGATCCGCGAGGAGTTCGACTTCGGCCGGCTCGTGGCGGTGTTCGCGGTGCTGGCCGACAAGGACGTCGGGGGGATGCTGGAGCACCTCGAACCGGTGTGTGACGCGATCGTGGTCACGGTGAACAGTTCGGAGCGGGCGATGCCGGCCGAGCGGCTGGCGACCCTGGCGGAGGAGTACTTCGGGGATCAGCGGGTCAGTGTCGCGCCCAACCTGGCCGACGCCATCGAGGTGGCGATCGCCGAGGCCGAGTCCGACGAGGGCGTGTCGCTGGGGGCGATCGGGTTGCTGGTCACCGGGTCGGTGATGACGATCGCGGACGCGCGCAAGCTGTTGGTGAGGAAGAAGTGACCGCGCCTGAGGGTGCGGGGTCGTCGGGGTCCGAGGTTGGTCGGCCGGTGGGGTCGGGTTCCGAGGGAGAAGAGCCTGTGACTCCCGCAGAACCCGACCCCACCGGCCAGGCTGGTATGGCGGGCGACGGCGGGTCGTTGGGTGAGGAGGGGAAGCCCTCCGGATTGCGGAATCCCGGTGCCGCCGTGCGCGGGGTCGGAGCCGGCACCCTGGTGATCGAGGGCATCGTCTTGCTGCTCGCGATCCAGCCGATCCGGATCATGGGTGGCGCGCTGCCCGGCCTGGGGATCTGGGCGATGGTCGGGCTGTCCGTGGCCTGCTTCCTCCTGTGTGGACTGCTGAAGCACAGGTGGGCGTGGCACGTCGGCACCGCCTTGCAGATACTCGTGATCGGCTGCGGCGTGTTCCAGTGGGGGATCGCCGCGATCGGCGTCATCTTCCTGGGCCTCTGGCTCTACGTCCTCAACGTCCGCAAGAGCGTCCTCGGCTAGCCCTGATCTGCTCTTGATCTGACGCCGGTGGCCCGCTGAGGGCGGGGCTGGCAAGCGAATGGCCCGACCGCTAGGGCAGCGCCCTGCGGTCGGGCCATTCGCGCAGTCCAGCGTCGTCCTCAGCGGGTCTCTACAACCCAGGGAACCAGAGGGCTATTTCTCGTTTGGCACTGTCTTCCGAGTCCGAGGCGTGCACCAGGTTCTCGCGGTTGGACAGTGACAGGTCACCGCGGATCGTGCCGGGCGCGGCCACCCGGCCGTCGGTGGCGCCGGTCAGGGCGCGGACCACGCTGATCGCCTGGTCGCCGGAGAGGATGAGGGCCACGAGCGGGCCGCTGGTCATGAAGTTCTTCAGCGGCGGGTAGAAGTCGCGGGTCACGTGTTCGGCGTAGTGCGCGTCGGCCAGGGCGGCGTCCATGGTGCGCAGGACCATGGCCTCGACGGCGAGCCCCTTGCGCTCGAAGCGGCCCAGGACCTCGCCGACGAGGCCACGCTGGACGGCGTCGGGCTTGATGAGTACGAGCGTGCGCTCGGACACGAGCTCCTCCTTGAGTGGTTCGACGTCGAGTGCAGGGTAACCGTCTGTGATCGCAGGGTGGACAGCGGCCCCGATCGATCAGCTATCCGACCTTCGTACGTTCATCACCTTCCGAAAACGTGCCATCACCCCTAGCCTGGCAAGAAGGGCCAGCCTGTCGCCCAAACCCCCCTGGAGGCCCCAGTGTCGGATGGTTCCTCGCACTCCTCCCATGCGCGGAGTCTGTTCGGATTGGTTCTGCCCCTGGCTGCCCTTTTCATTATCATTTTCAGCATTGGTACCGGTAGCGTCCTGGTCTTCTGGATCGGTACGGCCGTGGCGGTCGGCGCGGTGGCGTTCCACCTGGTCAACTTCGTCGCGCCGAACCGCAAGGGCCGGGTCGTCGAGGGCACCGCCCGGGTCATCGCGGCCAGCCCCGCGCCGCCCGGGGTGTCGAGCGCCCGGTGCGAGCTCCAGCTGGTCGTGGAGGCCCCGGGGCTGCCCGCGACGGCGCAGACCATTCGCGACCCCGGGGTGCCGGTCGCCAAGTGGCCGGTCGTCGGGCAGAAGCTCCCGGTGTCGGTGCTGCGGGCCGATCCCCGCCACGTGACGATCCGGTGGGACCGGGTCCGCAGTTCCGGCGCGAACGGGGACGCCGAGTTCGCGACCCTGCTGACCACCCGGGCCGAGACCACGCGCAACGGCACGACCCGGCAGGCGGACGACGAGCTGGGCTCGTACCTGGATGAGCTGTTCAGCCCGGTCGATGCCGCACCGGCCCCCGAGACCGTGCCCTCGACGCCGCAGGCGCAGGGGGTGTCCGGCCCGACGTCGGCGTGGAAGCCGGAACTCGCGCCGGCGAAGGAGCCGCAGCCCGAGCCGGTGAAGGAGCCCGAGCGGCCCGCGTCGTCCTTGCCGCCGTTCGTGCTGCCCGAGTTCACCCCGCTGGATCTGCCCGAGTTCGAACTGGCCGACTTCGTCACCCCGCCGCCGACCCTGCCCGTCCCGCCGCCCGGCCCCGCCGAGTCCATGCCCGAACTGGGCGACGTGCCGCTGCCGGGCCCCGACGACGTGTCGCTGCCGGAGACGGACGACGACGCGAAGGACATGTTCACGCTGCCGGAGTTCCGCAAGGTCCCGCTGCCGCGCCGCCAGCCGAAGCCGCTCGACCACGCGCGGTGGGGCGCGGCCCTGGAGGAGGAGGCCGAGCCGGGCCGGGCCAGCCGCCTGATCGACCCGGCGCTGCTCACGGGCGGCCGGGCCAGCTACGAGGCGGAGGCCGAGGAGGAGCCGGAGGACGAGTACCCGGACGATGTGGTCCCGGCCTCGATCCAGGGCGTGGGTGTCAGCCTGATGGTGTCCGACCTGCCCCGTTCCCTGGAGTTCTACCGGGACACCCTGGGCTTCACGGAGCTGGACTCGGGCGGCGGCGCGGCGATCCTGGCGGCAGGGGACGCGAAACTGCTGCTCCGCCAGCTCGACGACGCCCGGCCGGAGGGCCCGCGCCTCGCGCACGTGAACCTGGAGGTGGACGACGTCGACGTCGTGTACCAGGAGCTGCGTGCCAAGGGGGTCCGGTTCCTGCAACGGCCGCGCGCGGTGGCCTCGACGGCGCTGCTGGAGCTGTGGTCGGTGTCGTTCAAGGACCCCGACGGCCACGGGCTGGCCCTGACGAGCTGGCGGTACCGGTAACGAATTTGGCGGTACCGGTACCATGGGGCTACAGGCTTCGACCCGGCCATCACCGGCGAGCCTCCGGAAGAACAGGCCCCCGGGCCCCAGTAGAACCGGACGGGTCCGGCCCGTCACAGCCGAAGAACGAGCGGGCGACCCTCCGGGGCCGCCAAGCGGGGTGGTACCGCGCGGGTGACCGCGTCCTCGCATCGGAGCTATTGAGGCCCATGCGAGAGGTTTGAACCGAGATGTCGTATCCGAAAGACGGATCGTCAGTCCCCGCCAGCCCTGCCCTGCCGCAGGTCGAGGAGCGCGTCCTCGACTTCTGGGGGGCCGACAAGACCTTCCAGGCGAGCATCGACGCCCGGCCGGCGAACGACGAGTTCGTCTTCTACGACGGCCCGCCCTTCGCCAACGGCCTGCCGCACTACGGCCACCTGCTGACCGGCTACGTCAAGGACATCGTCCCGCGCTACCACACGATGAAGGGCAAGCGGGTCGAGCGCCGGTTCGGCTGGGACTGCCACGGCCTGCCCGCCGAGGTGGAGGCCGAGAAGCAGCTCGGGATCACCACCAAGGCCGAGATCCTCGCGCTCGGCATCGACAAGTTCAACGAGGCCACCAAGGCGTCGGTGCTCAAGTACACCGGCGAGTGGGAGCGCTACGTCAACCGGCAGGCCCGCTGGGTGGACTTCGCCAACGACTACAAGACGCTCGACCTGAACTACATGGAAAGCGTCATGTGGGCGTTCAAGACGCTGCACGACAAGGGCCTGGTCTACGAGGGCTACCGGGTGCTGGCGTACTGCTGGCGGTGCGAGACCCCGCTGTCGAACACCGAGACGAAGATGGACGACACCTACCGGGACCGGACCGACCCGGCCCTGACCGTGGCGTTCACGCTGACCGCCCCGGGGCACAGCCTCGACGGCGCGAAGATGCTGGTGTGGACGACCACCCCGTGGACCCTGCCGTCGAACCTGGCGCTGGCCGTCGGCCCGGAGCTGGACTACGTGGTCGTGGCCCACGAGGGCGAGCGTTATGTCCTCGGCAAGGACCGGCTCGGCGCGTACGCGAAGGAGCTGGCCGAGGCCGAGCCGGTCGCCGTGGTCAAGGGCCGCGACCTGGCCGGGCTGCGCTACGAGCCCATGTTCCCCTACCTGGTCGAGCAGGGCGGGCGCAACGCGTTCCAGGTGCTTGCGGCCGACTACGTGTCCGCCGAGGACGGCACGGGCGTCGTGCACCAGGCCCCGGCGTTCGGCGAGGACGACCAGGCGGTCTGTACGGCCGCCGGCATCCCCACCGTCATGACCGTCGACGACCACGCGAAGTTCACGGCGCTCGTACCCGACTATCAGGGTCTGCAGGTCTTCGAGGCCAACAAGCCGATCATCGCCGAACTCAAGGCGCGGGGCGTGGTGCTGCGGCACGAGGGCTACGTGCACTCCTACCCGCACTGCTGGCGGTGCGACTCCCCGCTGGTCTACAAGGGCGTGGCCAGCTGGTTCGTCGCGGTCACCAAGGTCAAGGAGCGGATGCTCGCCCTGAACCAGGAGATCGAGTGGGTGCCCGCGTACATCAAGGACGGCCAGTTCGGCAAGTGGCTGGAGGGCGCGCGGGACTGGAACATCAACCGCACCCGGTTCTGGGGCTCGCCGATCCCGGTGTGGAAGTCCGACGACCCTGAGTACCCGCGGATCGACGTCTACGGGTCGCTCGCGGACCTGAACCGGGACTTCGGCACGACGGTGACCGACCTGCACCGGCCGTTCGTCGACGAGCTGACCAGGCCCAACCCGGACGACCCGACCGGGCGTTCCACCATGCGCCGGGTGCCGGACGTGCTGGACTGCTGGTTCGAGTCGGGCTCGATGCCGTTCGCCCAGGTGCACTACCCGTTCGAGAACCGGGACTGGTTCGAGTCGCACTACCCGGGCGACTTCATCGTGGAGTACACGCCGCAGACCCGCGGCTGGTTCTACACGATGCACGTGCTGGGCACGGCGCTGTTCGACAAGCACGCGTTCAACACGGCCGTCGTGCACGGCACGTTGCTGGGCGAGGACGGCCGCAAGATGTCCAAGAGCCTGCGGAACTACCCGGACGTCTACCAGATGTTCGACCTGTACGGCTCCGACGCCATGCGCTGGTTCCTGATGGCGTCCCCGGTGCTGCGCGGCGGCGACATGTCCGTCACCGAGTCGGGGATCCGGGACGCGGTGCGCCACGTGCTGCTTCCCCTGTGGAGCGTCTGGTACTTCTTCTCGCTCTACGCCAACGCGTCGGATGTGGAGGCGGTGCCGAGGACGGACTCCGACAACCTCCTCGACCGGTACGTGCTGGCCAAGACCCGCGAGCTCGTGGCCGACGCGCGCGCGCAGCTCGACGTCAACGACATCTCCGGGGCGTGCGGCTCGGTGCGCACGTTCCTCGACGCGCTGACCAACTGGTACGTGCGCCGGTCCCGCAGCCGGTTCTGGGCGGGGGAGCAGGCGGCGTTCGACACGCTGTACACGGTGCTGGAGACCCTGACCCGGTTGATGGCCCCGCTCGCCCCGTACGTCGCCGAGGAGGTCTGGAAGGGCCTCACCGGCGGCCGGTCGGTGCACCTGGCCGACTACCCGGTGGCCGACGACTACCCGGCCGACCATGAGCTGGTCGCGGCGATGGACGCGGTCCGGGACGTGTGCTCGGCGGCGCTGTCGGTCCGCAAGTCCACCGGCCTGCGGGTCCGGCTGCCCCTGTCCCGGCTCACCGTCGCCACCCCGGGCGCGGAGGCGCTGCGGCCGTTCGCGGACCTGATCGCCGACGAGGTCAACGTCAAGGAGGTCGTTTTCACCACCGACCTCGGCGGGCACTGCGAGCAGGTGCTCAACGTGGTCCCCAAGGCGCTCGGCCCGCGGCTCGGCAAGGACGTCCAGCGGGTGATCAAGGCCGTCAAGGCGGGGGACTGGTCGGTGGCCGGCGACACGGTCACGGCCGGCGGGGTCGACCTCCTCCCCGGCGAGTACGAGCTCAAGCTGGTCGCCGCCGACGCCGAGCACTCGGCACCGGTGGGCGGCGGCGTGGCCCTGCTCGACGTGGCGGTGACCCCGGAGCTGGCCGCCGAGGGCGTCGCCCGCGACGTGATCCGCGCCGTGCAGCAGGCCCGCCGAGAGGCCGACCTGGAGGTGTCCGACCGGATCACCGTCGTCCTGGACGGCTCCCCGACGGTGCAGGCCGCCGTGTCCACCCACCGGGACTTCGTCGCCTCGGAGACCCTGGCCCTGGGCGTGTCCTTCGGGCCGGCCCCGGACGGCTTCCTCGGCGAGGTCGGCGACGAGCAGGTCCGGGTGGCGGTCACCCGCGCGTGACAGGGTCGCGTCGGGGGCGCAACGCCCCCGACGCAGCCCGGAAACACCCGCTCCCTAAAGTGGTGCGGGCACGTGGGTGACCTGGGAGGTTTGTGTGACGGCGCTGTACAGGGTTGCCAAGTGGGTCGTCGGGGCACCGCTGCGGGGGGTGCTGCGCCCGCAGGCCGAGGGGCTGGAGAACATCCCGCGCTCCGGGCCGGCGATCCTCGCCTGTAACCACCTTTCGGTGTCCGATCACCTCTATCTGCCGCTCGTGGTGAACCGGCCGATCGCGTTCATGGCGAAGGCCGAGTACTTCCTCCAGCCCGGCCTCAAGGGCTGGGCGCGCGGGGCGATGGTCCGGGGCCTGGGCCAGATCGCGGTGGACCGCTCCGGCGGGCGCGCCGGGGTCGACGCGCTCAAGCGCACCCTGCCGATCCTGCAGAACGGCGGGCTGCACGGCATCTTCCCGGAGGGCACCCGCTCGCCCGACGGCCGGCTGTACAAGGGCCGCACGGGCGTCGCCCGGCTCGCGCTGGAGGCCAAGGTGCCGGTGATCCCGATCGGGCTGATCGGCACCGACCTGGCCCAGCCGATCGGGCGGGCCATGCCGGACCCGCGCGCCGAGGTGATCATCAAGATCGGCAAACCCCTCTATTTCGGCCGGTACGAGGGCATGGAGCGCGACAAGCACGTGGTCCGCGCCGTCACGGACGAGGTGATGGACGAGATCCGCCGCCTGACCGGCCAGGAGTACGTGGACCGGTACGCGCCCCGGGCCTCGGCCGTGCAGCCGCCGACGGCCGCCTGAGCCTGGTACCGGGCCTGCTCGGGGCCCGCCCGGGCCACTCCCCGGACCCGCTCGGCCGGACCCTCGGGTCCGGCCCGACCCGGGCCTGGGCTCGCCCGGCCCGGCTCCGGGCACACGACGCGAGAGGGCCCACCCCGCACGGGGTGGGCCCTCTTCGACTGTCGCGGTTCGCTAGGCCTTCAGCGAGGCCATGGTGGCCTTGACCAGGTCCTTCAGCTTCGAGGTGAGCAGCGGCTCGTCCAGGGAGTTGAAGGTGCCGTGCATCCGCATCTCGATCACGAGGTTGCTGTCCTGCACGTTCACCTCGTAGGTGACGCTCTTGAAGGACGAGTAGTCCTTCTTCGTGACGACCTGGTAGCCCTGCTCGCCGAGGTCGGTGAGGGCGCTCTGCACCCGGCCGCTCTCGGTCTGCCCGTCGTCGTACTTCTTCGACGTCTCGTAGCTGCTCTTCGCCTTGGCGGTCTCCTTGGTGACCTTGACGTCGACGCTGAGACTGGAGCTGTTCGTGCCGCTCTTGAACATCAACGAGCACGACAGTGACGTGTACCCGATCGACTGGTAGTCGTTCGTGCGGAACGTCGGCGAGCCGTCCGGGGTGCCGAGCACGCCCTGGGCGTCCGTGGTCGAGATCTTGTCGCACAGGTTCGCCACGGCCTTGTACTTGCCGCTGCTGCCCGAGCCCGTGAGCCCGCCCTTGCCGTCCGAGTCGGTCTTGCTGCCGATCACGTACAGCCCGATGCCGCACATCATCAGCACCACGATGCCGATCACGACGCCGCCGATGATCCAGCCGGTCTTGCTGCTCGACTTCTTCGCCGGCGGCGGGATGGGCGCGCCGTACGCCGAGTAGGCGGGGCCGCCGGTCACCGGGGGGCCGGACATCGGCGGGCCGGACATCTGCGGGGCGTACCCGTAGTTCGGGTCGTAGCCCTGCTGCTGCTCGTACCCGCCGGTCTGCGGCTGGTCGTAGCCCGGCTGCGCGTACTGGTCGTAACCGGGCTGCTGGGCATAGTTGGGGTCATATCCCGGCGCGGAGTATGGCTGCTCGTACTGCACAGGTGGCTGACCGTAGTTGGGGTCGTAGCCCGGCTGGGGCGCGCCATCCTGTGGCGGCTGCCACCCGCCAGGGCCGTACTGGGGTGTGGTCACGCTGGGTCCTTCCGGGTCCGATCGTGCCGTGCGGGGCCGATTGTGCCGGATGGTCTGTGACCCCGCATCGACCCGTCGGCCTATTCTGCCGAACCGCCGCAAGTCACGTCCGGCGGTGCCCCATACACTGGATCGTTATGAGCACGATCGGGCACGGCCAGCGAGTAGAGGGTGCGATGAATGAGCGAGGCATCACGGAGCGTGACGGCGTGAGCGTCGAGTCCGTCTTCCCCCGGCTCGAGGCCCTGTTGCCGAAGGTCCAGAAGCCGATCCAGTACGTGGGCGGCGAGCTGAACGCGGTCGTGAAGAACTGGGAGGACACCGTCGTCCGGTGGGCGCTGATGTACCCGGACGCGTACGAGGTCGGCCAGCCCAACCAGGGCGTCCAGATCCTCTACGAGGTGCTCAACGAGCTCCCCGACGTGCTCGCCGAGCGCACGTACTCGGTCTGGCCGGACCTCGAGAAGCTGATGCGCGAGCACAAGGTGCCGCAGTTCACCGTCGACGCGCACCGTCCGCTCGGCGCGTTCGACCTGTTCGGGGTGTCCTTCTCCACCGAGCTGGGCTACACGAACCTGCTGACGGCGCTCGACCTGGCCGGTATCCCGCTCGAGGCCCGCGACCGTGACGAGTCCCACCCGGTGCTGGTCGCCGGCGGGCACGCCGCGTTCAACCCGGAGCCGATCGCCGACTTCATCGACGCCGCCGTGCTCGGCGACGGCGAGGAGGCGGTGCTGGAGATCACCGAGATCGTCCGGGCCTGGAAGCTGGAGGGCTGCCCCGGGGGCCGCGACGAGCTGCTGCTGCGCCTCGCGCGCACCGAGAGCGTCTACGTGCCCAAGTTCTACGACGTCGACTACCTGCCCGACGGCCGGATCCAGCGGGTCGTGCCGAACCGCGCGGACGTCCCGTTCCGGGTGCACAAGCGCACGACGATGGACCTCGACGCCTGGCCGTACCCGAAGAAGCCGCTCGTGCCCCTGGCCGAGACGGTCCACGAGCGCTACGCGGTGGAGATCTTCCGGGGCTGCACCCGGGGCTGCCGGTTCTGCCAGGCCGGCATGATCACCCGCCCGGTGCGCGAGCGGAGCATCACCACGATCGGCGAGATGGTCGACAACGGGCTCAAGGAGTCCGGCTTCTCCGAGGTCGGGCTGCTGTCCCTGTCCTCGGCCGACCACTCCGAGATCGCCGAGGTGGCCCGGGGCCTGGCCGACCGGTACGAGGGGCAGAACGTCGGCCTCTCGCTGCCCTCGACCCGGGTGGACGCCTTCAACGTCGAGCTGGCCGACGAGCTGACCCGGGGCGGCAAGCGCTCCGGTCTGACGTTCGCGCCCGAGGGCGGCTCGGAGCGGATCCGGAAACTGATCAACAAGATGGTCACCGAAGAGGACCTGATCCGCACGGTGGTCACCGCGTACAAGGGCGGCTGGCGCAACGTCAAGCTGTACTTCATGTGCGGGCTCCCCACGGAGACCGACGACGACGTCATGCAGATCGCCCGGCTCGCCAAGAACGTGATCCAGGCGGGCCGCGAGGCGACGGGTACCCGGGACCTGAAGTGCACCGTGTCGATCGGCGCGTTCGTCCCGAAGCCGCACACGCCGTTCCAGTGGGCCCCCCAGGCCGACGTCGAGACGGTGAACCGGCGGCTCAAGGCGCTCAAGGCCGCCGTCGTCGCGGACAAGTCCATCGGCCGGGCCGTCGGCGTCCGGTACCACGACGGGGAGCCGTCGATGGTCGAGGGCCTGCTGTCGCGCGGCGACCGCCGGGTCGGGGCCGTGATCCGTAAGGTGTGGGAGCAGGGCGGCCGGTTCGACGGCTGGTCGGAGTACTTCTCCTACCAGCTGTGGATGGACTCGGCGGCCGAGGTGTTGCCGGAGTTCGGGCTGGACGTGGAGTGGTACACGACCCGGGAGCGCGGCGAGGCCGAGGTGCTGCCGTGGGACCACCTGGACTCCGGGCTCGACAAGGAATGGCTCTGGCAGGACTGGCAGGACGCGGTCAACGAGGTCGAGGTCGAGGACTGCCGGTGGACCCCGTGCTTCGACTGCGGCGTCTGCCCGACGATGGACACCCAGATCCAGATCGGCCCGACCGGTAAGAAGATGCTGCCGCTCATCGTCAAGCAAGTTGTTGGATAAGGGGCATACCATTAGCAAGCGTCGTCAACCGGACAACCCGCAGGCCCCCATCGTCCAGCGGGTCCGGCTCCGGTACGCCAAGCGCGGCCCGCTGCGCTTCATCTCGCACCGCGACTTCGCGCGCGCCTTCGAGCGGGCGCTCCGCCGGGCCGAGGTGCCCATGGCGTTCTCCCAGGGCTTCAGCCCGCACCCCAAGATCTCCTACGCGTCCGCCGCCCCGACCGGGGTGGCCAGCGAGGCGGAGTACGTGGAGCTCGGGCTCCAGCGCGAGGTCGACCCGGCCGAACTCGTCCGGGCGCTGGACTCCGTGCTGTCCCCCGGGATCGACGTGCTCGACGGGGTCGTGGCGACCGCCGGTACCACCCTCGCCGACCGGATCGACGCCTCTCTCTGGCGGATCGAACTACCCGGAGTGACCCACGTCGATGCGGAGGCCGCGGTGGCCTCCTTCCTCGCCGCGGAGACCATCGAGGTCGAACGCCTGATGAAGCAGGGGATGCGCAAGCTGGACGCCCGGGAGCCGGTCGTTTCGATGATCATCTCGCAGGTCAGCGAGGTTGATCCGGCACCGTGTGTGATAATCGAACTCGTCGTACGACATGTGACACCGTCCGTACGACCCGACGATGTGTTGAGTGGCCTGCGCGTGCTAGCCGGCCTGGAGCCATCGGAACCGCCACGCGCGTTCCGGTTGGCACAGGGCGCGCTCACCGGGCAGGGCGACATTGTTGATCCGCTAGAGGCGGATCGCACGACCATCGGCGGAGAGCGCGGCGTGGAGACCGTCTCCGCGTAGCGCCGGCCGTCAATCGTGACGGGCCGGGTCAATCGACCCGGTTGGCCAGACTTCGGCGACTCGCCCCTCGAGCCGCCGCGAACAGCGTCCGACCCTGAGTGGCAGCGTTCTCGCGCCCGGGGTACGGCAGAACTGGAGAACACCCGGATGCTCGACAACGAGCCGACGGGCGGTACCGAGGCGGGCGTTCAGCCCACCACCGAGACCGCCGCAGACACAGAGACCAGCACCCGTCGCACCCGTGCGCCGCGCAAGAAGGCGGTGAAGGCCGCCGCTCCCGAGGCGACGGTCGAGGTGGCCGACGACCAACCTGCCGAGGTGGCCAAGCCAGCCCGGCGTACCCGGAAGAAGGCGGTTCCGGCCGCTGCCGCTTCTGTGCCCGACCCGACCGCTCCGGATGCGTCCGTGCAGGTCACGGCCGAGCCCGCCCCGATCGTGCCCGCTCCGGTCGCGGACGCACCGGTGTCCGCTCCGGCCGCCGCGGCGCGCCCGGTGGAGGCCGACGAGCACGTCGAGACCTTCCTGCCCGAGCCCGCCCGGTACGAGTCGACCCAGGTCCGTGAGCGCCGCCGGGCCACCCGTCCGGCCGGCGCGCCCGCACCGGTGTTCCGGGACTCCGAGCCGGCCGCGGCCGCCCCGGTGCCCGTCGCCGTGCCGACCCCGGTCGCCAGCGAGGCCCCGGTCGTGGTCACCGCCGACACGGTCGAGCGTCCGACCCGCCGGGCCACCCGTCCGGCCGGGGCGCCGACCCCGGTGAAGCGGGACACCGTCGCCGAGGTTCCGGCCGAGCCCGTGGCCGCGACGCCGGCCCCGGCCCCGGCCGCCGAGGTGACCGAGCGCCGGACCCGTCGGGCGACCCGCCCGGCAGGCGCGCCGACCCCCGTGACCCGCGAGCCCGCCGCCGAGGTGCGCGAGGAGCCCGTCGCCGACGAGCCCGCCGCGGAGGAGCCCGCCCCCACCCGCCGCACCCGGTCCCGGACCAGCCGCGCCGCCAAGCCCGTCGTCGAGCCGGTGGTCGAGCCCGTCGAGCTGGACCTGGACGACGAGGACGACGAGGTGCTCGAGGACGCCGTCGAGGCGGTCGTCGAGCCCGAGCCGGAGAAGCCGACCGGTCGCCGTCGTCGCGGTGCCGCCGCGGCCGCGACCGTGCTGTTCATGCCGCCGGAGCCCGTCGTCACGCCGGCCCCCGTGGCCGCGCCCGCGTCGTTCTCCCCGTTCGAGGTCCCGGCCGCCGCGCCGTTCGCGGTGCCGGAGCCGGTGACCCGCGACGTGCGGTCCGACGACGAGGACGAGGACGAGGCCCCCGCCGGCCGGCGTCGCCGTACCCGTCGCGGTGCCGCCGCCGTCGAGGACGAGGCGCCCGTCGACGAGGTCACCGAGTCCGCCGAGGCGGAGGAGACCGACGAGGACGACGAGGACCACGACTCGCCCGAGAGCCGGCGCAACCGCCGCCGCCGTGGCCGCCGTGGCCGGGGCCGGGGCAAGGGCGGCGCCGACGACTACGACGACGAGTCCGAGGACGAGCCGACCGCCGAGTCCGAGTCCGAGACGGAGGAGGCCGAGGAGGACGAGGAGTCCGTCGACACCGAGGTCGCCGCCGACGGTTCGCTCCGTCGCCGCCGCCGGTCCCGCCGCCGCCGGGGCTCCGGCGACGCCGAGACCAGCGACGACCCGAACGTCGTCGTCAAGATCCGCGAGCCGCGCAGCGCCGTGGACGAGGTGCAGGGCGTCTCCGGCTCCACCCGCCTGGAGGCCAAGCGCCAGCGCCGCCGGGACGGCCGCGAGCAGCGCCGGACCCGTCCGCCGATCCTCACCGAGGCCGAGTTCCTGGCCCGCCGCGAGGCCGTCGACCGCGTGATGGTCGTCCGCCAGCTCGGCGACCGGACCCAGACCGCGGTGCTGGAGGACGGCATCCTGGTCGAGCACTACGTGGCCCGCGCCTCGCAGTCGACGATGGTCGGCAACGTCTACCTCGGCCGGGTGCAGAACGTGCTGCCCAGCATGGAGGCGGCGTTCGTCGACATCGGCCGGGGCCGCAACGCGGTGCTGTACGCGGGCGAGGTCAACTGGGAGGGCGCCGGCCTGTCGGGCCGCGGCCGTTCCATCGAGCAGGCCCTCAAGCCGGGCGACTCGGTGCTCGTCCAGGTCACCAAGGACCCGGTCGGGCACAAGGGCGCGCGGCTGACCAGCCACATCGCGCTCTCGGGCCGCCACCTGGTGTACGTGCCGCACGGCAACGCCAGTGGCATCAGCCGCAAGCTCTCCGACATCGAGCGCAAGCGGCTCCGCGACATCCTCAAGCACCTGGTGCCCGAGGAGGCCGGCGTCATCGTGCGCACGGCCGCCGAGGGCGCGAGCTCCGAGGAGCTGGAGCGCGACGTGACCCGGCTGCAGGCGCAGTGGGAGACGATCGAGAAGAAGGCGAAGTCGGGCAGCGCCCCCGTGGCCCTGTACGAGGAGCCGGACCTGGTGATCCGGGTCGTCCGGGACCTGTTCAACGAGGACTTCCGCGAGCTCGTCATCGAGGGCGAGGACGCCTGGGAGCAGGTGGAGCCGTACCTGGCCCACGTGTCCCCGGACCTGGTCGACCGGCTCCGCCGGCACACCGGGACCGTGGACGTCTTCCAGGCGCTGCGGATCGACGAGCAGATCATGAAGGCGCTGGACCGCAAGGTCTTCCTGCCGTCGGGTGGCTCGCTGGTCATCGACCGCACCGAGGCGATGACGGTCGTGGACGTCAACACCGGGAAGTTCATCGGGCACGGCGGGAACCTCGAGGAGACCGTCACCAAGAACAACCTGGAGGCGGCGGAGGAGATCGTCCGCCAGCTGCGGCTGCGCGACATCGGCGGCATCATCGTGATCGACTTCATCGACATGGTGCTGGAGTCGAACCGCGAGCTCGTGCTGCGCCGCCTGACCGAGTGCCTGGGCCGGGACCGGACCAAGCACCAGGTCACGGAGATCACCTCGCTGGGCCTGGTCCAGATGACCCGCAAGCGCATGGGTCAGGGCCTGCTCGAGGCGTTCAGCGAGCAGTGTGACTGCTGCAAGGGCCGGGGCCTGATCATCCACACCGAGCCGATCATGGACGGCGCCCAGGGCGGCGGCGGCCACGCGGGCCGGGGCGGCAACAACGCCCCCGCGGCGGCCGCTCCCGCCTCCGGTGGCGACGAGCCGCGCGAGGGCAAGAAGAGCCGGCGCCGGCGGGGCAAGGGCGAGTCGTCCGAGGCCGAGCCGGCCGCCGACGACACCGCCGAGGCCGCCGACGCCCCCGAGCCGGTGCTGGTCGGTGCGGTCTCGGCCGCCGGGTCCGCCCCGACGATCACGGTGCGGGCCAGCGACGACGACCCGGACGCGGCCGTGGACGCCGACGAGTCCGGCGAGGGCGCCGAGGGCGGTCGCCGCCGCCGGCGCAGCTCCTCCCGGCGGCGCGGGAAGTAAGTAACAGTGCGTGACGGTGGCCCTGGCGGAAACGTCAGGGCCACCCCTTTTTCCGGGTACGGGTGCCATGTCGCCGGAACGGGCGCGCGGCCCGGCCCCGGGCGTCGGCGAGGACGCGCGGCCCGGCCCCCGGGCGTCGGCGAGGGGCGCGCGGCCCGGTACCCGGAAAGGTGCTCTTCGCCCTGAACCGGACTACGGTGCGGTAACGAAGGCTCCCGCTCCGCCGGGTCGACCGGTCCGGGTGGGTATGGTCGGCGTCACACCCCCGAACGATGGAGCACGAATCATGCGTCTCTTCCGTGTCACCGCGGTCCTGGCCGTGGCGGTCGCCCTCAGCGCCGGTTGCGGTTCGGCGAAGAAGCCCGACCAGGTGGCGAGCCCGGGGGCGACGCCCGGCTCCAGCGCGTCCGGGGCGGCCCCGGGCGGCACCGCGAGTCCCGGGAGCACCGGGGGCGGGGCCGAGGGCGCGTCGGACAACACGAAGGCGGCGTGCGCGGCCACCAAGACGGCCGTGCAGGGCGCGATGGCCGACATGAAGACGCCGCTGACCCAGATGATCGAGGCGAGCGTCAAGGACGACCAGGCGGGCAAGAAGGCGGCCGGGGAGAAGCTGAAGAAGCTGTTCCAGGACACCGCCACGAAGGTGGAGGCCCAGGCCAAGGTCGCCACGGACGCCAAACTGAAGAAGGCCCTGACCGATATGGCGGGTTCGTACCGGGCCGCGGGTGAGGCGTTCGCCACCGGCAAGGAGGACGCGCTCTCCGACCCCAAGTTCGACGCGGCGGCCGATGTCTATGTCGAGGTCTGCGGGGCGTAAGCTGGGCCACGGTGCGCGCCGCCCCGCCTGTTGTTCCAGGTGAGGGGGCCCACACGGGGCCGATTTGAGGCCCGGTGCTCCCGTGAAGTACCCTTGCCTACGGCGCATCTAGGTGCGCCACGTTCTCGCGTGTCCCCGGTGCGGTAGGCAGCCATCGCCCGCGAGAAGCCGTGAGACCTAGCAAGAGCGATGTCCGAAACGCCGCAGGCACATGTCAGTAGTCAGCGGCTGCCACAGCGAGGAGACCTGCGTCATGTACGCGATCGTCAAGACCGGCGGCAAGCAGTACAAGGTCGCTGAGGGCGACGTGATCGAGGTTGAGAAGCTCGTGGGCGCGCCCGGCGACACTTTCACTCTGCCTGCGGTCCTTCTGGTCGACGGTGCCGAGGTTATGACCGACGCCGCGAAGCTGTCCGGCGTCGCCGTGACCGCCGAGCTCGTCGCCCACACCAAGGGCCCGAAGATCCGGATCCACAAGTTCAAGAACAAGACCGGCTACCACAAGCGGCAGGGTCACCGTCAGCCGCTGACCCAGGTCAAGGTCACCGGCATCCAGAGCGGGAAGTAGGCGCCGACATGGCACATAAAAAGGGTGCGTCAAGCTCGCGGAACGGGCGTGACTCCAACGCCCAGCGACTCGGCGTCAAGCGTTTCGGTGGCCAGCTGGTCTCCGCCGGCGAGATCCTGATCCGCCAGCGGGGCACCAAGTTCCACCCGGGTGACCTGGTCGGTCGCGGTGGCGACGACACGCTGTTCGCGCTGTCGAGCGGCCACGTGCTGTTCGGCACCAAGCGTGGTCGCAAGACCGTGAACATCGTGCCGCTGGAGACCGCAGCAGCCGCGTAGCTTGTAAGCGTCGAAGGACGGGCCAGAGTTCTTTCTGGCCCGTCCTTTCAGTTTTTTGGGTTATTTTCAAGACATAAGGAGGCGCTGTGGCCACGTTCGTAGACCGGGTGGTGCTGCACGTGCAGGCCGGTAACGGCGGCCATGGCTGCGCGTCCGTCAAGCGTGAGAAGTTCAAGCCGCTCGGCGGCCCCGACGGCGGCAACGGCGGGCACGGCGGCAACGTCATCCTGAAGGTCGATCCGCAGGTGCACACGCTGCTCGACTTCCACTTCAAGCAGCACGCCAGGGGCGGCAACGGGCAGCCGGGCCAGGGCTCGTACAAGGACGGGGCCAACGGTACGGACCTCGTGCTGCTGGTTCCGGACGGCACCGTCGTGCACTCCGCGACCGGTGAGGTCCTGGTCGACCTGGTCGGCAACGGCACCGAGTTCGTGATCGCGGAGGGCGGGCGCGGCGGCCGGGGCAACGAGTCCCTGGCCAACAGCAAGCGCAAGGCCCCCGGCTTCGCGGAGCTGGGCGAGCCGGGCGAGGCGCACGAGGTGGTCCTGGAGCTCAAGAGCGTCGCCGACGTCGGCCTGGTGGGGTACCCGAGCGCGGGCAAGTCCTCGCTGATCGCGGCCCTGTCGGCGGCCCGGCCCAAGATCGCGGACTACCCGTTCACGACCCTGGTGCCGAACCTGGGCGTGATCCGGATCGACGACAAGACGTTCACGATGGCCGACGTGCCGGGGCTGATCCCGGGCGCGGCGCAGGGCAAGGGCCTCGGGCTGGAGTTCCTCCGGCACATCGAGCGCACCGCCGTCCTGGCGCACGTCATCGACTGCGCGACCCTGGAGCCGGACCGCGACCCGCTCTCCGACATCGACGCGCTGGAGCACGAGCTGTCGGAGTACGGCGGCCTGGCCGACAAGCCCCGCCTCGTCGTCCTGAACAAGATCGACGTGCCGGAGGCCCGCGAGCTGGCCGACCTGGTCCGCCCGGAGATCGAGGCCCGCGGCCTGCGCGTCTTCGAGGTCAGCGCGGCGACCCGCGAGGGCACCAAGGAACTGACGTACGCGCTGGGCACCATCGTCGCCGAGCACTGGGCCAGCCAGCCCACCCCGGAGCCGACCCGGATCATCCTGCGCCCGAAGGCCGTCGACGACACCGGCTTCAAGGTCGAGGTCGAGGAGGACGGCACGTTCGTCGTCATCGGCCAGCGGGTCCAGCGCTGGGTGCTGCAGACCAACTTCAACAACGACGAGGCCATCGGCTTCCTCGCGGACCGGCTCGCCCGGATCGGTGTCGAGGACGCGCTGGTCAAGGCCGGGGCCAAGCCGGGCGCCCCGGTGCGGATCGGCACCCGCGAGTTCGACTGGGAGCCCACCGTCTACGCGGGCATGGACGTCTCGCCGATCGGCGGCCGGGGCACCGACGTCCGGATGGAGTCCTCGGACCGCAAGCGGGCCCACGAGCGCAAGGAAGAGCGCAACCTGCGCCGGGTCCGGGTCGAGGGCGACACGGACGGCGACTACGAGGTCCAGGAGTTCGAGGTCTAGAGACCTGGAGGGGTACGACTACCCGCACGCCAACGTCCCGGAGTTGCCGCCCACCGCGGCGGGTTCCGGGACGTTGGCGTGTGCGGAGCCACCGGCGTGGCGCTCCGACCGGTTCAGTCGATGAGGCCGATCGCCGCGCGGGCCCGGGTGACCGTCAGGTAGGCCGTGTCGCGGGCCCGCTTCGCGCCGCCCAGCAGCGCCTGGCGGACGTCCGACGGGTCGAGGGCCGCGTACCGCTCCTGGATCGGGGTCACCGTGGCCACCACCGCGTCGGCCACCGCCGCCTTGAGCTCGCCGTACCCGGTGAAGGTTCCGGCCAGTTCGCGCGGGTCCCCGGCCGTGCACGCCGCGAGGATGGTCAGCAGGTTGGCCACCCCGGGCTGCTCCTCGGGGTCGAACCGCACGACCCCTACCGTGTCGGTCACGGCGCGCATCACCTTGCGGCGGATCACCTCGGGCGGGTCGATCAGCAGGATGCTGCCGTGGTCGGTGGAGTCCGTCTTGCCCATCTTGCGGGTCGGGTCGCCGAGGTCCTTGATCCGCGCTCCGACCAGCGGGGCGACGCCGACCGGCACGGTGAACGTGGTGCCGTACAGGGAGTTGAACCGGTGGGCGACGGTGCGGGTCAGTTCGAGGTGCTGGAGCTGGTCCTCGCCGACGGGTACCTGGTCGGTGTCGTGCAGCAGGATGTCGGCGGCCATCAGTACCGGGTAGGTGAGCAGGGATATCCGGGAACCCGTACCCCCCTTCTCCTTGAACTGGATCATGCGGTGCGCCTCGCCGTAGTGCGTGACGCACTCCAGCAGATAGTGCAGTTCGGCGTGTTCGGGCAGGTGGGACTGGGCGTAGAAGCAGGCCGGGTCGACGCCGCTGGCGAGCAGCAGGCCGGCGCACTCCATGGTCAGCGCGCGCAGCTGGCCCGGATCGTGCTGCACGGTCATGGCGTGCAGGTCCGCGATGATCACGGTCGTGTCGCTGTCGTCGCGGCGGGCGGCGATCGGCCGGACCGCGCCGAGCAGGTTGCCGAGGTGCAGGTGTCCGGTGGGCTTGAAGGCGGTGAGCAGTCGGGGCATGTCAGTCTCCAGGTGAGGAAAGCCCCGAGGGTGCACGACGAAAACGGCCGCCCCGTCGGGGCGGCCGCGTCAGTGTGTGCGCGTAGGTCGAGGACCGCCCGGTTAGGGCAGCCACCAGTTCAGGTTCGACGAACGCATGGGTCGACTGTAGCAGGGCCGGCGGGCCGACCGGAAGGAGAAACCGCCGAACGGCCGCGTCCGGCGGCGGACGCCCAGGTCGTCTCGTCCGGGACCGCACGCGGGGAGATAGGGTCGACCGGTGCCTAGTCTGACGCGTACCGAGGCCGCCGAGCGCGCCGCCCTCCTCACCGTTCGTGCCACCGATGTCGCGCTCGACCTGACGACCGGAGACACGGAGTTCCACTCCACGGCCACGATCCGGTTCTCCGCCGCCCCCGGCGCGAGCACGTTCGTGGACATCAAGCCGGCCACCCTGCGGTCGGCGACCCTCAACGGCCGGGCGCTGGACCTGGCCGCCTTCGTCGACGAGCGGCTGCCGCTGACCGACCTGGCCGCCGAGAACGAGCTGGTCGTCGTCGCGGACATGCTCTACTCGCACGAGGGCGAGGGCCTGCACCGGTTCGTCGACCCGGCGGACGGCCGGGTGTACCTGTACGGGCACAGCTTCATGGACGCCGCGCCGCGCTGGTTCGCGTGCTTCGACCAGCCGGACCTCAAGTCGCCGTACACGTTCACGGTGAAGGCCCCCGACGGCTGGCTGGTGCTGGGCAACCAGGCCGCCACGCTGGACAGCGACGGGCTGTGGCGGCTGGCGGAGACGAAGCCGCTGTCCACGTACTTCGTGACCCTGATCGCCGGGCCGTACCACGCGGTGCGCTCCGAGCACGACGGCATCCCGCTGGGGCTGTACTGCCGCCAGTCCCTCGCGCAGTACCTCGACGCCGACGCCGACGAGCTGTTCACGGTCACCGGCCAGTGCTTCGACGAGTTCCACCGGCTGTTCGACGTGCGGTACCCGTTCGGGAAGTACGACCAGGTGTTCTGCCCCGAGTTCAACGCGGGCGCGATGGAGAACCCGGGCTGCGTGACGTTCCGCGACCCGATGATCTTCCGGGGCGCGGTGACCGACAGCGAGCGCGGCCAGCGGGCCATGGTCGTGGCGCACGAGATGGCGCACATGTGGTTCGGCGACCTGGTCACGATGACCTGGTGGGACGACCTGTGGCTGAACGAGTCGTTCGCCGACTACCTCGGCCACCGGGTCACCGCCGACGCGACCCGGTTCCACGAGTCGTGGACGGCGTTCGCGGTCCGGGACAAGACGTTCGGGTACGCGGCCGACCAGCGCCCCTCCACCCACCCCATCTCGGGCGAGGTGCCCGACGCGGCGGCCGGCCTGCTGAACTTCGACGCGATCTCCTACGCCAAGGGCGCGTCCGTGCTCCGCCAGCTCGTGGCCACCATCGGGGACGAGGCGCTGCTCGCGGGCCTGAAGGAGCACTTCGCCCGGCACGCGTACGGCAACGCGGAGCTCAGGGACTTCCTGGACGCGCTGTCGCAGGCCAGCGGCCGGGACCTGGCCTACTGGGCGAAGGTGTGGCTCACCGAGGCCAACGTGAACACCCTGCACCCGGAGATCGCGGTCGCCGACGGCGTGATCACCGCCGCGGCGATCCGGCAGACGGCCGCCGACACCCACCCGGTGCTGCGCCCGCACACCCTCGACGTCGGCCTGTACGCCGCCGACGCCGAGGTCGTCCGGGTCGAGGTCGACGGGGAGCTGACCGCCCTGCCCCAACTCGTGGGCCGGCCCGCCCCGAAGGTGGTGCTGCTCAACGACGGCGACCTGACCTACGCGAAGATCCGGTTCGACGAGCGGTCGCTGGCGGCGCTGCCCGAGGTGCTGCCGAAGCTGTCCAGCCTGAACCGGGCCATGGTCTGGGGTGCGCTGTTCCAGGCGGTGCGCGACGGCGGGCTGACCGCGGTCGCGTACGCCGACGTGGTCGCCGGGGCCGTGGCCGCCGAGTCCGAGGTCACGACGCTGACCGAGCTGCTCCGGATCGCCCGCTCGCACGTCGTCGACGTGTACTGCACCCCGGCCGAGCGCCCGGCGGTGCTCGCCAAGCTGGCCGCCGCGTACCGTTCGCTGCTCGCCGACGCGGAACCGGCCAGCGGGCGCGCGCTCGCCGCGTTCCGGGGCCTGATCGACGTGACCACCGACGTCCCGCAGCTGCGCGGCTGGCTCGACGGCCAGGGCGTCCCGGCGGGCCTGGTCGTGGACGTGGAACGCGGCTGGCAGATCCGGCTCCGGCTCGCCGTCCTCGGCGCGCTGTCCGGTGCGGAGCTGGACGTGGCCGCCGCCGCCGACCCGAGCGCGCACGGCCAGGCCAGCGCGGACCAGTGCCGGTCGGCCCGGCCCACGCCCGAGGCCAAGCAGGCCGCCTGGGAGGCGCTGATGACCGACGGCGGCCTGTCCAACTACACGGTCTGGTCGTTGGCGGAGGGCTTCTGGCAGCCGGAGCAGCACGAACTGACCGCGCCCTACATCGCGCGGTACTTCGCGGAGCTGCCGGCGGCCGGCAAGCTGCGGTCGTTCCAGGTGCTGGAGAAGCTCGCGAACCTGCTGTACCCGCGCTACGCGGTCGACGCGGAGACGCTGCGGCTGACGACGGACCTGCTCGGCGGGGGCGACCTGGCCCCGCCGGTGCGGCGCGCGGTGGTGGACCGGTCCGACGACCTGCGGCGCGCGTTGGAGGCCCGGGGCTAGACGGCCCCGGGCCTGCCGGAGGCCGGGTCTAGGCCGACATCCGGAAGTCGTACTCCGGCGGGAGCGGCACCTGTGGGTGCGTCTCCCGCCAGAGTTCGTCCAGGGACGTCTCGCCCTCGCGCAGGTTCGGCACCTCCAGCCCCCGGGCGAAGACCCCGGCCGCGCGGGTCCGGTCGCCGAGCGCGAGGGCGGCGCGCAGTTCCAGCAGGTCCAGGCGGCCGTGCGTGCGCGGTTCGACCAGGTCCAGGGCCGCCGCGGGCCGGCCGGCGGCGAGCAGCGCGTCCCCGGCCTCGACCCGCAGCTGCCAGCAGTCCGGGGCGAGGGCGGCGGCCAGCAGGTAGAGGTCCGGGTCGGCGGTGAGGTGGCCGAGCGCGCGGAGCGCCCACGCGGTCGGGGCCGCGGCGACCGACCGCCGCAGGGCCGCCGTCGCGCCCTCCGGGTCGCTCTGGGCGTGGATCAGGCCGATGTGGTACCAGGTGTGCCAGTCCCCGTCCCCGGACCGTTCGAGCAGGTCCAGCCAGTACGGGGTGTGCTGCGGGGCGGCCGGGGGCTCGCTGGGCGGCAGGTGACCGGTGTCGCGCAGGACCTGCCAGGGCGCCTGGTCGGGGCCGAGGGCGCCGGGGAACGCGCCTTCGAGCACGCCCCAGCCGGAGCCCTCGTGCAGCTTCGTGCCGGGGGCGTCCCACCAGCGGGGCCAGTCGGCGAGCCGGGCGTGGAGCACCCCGAAGTCGAGCTGTTCGGAGACGGCGGCGCGGGCGGCGTCCCAGCCGTGGTCCACGTCGGCGGCGACCGGCCCGTAGCTCTCCACCCAGGCGAAGCTCTCCCTGGCGGGCAGCGGCACGTGGTCGAGCTGGGTGCGCGCGAGCCCGGCCTGGATCTCCGCGTACCCGCCGCCGAGCCAGTCCTGCCAGTGCCGGCCGCCGGGGGAGTCGCCCCAGACGAACAGCTTGCGGCCGGTGAGCGGCCGGTACCCGTCGTCGCCGGCCGGCAGGGCCGTGGACTGCTGGACCAGGCCCCGGCCGGTGCCGCGGACCGCCGCGATCCACGGCTCGTCGGTGTCCAGCCGGAAGAAGTAGTCGGCGGCGCGGGTGGCGTCCGCCGGGTAGCTGTAGTCGTGGCCGGCGTGCACGGGCGCGTCGATGAGGGTCAGGTCGCCGGTGTAGTCGTAGCGGTAGCTGTGGTCGGCGGGGGCCAGCACGCGGCCGTCGAGGGGGACGGCGATGTTGGACCACCAGTACACCCCGATGGTCCGGTCTGTGGGGTTGGTGATCCTGACGTGCACGAAGAGCCGGTGCGACCCGGGCGGCAGGCAGAGATCCAGCTGGTACGGCGTGCCGCGCCCCCGCTCGAACTCCCACAGCCGCAGCACCGGCCCGTCGGCGGTGTCCACCCGGGCGGCGTGCATCGGCGCGCAGGTCAGCGGCGTGTGCCCGGTGGTGCCGATGTTCCACTCGACCCCGCCGGCGCACCAGGCGTCCCGGAGCCCCAGGTTGCCGGGCCGCACGACCGGGTTGCGGTGCAGCAGCTCGGTCCACGGCCCGCCCGGCGCCTCCCGGTGCTCCAGCGACCAGAGCCGGCCACCGAGGTCGAGGGCGACCGTGGCCCGGAGGTGCTCGTTCTCCAGCACTGCGACCCGCAGCGCGCCCGGCAGCAGCTCCCGGCCGTACCCGTCCTGGGTCGGGTACGGGTAGTGCCCCGGCAGCCCGGGCAGCGCCGGCAGAGGGGAGTCCGGACCGAGCCCCGCTGTGGGCAGCGTCATGTCGGCGATAGTGAGCTCGGTCATGCTTCCGGACTCTAGGCTCCGGTCATGGAGCCTGTGAAGAGAAGGATCGGGATCATGGGTGGCACGTTCGACCCGATCCACCACGGTCACCTCGTCGCCGCCAGCGAGGTCGCCGACCGGTTCGCCCTGGACGAGGTGATGTTCGTGCCGACCGGGAAACCGTGGCAGAAATCGGGCGCGCCGGTGAGCGCCGCCGAGGACCGGTACCTGATGACGGTCATCGCCACGGCCTCCAATCCGCGGTTCCACGTGAGCCGGGTGGACGTCGACCGGCAGGGTCCCACGTACACCGTTGACACTCTTCGCGACCTTCGTGCGCATTTCGGGGCCGATGTTGATCTATTCTTCATCACCGGGGCCGACGCGCTGGACAAGATCCTGTCGTGGAAGGACACGGCGGAGATGTTCGAACTGGCCCACTTCATCGGTGTCACCCGCCCCGGCTACGAACTCAGCGACGCGCACCTGCCGGACAAGTCCGTGAGCCTCGTGGAGGTGCCCGCGATGGCCATCTCGTCGACGGACTGCCGGGCCCGGGTGGCCGTGGGCAAGCCGGTCTGGTATCTCGTCCCCGACGGTGTGGTGCAGTACATCGCCAAACGCCGCCTTTACGAGTGGGAGTAAGTCGGGGTCGCGTGCGAGACTGGGATGTTGAGTCTGGCGAGCGTGTCGGACAGGTTAGGACAAAAGGAGCATTGTGACTGCATCTGAGCGCGCCGTGGAGATCGCCCTCGCCGGCGCACAGGCCGCAGCGGACAAGAAGGCCGAGAACATCTCGATCATCGACGTCAGCGACCACCTGGTGATCACCGATGCCTTCCTGATCGCGTCCGCCCCCAACGAGCGCCAGGTCCTCTCCATCGTCGACGCGATCGAGGAGGCCCTGCTCAACCTGCCCGAGAAGGCCAAGCCGGTCCGGCGCGAGGGCGGCAACCCGTCCGGCCGCTGGGTGCTGCTCGACTTCATCGACGTCGTCGTGCACGTCCAGCACAACGAGGAGCGCGAGTTCTACGGCCTCGACAAGCTGTGGAAGGACTGCCCCATCATCGAGTTCCAGGACCGTGACCTGGCCGAGGAGGGCGACGGCCGCGAGCCGGCCGCGCAGCGCGACCTGACCGAGCAGCTCGTCGAGTCCGAGTAGTGGCCCGGCTGATCCTCTGGCGGCACGGTCAGACCGAGTGGAACTCGATCGGGCGCGTGCAGGGCCACGCCGACATCGACCTCGACGAGACCGGCCACGCCCAGGCCGCCACCGCCGCCGAGCTCCTCGCCGCCCTGGGGCCAGCCAAGATCGTCTCCAGTGACCTCAGCCGGACCGTCTCCACGGCCCGGCACCTCGCCGACCGCACCGGGCTGCCGATCACCGTCGACCCCCGGCTCCGCGAGCGGTCGTTCGGCGACTGGGAGGGCCTGACCAACGCCGAGATCGCCGAGCGGCACCCCGAGTCCTGGGAACTGTGGACCACCGGCCAGCCCCTGCACGGCCACCGGATCGAGAACTACGACGACGTCGCCGTCCGGATGGGCGCCGCGCTCACCGAGGCCGTCGCCGACTGCGACGGCCTCGTCGTCGCCGTCACCCACGGCGGGTCCGCCCGCCGCGCGCTCGCCGCGCTCATCGGCGTGCCCGGGTTCGCCGAGGCGATCGGTGGGCTGTACAACTGCCGCTGGACGGAACTCCGCCAGCGCGGGGGCACATGGAAACTGCACGCCCACAACGCCGGCGAACCCGTCGGCGCGAACCCGCCCGGCCAGGGCGTCCAGGAAGCCGGGAACCGGACGCGCCCCGCGCACGTCTGAGGCCGTATGAGACGCGTCGGTGTGCTGGTCGGAGCCCTGCTGGTCGTGGCGGGGTGCGCTTCGCCGTCCTCCCCTGGGGACTCGCCGTCACCGTCTCCCTCACTGTCACCGTCGCCCCGCGTGTCCGCCTCTCCTTCAGGGGGTCCCACAGTGAAGCCTTCCGGCGCGCCCACCAAGGGCGAGATGACCCTCACCGGGACCGTCACGGACGGCGCCGAACAGGGCTGCATCCTGCTGCGGACCTCCGCCGGGGTGTACCTGCTGCTGGGCGGCGACCGGACCCTGATCCGGGAGGGGAACACGGTCACCGTGCGGGGGCGGGCCGATCCGGACCTGCTCACGACGTGCCAGCAGGGGATTCCGTTGCATGTGCTCGAGGTGCGCGCGGGCTGAGGCCTGCGGCGTGGAAGGGGCCGGGGCGAGGTGACCCTTGTGGTGCCGGCCGGGACCGCGGGTGCGTGGCGCCGGGGACCCGTACCCGATGACTGGGTTTGTTCTCAGAGGTGGGTGACGGTGGCCTCGCTCCCGCTCCACCGCGCCTCGCGGGGCGCCCGGGGGGCTAGCCTGAGGTGATGTCCCGTCGACGCGTCGCGGTGGTCACCGACTCCACCGGCTGTTTGCCCCCGGCCCTGGTCACCCGGCACAAGATCACCGTGGTCCCGCTCTACGTGCTGCTGTCCGGCACCGAGGGTCGCGAGGGCATCGACGTGACCTCGGCGGACGTGGCGGCGGCGCTCGGCGCGCGACGCTACACGGCCAGCACCTCGCGGCCGAACCCGGAGGAGTTCGCGGTCGAGTACCGCCGACTGCTCGACGCGGGCGCCCCCGGCGTGGTGTCCGTGCACCTGTCCGCCAAACTCTCCGGCACCTACGAGTCCGCGCTGCTCGCCGCCCGCGAGTTCGGCGACCGGGTCCAGGTCGTCGACGCCGGCAGCACCGGCATGGGCCTCGGCTTCGCGACCCTGTCCGCCGCCCGGTCCGCCGCGACCGGCGCGACCCTCGCCGACGTCGTCGCGGCCACCACGGACACCGCCGCCGAGACCAGCACCTTCTTCTACGTCGACACCCTCGAGTTCCTCCGCCGGGGCGGCCGGATCGGGGCGGCGTCCGCGCTGCTCGGCACCGCGCTGGCCGTCAAGCCCATCCTGCACGTCGAGGGCGGCGAGGTCGTGGTCCAGGAACGGGTCCGCACCGCCTCGCGGGCCCTCGCCCGGCTGATCGACCTCGCCGTGTCCGTCACCGACGGGGCGGTGGACGTCGCCGTGCACCATCTGGCGGCTCCCGACCGGGCGGCGGGGATCGCCGATCAGATGCGGGAGCGGTTGGGGGAACGGTTGGGGGAGTTGTACACGACCGAGGTGGGGGCGGTGGTCGCGGCGCATGTGGGGCCGGGCCTGATCGGAGTGGTCGTCAGCCCCCGAAACCCCTGACCCCGTTTTCCGGGTACGGGTCGGCGGGGCGCTCTCATCGGGCCAGGGCTCGGGGCCAGCCTGTCGCGTCGAGCTCGGGTGACCCTGAGCTGGGTGGGGTTTTCCACAGGGTGGGTGGTTATCCACAGGGGAGCCGTCGGGGCGGTCGGCGGAACCTAGCTTTTCGTGCGTGCCTACCGAACCTCCCGTCTGGGCCGACACGGTCCGCGCCCGCCTGAACCGCCTCGCCACCGCGGCGACCCCCACGTCCGGATCGGACGGTGGGGAACCACCGGGCCTCCAGCCGACTCTCAGCGGCATGGCCAGGGCCTCGCCCGGAGCAAGCGGGGCCCGAGCCGCGCCCCCCGACGTCGGGCGGGTGCCCCCGGACGTCGAACGACCGTCACCCGTCGCGCGCACGTCCCAGGACCTGGAGCGCGGACACCCCGGGCGGTATCCGGCGGAGCCGTTGCTGACGGTCAGCGCGCGCCGGTCGCCCGGGGAGCCGGGTGGGCCGGTGGTGACCGTGCACGCGCCGGCACTCGCCCGGTGGGCGCCGATGGATCCCGTGGCGGAGCAGGGCGGGTGGGGCGCGGCCGGTTCCGGTGACGGTTGGTCCCGCGCGGAGGGTTCGCGCGGCGCGGACCCTCGGCGGGACCGGATGGACGGCACCGTGGTTCCCGACCGTGCCGAGTCCGGGCGCCCTCGTGGTTCCCGCGAGGCCGAACGTCCGGCCGACTCGCCGGACGACGGGTTCGACCCGCTGGCGGGTACCCCTCTGCTGGAGC
This sequence comes from Longispora urticae, assembly GCF_053902585.1. NCBI lineage: Bacteria > Bacillati > Actinomycetota > Actinomycetes > Micromonosporales > Micromonosporaceae > Longispora > Longispora urticae. Next base: position 99,449 of record NZ_JAQZSH010000027.1, read on the forward strand.
GGTTGAGGATCGATCCTGGGCGGCGGGGCGTGCGCGCGCTCGCCGCCGTGGTGCTCCTCGTCGCGGTCGGGGCCGCCGCCGTCGCGTACTGGAACCGGCCCGAACCCACCCACGTCGCCCCGGTCCGCGCGGCGGGCAGTCCGTCGCCGACGACCGGTGGCACCCTCGTCGTCGCCGTGACCGGGAAGGTGCGCCGGCCCGGCCTGGTCCGGGTGGCGGCGGGTTCCCGGGTCGCCGACGTCGTGGACGCGGCCGGCGGCGCGCTGCCCGACGTGGATCTCGGCGCGCTGAACCTGGCCCGCAAGGTCACCGACGGCGAACTGGTCGTGGTCGGCGGCCCGGCCCCGGTGGCGGCGGGCGTGCCGGGCGCACCGGCCGGCAAGGTCAACCTCAACACCGCCACGACCGCCGAGCTGGACGTACTGCCCGGGGTGGGCCCGGTGACCGCCCAACGCATCATCGAGTACCGGACCGCGCACGGCCCCTTCACCGACGTCTCCGGGCTCCGGCACGTGGACGGCATCGGCGACGCCCGGTTCGAACAGCTCAAGGACCTGGTGACGGTGTGACCGCCCCGGTGGACGGCTTCCCGGTCGGATCGGTCGGATCGGTCGGATCGGGTGGATCGGTCGGATCGGGTGGGCGGCACGATCTGCGGCTGGGCGGCGCGGCGCTCGGTACCTGGCTGATGTCCTGGGCGGCACTGAGCCTGTCCTGGTGGGTCAGCGCGCTCGCCGCGGTCGGGGCGCTGGTGGCCTGCGCGGGGCTGTGCCGGAGCCGTACGCGGGCCGCGACCGTTCTGATCGCCGTCCTGCTCGGCGTGGCCTGTGGCGGCCTGGCCACCGCCGGGCGCACGGTCACCCGGGACAGCCCGGCCGTCGAGAAGGTGATCCGGGGCCGGGTGCCCGTACCGGTGGAACTCGTCGTGTCCGACGACCCCCGGCTGATGCGGAGCGGCCGGGGCTATGTGCTCGCCGCTGACCTGGTCCACGTCGCGGGCTCCGGCGGCAGCCGCGCGTCGGCCTCGGGCGGGCCCGGCGACGACGGTCCTCCGGTACCCGTCGCAGTCGGTCTCCGGGAGGTGTCCGGCTCCGGAGTGGACGGTACCGGGCTCGTCCTGGACCCCACCGGTTCGGACGGACGGTCCCCTGCGTCGGGGTGGGACCGCGCCGGACCGGCGACCGTCGACGGCTCCGCGGATTCCGGTGCGGGCGACAGTGCCGGGGGCGCCGGTGTGCGCGACCGTGCCGGGGGCGCCGGGCTGTCCCTCGACGTGCGGGTCACGGTGCTCGCGAACGGCGACGGCTGGGCCGGGTTGCTGCCGGGCCAGCGGGTGCGGGCCGTGGCCAGGTTCGCGCAGCCCAGGGGCGGTGACCTGCGCGCGGCGACCCTCTCGGTGTCCGGGACGCCGGAGCTGGTCGGCACACCCCCGTGGTACCAGCGGGGCGCCGGCAGCCTGCGCGCCGGCCTGCAACGGGCCAGCCGGTCCGTCTCCGGGCCCGCCGGCGGCCTGCTCCCCGGCCTGGTCATCGGCGACACCAGCCGGCTCGATCCGGGGCTCGCCGAGGACTTCAGGACCACCGGGATGACGCACCTGGTTGCCGTGTCGGGGGCGAACTGCGCGATCGTGATCGGCTGCGTACTGTTCGTGGCCGCATGGTGCCGGGCCGGTCCGAGGACGACCGCGGTGCTCGGCGCGCTGGCCCTGATCGGCTTCGTCCTGCTCGCCCGGCCCTCGCCCAGCGTGCTGCGCGCCGCCGCGATGGGTACCGTCGGCCTGGTCGGGCTGGCCTCCGGGCGGCCCCGGGCGGCGGTGCCGGCGCTCGCCGCCGGCGTACTGGCCCTGGTCGTCCTCGACCCCGAGCTCGCCGGGGACATGGGCTTCGCCCTGTCGGTCACCGCCACCGCCGGGCTGCTGCTCCTCGCCCCCGTCTGGCGGGACGCGCTCCGGCGGCGCGGCGTCCCCAGAGGACTCGCCGAGGCGCTCGCGGTGCCCGCCGCCGCCCAGGTCGCCTGCGGGCCGCTGATCGCCGTGCTGTCCTCGTCGGTCAGCCTGGTCGCGGTCCCGGCGAACCTGTTCGCGGAACCCGCCGTCGCACCGGCCACCCTCCTGGGCGTCGCCGCCGCCCTGCTGTCCCCGGTCTGGGCGGACGGGGCCGCGTTCCTGGCCTGGCTCGCAGGCTGGGCCGCCCGGTGGCTGGTGCTCGTCGCCCGGACCGGCGCGGACGTGCCGGCGGGCGCGCTGCCGTGGCCGGGCGGCGCCACCGGAGGCCTGCTGCTCGGCGGGCTGACGCTGGCACTGCTGTGCGCCGGCCGGTACCGCCCGGTCCGCCGCGTCGTCGCCGTCGCCGTGCTCGGTATCGCGCTGGGGGCCGTACCCGTCCGGCTGCTCGCCCCCGGCTGGCCGCCGCCCGGATGGGTGTTCGTCGCGTGCGACGTCGGGCAGGGCGACGCGCTCGTCCTGCGGGCCGGGGACGGCGAGGCGGTCCTCGTCGACGCCGGACCCGACCCGAACCGGGTGGACGCGTGCCTGCGCCGGCTCGGGGTGCACACCGTGTCCCTGCTGGTCGTCAGCCACTTCCACGCGGACCACGTCGACGGCCTCCCCGGCGCCCTCTCCGGACGGCGGCTCCGCGCGGTCCTGGCACCCGAGTTCGCCGAGCCCGGTGCCGGGGCGCGGGTGGTGCACGACGCGGCAGGGCGCGCCGGGGCGGAGGTGAGCAGCCCGGCGGCAGGTGCGGAGTACCAGGTGGGGGACGTGCGCCTGCGGGTACTCGGCCCCACCCGCCGGCTGGTCGGCACCCGCAGCGACCCGAACGAGAACTCCCTCGTCGTCCTCGCGACCGTCGGCGGGGTCCGGATCCTGCTCGCCGGGGACGCCGAGACGGAGGAACAGCACGCGCTGGCCGGGCTGGACGTGCGCGCGGACGTGCTCAAGGTGGCGCACCACGGCAGCGCGTACCAGGACGGGGCCTTCCTGGCGGCTGTCGGGCCCGCCGTGGCGGTGGTGTCCGTGGGGGCCGGCAACGGGTACGGGCATCCGCATCAGGGGCTGCTCGACCGGCTGGGTGGCGGCGGGGCGCAGGTGTCGCGGACCGACCGGGACGGGGATGTGGCGGTGTCCACCGGGCGGGCGGGGCTGGCGGTGACCAGGCGCACGGGAGAGCCGCCGTGACGGGGCGGGGCCAGCGCGGGAGCCGAAGGGGGAGGGGGGAGGGGGGCGGGGGCGGGGGAGTCGGCTATCGGCACGCCCCGGTACTCGGCGGACCCGAGCCGTCCATGGGACGATGGCCGGGTGAGCACTGCGGCTAGCGGCACCCTCAGGCTGATCCTCGGCGATGAAGAGTTCCTGGCGTCCCGGGCGGTCTCCGCCACCGTGCGCGCCGCCCGGGAGGGCGAGCCGGACGCGGACATCCGGGAGTACGACGCCGGTGACCTCGCGCCGGGCGCGCTCGCCGAGGCGGTCAGCCCGTCCCTGTTCGGTGGCCGGCGGGTGCTGGTGCTCCGCAACGGCCAGGATGCCAAGAAGGACCTGATCGCGACCCTGCTCGCGTACGCGAAGAACCCCGATCCCGACGTGTGTCTGGTGGTTACCCACCTGGGCGGGGCCAAGGGCAAGGCGCTCGCGGACGGACTGAAGGCGGCCGGGGCGGAGATCGTGCCCGCCGCGAAGGTGACGAAGCCCCGGGAGCGGCTGGCGTTCGTGCGGGACGAGATCCGGCGGGCCGGCGGTTCGTGCCCGGAGGACGCGGCCGACGCGTTGCTGTCCGCCGTCGGCAACGACCTGCGGGAACTCGCCTCCGCGTGCTCGCAGCTCGTCGCGGACACCGGCGGCAAGATCACACTCGATGTCGTGCACCGCTACTACCGGGGCCGGGCGGAGGTCAGCGGCTTCACGGTCGCCGACGCCGCCGTGGTCGGGGACGCGCCCGGCGCCCTGGAGGCGCTGCGTTGGGCGCTCGCCGTCGGCGTCGACCCGGTGCCGATCGCGGACGCGCTCGCCGACGGGGTGCGGTCCGTGGCCCGGGTCGCGGGTGCCACCGGCAGCGGTTTCCAGCTGGCCAGTTCGCTGGGGATGCCGCCGTGGAAGGTCGAGCGCGCCCAGCGCCAGGCCCGGGGCTGGACCCCGGAGGGCCTGGTCGTGGCGATGCGCGCCGCCGCCCGGGTCAACTCGGACGTGAAGGGCGGGGCCGACGACCGGGTGTACGCGCTGGAGAGAGCCGTCCTCGCCGTCGCGCAGGCCCGCCGGGGCGGTGGCCGGTGACCCCACAGCCCCACCGTCCGCTGTACGCGCGGGTCCTCCGGCTCCGGCACGTCCACCCGGGCGGACTGATGTGCTTCCTGCTCCTGGAGGGCTCGGTCCTGCTGGCCGTCCTGTTGTCCATGGCCGAGCTGGTCAGCTGGTGGTCCGTCCTGGTCCTGCCGCTCGTCGTCGCGGTCATGGTCAAGGTCAACGACGTGGTGGCCGGCGCGAACCGGGGCCCGCAGCCCCCCGCCGCGGTCGGACTCGCCCGGGTCGACGGCGACCCGCAGCTCCAGGAGGCGCAGACCGTCCCGGGGTTGTCCGGTTCGGGGGAGGTGCCCGCCCAGTGGCGCGGCGACCGTTCGGCTCCCCGCCGGGGCGGCCCGACGGAACGGCCCCACGAGCCGGACAGCGCGCGCCCGGAACGGTCCCGCGAGCCGGAGAACGTCCGCGCGGCCCGTCGCTCCGACGCCCGCCGCTTCGACTGACCACACGTCACAGATCCGGTCAGCCCGCGCCGAGTCTGTCAGGCAGCCCCGACCGGTGAGCCGGTTGGCCGACCCCGACCGTCCGCCGCACGAGGACCCGGGCCACGCGCGGTACCCCGGGCGGGCCACCCCGGGCCCCGGCCTTCACAACCCGGCCCAGAAATCTCCGTAACCCTCGAATTACAAGGGTTTCGCACCCAGGGTCGTGAGGATGTCGCGCAGCGTCACGATCTCCTTCTGCTGCCCGGCCTTCATCGCGGTGGCCAGCCGGGTGACCTCCGGATTGTCGGTGGCCTTCAGGACCCCGTCGACCATGTGGATGCCGCCGAGGTGGTGCCGCAGCATCAGCTGGCACGCCAGGATGTCGAACGCGGTCCCGGTGGCCGCGCGGAGTTCGGCGAGCTCGGCGGGGGTGGCCATCCCGGGCATCAGGCCGTTGACGAGCAGGCCGGAGCCGTCGGGCATCCAGGCCATCCGGCGCTGGTCCCCGGTGGGCAGCAGGTCCCACTCGACGAGCCAGGCGTTCATGGTGCCGATCTGGGCTTCCTGGGTGAGCGCCACGTCGTAGCCGAGGTTCTTCAGGTCGGGGGACTGCGCGCGGTCGTAGGCGAGCATCGCGATCTCGACGGCCTGGGCGTGGTGGCTGGACATGTCGCGGGCGAAGCCGGCCTCGGCAGAGTTCTCGCCGGGTTTGCCGGGCCAGAACTGGGCGAGCGCGAAGCCGGTGGCCAGCGCGAGGACGGCCGCCAGGACGACCAGGGGCCAGCGGCGGGCCTGCGGGGGCGGCGCGGTCACGTCACTCATGTCTCCACCTTAGGTTCCTGTTCGACGGCCACCGCGCCCGAGTCGGGCGGCGGGGACGACGAGTGACATTCCGGGGTACGGCCGATGTCCGGACCCGAACCCGCGCGCCGCCGGAGCGGCAAAGACGCGCCGCCGGAGCGGCACAGAGCCGCCGAAGCGGCAACCGAGCCACCGAAGCGGCACAACAGCTGCCTGAGCGGCACAGAGCCGCCGAAGCGGCAACCGAGCCACCGAAGCGGCACAACAGCTGCCTGAGCGGCACAGGACCACACCTGCCCGACACAAGGTCCGGCCGCCGCCCCTGATTCCAGGAACGGCGGCCGGCAGGAACTACCTACGGAGTGGTGGAAGCCGGCGGCGTGGCCGACGGAGCCGCGCTCGGCACCGGCTCCGGAGCCTGCCCGCCCTGCGGCGTGGTCCCGGTCGCCGTGACCCCACCGGAGCACACGGCCCCGGGCTCGACGGTGGCGTTCTTCCGCAGCGCCTTGATGAACTCGTCCACCCGCTCGTCGGAGGCGGAGTTCACCTTGAGCTGCCAGCCCCAGGCCTGCAACGAGATGGGGCTGCCCTGGTTCGGGAAGGGGCTGAGCATCATGTACTCGTTCCCCTCGACCTTCGACTCGAGCTTCTTGACGTCATCCTTCGACAGGACGGCCGGGTCGTAGGTGACCCAGACGGCGCCGTGCTCGAGGCTGTGGGTGGCGTGCTCGCTGGCGATCTGCTGGGGGTAGATGTCGCCCATGCAGTTCTGCCACGCGCCGTTGTGGTTGCCGCCGACGGACGGGGTGGCGAAGTACTTCACGGTGCCCTGGACGTGGTTGCCGTTGCCGGCCTCCAGCTCCTTGCCGTTGGTCTTCTTCCAGTCGACGATCCCGGAGATGGCCTCGGCCTTCTCCTCCCAGGTCTTGGAGCCCTGGATGGCCTGCACGGTGCCGTACCCGATGATGCCGACGACGATGAGGCCCACGATGGTGAACATCGCGATGCTGCCCCAGTTCTTCTGCTGGTTGACCTTCACCGGGGCGAACGACTTGCCCTTCGCGCCCTTCGTCCCCTTGCCGGCGGCTTTGGCCGGTGGGCGCTGGGCGCCCTTCTTGGGAGCTCCGGCCGACCGCTTGGGCGCCGCCGCGGCCTTCGGGGCGTCGCCAGCGGGCTTCTTGCCCGGCTCGCCCGTGCTCTTGGCGGGTAACTTGTCGCCGGGCTTGCGCGGCTCGCCGGACGGGGTGGTGATGCTCATCGAGTTCCTCGTCAGGGTGTCGAAGGGGTGGTCGTCGGCTTTCCCAGCAGGTGGTACCGCCGGACAGGTCGCCGTCGAAGGTCGAAGCTTACCCCCCGTATCATGTTCGGGTGACTCCCGCAAAGCTAGCCGAAGCTGTCCTGACCGCCGCCCACGCCGTTTTCGCCGCCCGTGGGCTCGACGCGTCGTTGCTGCCGACGACGGCCACGGTGGAGCGACCGAGGAGTCCTGAGCACGGGGATTACGCCTCGAATCTGGCGATGCAGGTGGCGAAGAAGGCCGGGGTGAACCCGCGCGACCTGGCGGCCGACCTTGTTAACGAATTGGTAAAGGTCGACGGCGTCGCGGGTGCGGAGATCGCCGGCCCGGGGTTCATCAACATCCGGGTGGACGCGGCGGCGGTGGGCGAGCTGGCCCGGACGATCGTGACGGCCGGCGCGGAGTACGGCACCAGTTCGACGCTGAAGGGCCAGAACATCAACCTGGAGTTCGTCTCGGCGAACCCGACGGGCCCGGTGCACATCGGCGCGGTCCGGTGGGCGGCCGTGGGCGACGCGCTGTCGAGGCTGCTGCGGGCCGCCGGCGCGGGCGTGACGAACGAGTACTACTTCAACGACGCCGGTTCCCAGATCGACCGGTTCGCCCGGTCCCTGCTGGCCGCCGCGAACGGCGAGGCCGCCCCGGAGGACGGGTACGTCGGGGAGTACATCACCGACATCGCTACCACGATCCGGGCGCAGCACCCCGACGCGAACGACGTGGAGACGTTCCGCACCCACGGCGTCGAGTTGATGTTCACCGAGATCAAGCAGTCCCTGGCGGACTTCGGAGTGCACTTCGACGTGTACTTCAACGAGAAGGACCTCCACAACAAGGGCGAACTGGACGCGGCCCTCAAGCGGCTCTCCGACCAGGGCAACACGTTCGAACGGGACGGCGCGGTCTGGGTCCGCACGAGCGACTACGGCGACGACAAGGACCGGGTGATCCGCAAGTCCGACGGCGACTGGACGTACTTCGCCGCCGACTGCGCCTACTACCTCGACAAGCGCGAGCGGGGCTTCTCCAAGGTCGTGATCATGCTCGGCGCCGACCACCACGGGTACGTGGGCCGGCTCCGCGCCATGGTGTCCTGCTTCGGCGACAACCCGGACGAGACCCTCGAGGTCATGATCGGCCAGATGGTGAACCTGGTCCGGGACGGCCAGCCGGTCCGGATGTCCAAGCGGGCGGGCACGATCGTGCTGCTGGCGGACCTGGTGGAGGCGCTGGGCGTGGACGCGTCGCGCTACGCCCTGGCCCGCTACTCCAGCGACTCGAACATCGACCTGGACATCGACCTGTGGACGAGCGCGAGCCGGGAGAACCCGGTGTACCGGGTGCAGTACGTCGCGGCCCGGACCGCCAGCGTGGCCCGCAACGCCGCCGACCTGGGCCTGGACCGGGGCGAGCTGGACCCGGGGCTGCTGAGCCACGAGAAGGAGCACGAGCTGCTCAAGGCGCTGGGCGACTACCCGGAGACGGTCGCCCGGGCCGCCGCGCACCGTTCCCCGCACCTGCTCTCGCACTACCTGGAGGAGCTGGCCGGCACGTACCACCGGTTCTACGACCTGTGCCGGGTGCTGCCCATGGGCGACGAGCCGGCCACGGACACGAACCGGGCCAGGCTCTGGCTGAACGACGCCACCCGTACCGTCATCGCCAACGGCCTCGGCCTGCTGGGCGTGACCGCACCCGAGCGGATGTAGGCATGAGCGAGCGACAGCGAGCGCGGAGACTCAGCTTCCAGGGAATTCGTGCGGCCGGCGAGCGCAGCGAGGTGGCCGCATGAGTTCCCACGAGGCCGGCGCCCTGCACGCCGAGGCGGGCCACCACGGCCCCGAGTGGCTGCGCCCCCCATCGGACGTCAACGCCCTGATGCCCAAGCTGTGGTCGTCCACGGTGTTCCGCACCGACGAGGGCTCCCTGAGCTTCGGCGGCGTGGACGTCCGCAAGCTGGCGGCCGAGCACGGCACCCCGGCGTACCTGTTCGACGAGGACGACTTCCGGGCCCGCTGCCGGGCGTTCAGGGACGCGTTCGCCGGCGCGGAGGTCTACTACGCCGGCAAGGCCTTCTGCTCCAAGGCCGTGATCCGGATCGTCGCCGAGGAGGGTCTGTCCCTGGACACCTGCTCGGGCGGCGAGCTGGCCGTGGCCCTGGCCGCAGGCATGCCCCCGGAGCGGATCGCGCTGCACGGCAACAACAAGTCGGTCGCCGAGCTGACCCGGGCCGTCGAGGCGGGGGTGGGCCGGATCGTGGTCGACTCGTTCGCCGAGATCGACCGGCTCAAGGCCATCGCGCGCAGCCACGGGGTCCGGCCCCGGGTCATGGTGCGCGTGACTGTGGGTGTCGAGGCGCACACGCACGAGTACATCTCGACGGCGCACGAGGACCAGAAGTTCGGCTTCTCGCTGTCCGGCGGTGCCGCCCGGCAGGCCGTCGACCAGATCCTCGCCGACGACGTGCTGGAGCTGCGCGGGCTGCACTCGCACATCGGCTCGCAGATCTTCGACACGTCCGGCTTCGAGGTCTCCGCGCGCCGGCTGCTGGGCTTCCAGAGCGAGATCTTCGAGGGGTACGGGCGGGAGCTGCCCGAACTCGACCTCGGCGGCGGCTACGGCATCGCGTACACCTCCCAGGACGACCCGCTGGCCCCGGCCGACCTGGCCCGCAACCTCCGCAAGATCGTGGACCACGAGTGCGCCGGGTACGGCCTGACGGTCCCGCACCTGTCCGTCGAGCCGGGCCGCGCCCTGATCGGCTCCTCGATGTGCACCCTCTACGAGGTCGGCACGACGAAGGACGTGGACGGCATCCGCACGTACGTGTCGGTCGACGGCGGGATGAGCGACAACATCCGCCCGGCCCTGTACGACGCCGCCTACAGCGCCACCCTGGCGTCGCGTGCGTCACAGTCCCCGCCGATGCTCGCCCGAGTGGTGGGAAAGCACTGCGAGTCGGGGGACATCGTGGTGAAGGATGAATTCCTGCCCGGTGACATCGGTCCCGGAGATCTTCTCGCCGTACCCGGCACCGGGGCATACTGCCGGAGCATGGCGAGTAACTACAACCACGCGGTCCGCCCGCCCGTGGTCGCCGTACGTGACGGGGCCTCCCGCGTGATCGTGCGCCGGGAGACCGAGGATGACCTACTGCGGTTGGACGTGGGATGAGCGAGCGTACCGAGATCAACAGTGTCCGGGCGGGCAAACCGCTGCGGATCGCCCTGCTGGGCTGCGGCGTCGTGGGCGCCGAGGTCGTCCGGCTGCTGCACGAGCAGGCTGACGACCTGACGGCCCGGATCGGCGCGCCCCTGGAGATCGTCGGCATCGCCGTGCGCCGTCCCTCGCGGGACCGGGGCGGCCTGCCGGTCCCGGACCACATCTACACCACGGACCCGCTGGGCCTGGTCAAGCGCGACGACGTGGACATCGTCATCGAGGTCGTCGGCGGCATCGAGCCGGCCCGGACCTGGCTGGTCGAGGCGCTGCGCTCCGGCAAGAGCGTCGTGACCGCCAACAAGGCGCTGCTGGCCGAGGACGGCGCGACCCTGCACGCCGCGGCGGCCGACGGCGGCGCGGACCTCTACTACGAGGCGGCCGTCGCCGGGGCCATCCCGCTGCTCCGCCCGCTCCGCGAGTCCCTGCACGGGGACCGGATCACCCGGGTCACCGGCATCGTGAACGGCACGACCAACTTCATCCTGTCCAAGATGTGTACCACCGGCGCCGGCTTCGGCGAGGCGCTGGACGAGGCGACCGCGCTCGGCTACGCGGAGGCCGACCCGACCGCCGACGTGGAGGGCTTCGACGCCGCCGCGAAGGCCGCGATCCTGGCCAGCCTCGCGTTCCACACCCGGGTGACCGCCGCCGACGTGTACCGCGAGGGCATCACCGAGGTCACCGCCGCCGACGTGGCCAGCGCGGCCGCGATGGGCTGCGTCGTGAAGCTGCTGTGCATCGCCGACCGGACCGCCGACGGCGGCGTGACCGCCCGCGTGCACCCCGCGATGATCCCGACCAGCCACCCGCTCGCGAGCGTCGGCGACGCGTTCAACGCCGTGTTCGTCGAGGCGGAGGCCGCCGGACAGCTCATGTTCTACGGCCGGGGAGCCGGTGGCGCGCCCACGGCGTCCGCGGTGCTCGGCGACGTGGTGGCCGTCGCGCGCAACCGGATCTCAGGCACTGTGGCACGCGGCGAATCCAGCTACGCTGACCTGCGGGTACAGCCGATGGGGGAGGTCGTCACCCGGTACCACATCAGTCTCGACGTGGCCGACAAGGCCGGCGTCCTGGCGGCCGTCGCGGGGGTGTTCGCCCAGCACTCGGTGAGCATCTCGACGGTCAAGCAGTCCGGACGCGGCAACGACGCCGTGCTCGTGGTCGTGACGCACGCGGCGACCGACGCGGCCCTGGCCGCGACCGTCGCGGAGCTGCGGAGCATGGACATGGTCCGCGAGGTCGCCAGCGTGATGCGGGTCGAGAGCTAGACGGAAACACGGCCAGGACCGGCACCTCCGCCGGAGACCGACGACGAAGGGGTCGCTCGACGGCCTGGCCGAGAACTGAAGAACAGAAGGAGCACAGCATGGCTGCGTGGCGTGGACTGATCGAAGAGTTCCGGGACCGGCTGCCGGTCACGGCCGCCACGCCCGTGATCACGCTGCACGAGGGCGGCACGCCGCTGGTGGCCGCCCCGGGCCTGTCCGAGCGCACGGGCTGCGAGGTGTTCCTCAAGGTCGAGGGGGCCAACCCGACCGGTTCCTTCAAGGACCGGGGCATGACGATGGCCGTGTCCAAGGCCGTCGAGTCCGGCGCGAAGGCGATCATCTGCGCCTCGACGGGCAACACGTCGGCGTCCGCTGCCGCCTATGCCGCCCGGGCCGGCATCACCTGCGCCGTTCTCGTCCCCCAGGGCAAGATCGCGCTCGGCAAGCTGGCCCAGGCATTGGTGCACGGCGCGCGCCTGCTCCAGGTGGACGGCAACTTCGACGACTGCCTCGCGCTGGCGTCGAAGCTGTCCCTGGACTACCCGGTCGCCCTGGTCAACTCGGTGAACCCGGACCGCCTCCAGGGCCAGAAGACGGCCGCGTTCGAGATCGTCGACGCGCTCGGCGACGCCCCCGACTACCACTGCCTGCCGGTCGGCAACGCGGGCAACATCAGCGCGTACTGGATGGGCTACTGCGAGGACTTCGAGGCCGGCAACAGCACCCGCCGGCCGAAGATGATCGGGATCCAGGCGGCCGGCGCGGACCCGATCGTGCGCGGCGAGGTCGTGGCGCACCCGTCGACCATCGCGACCGCGATCCGGATCGGCAACCCGGCCTCGTGGACGAAGGCGCTCGACGCCCGGGACGCCTCCGGTGGCCTGATCCGTTCGGTGACGGACCGCGACATCCTGGCGGCGTACAAGCTGCTGGCCCGCACCGAGGGCGTGTTCGTGGAGCTGGGCAGCGCGGCGAGCGTCGCGGGCCTCCTGGCCAGCGCGGCCGAGGGCCTGTTCCCGCGCGGCTCGCGGATCGTCTGCACGGTGACCGGCCACGGCCTGAAGGACCCCGACTGGGCGGTCGCCTCGGCCCCGGCCCCGATCACCATCCCGGTCGACGCACCGCGCGCGGCCCACGAGCTCGGCCTGGCGTAGCCCCTTTCCGGGAGGTCCCCACGGACCTCCCGGAAACCCTTCATCTGGTTACGAGCCCCCGCGCCCCATCCGCGCTCCCCGCGTTGCCCCCCGGCCCCGTGTCCCGTCCGCGCTCCGCGCGTTGCCCCCCGACTGCGTGTCCCGTCCGCGCTCCCCGCGTCGCCCACCAGCCCACGACTCCACACCACCGCGCCCCCACGCCTCCCGCGCCCCGGAGTACCACCCGTCACGCCCCGGGATCCACCACATCCGCACACGTACCCCCATGCGCTAGGGTCGTAACGTGTCCGCCCCCCTCAAGCTCCTTACCCGCAACGCCGACTTCCGGAGAATGCTCGGCGCCGAACTCATCATGTTCGGCGGCGACTGGTTCGTGATGGTCCCGCTGCTGGTCCTGTTGCAGCAGCTCACGGGCTCGGGGGTCTGGGGCGGCCTGATGCTCGCCGTGGACACGGGCTGCATGGCGCTGCTGCTGCCGTACACGGGCACGCTCGCCGACCGGCTCGACCGCAAGAAGATCGTGCTGTGGGCCAACGCGGTCAGCATCCTGGCGGTGCTCCTCCTGCTCCTGGTGCGCAGCCCGGGCATGGCCTGGCTGGCGCTGGTCGCGATGGGCTCGATGGCCGTGGCGAAGGCGTTCTACTCCCCGGCCGCCCAGGCCGCGCTGCCGAATCTGCTCGACGAGAAGGACCTGCCGGCCGCGAGCGTGCTCACCGGCAGCGCCTGGGGCACGATGGCCGTGCTCGGCGCGTCCCTGGGCGGGATGTCCAGCGCCGCCTTCGGCCCGTACTGGTCCTTCGTCGGCGGCGCGCTCTGCCTGGTGGTCGCGATCGTCCTGCAACTGCGGGTGCGCCGCCCGTTCCAGGCGGTCCGGACGACCGTCGCGGTCTCGGCGTGGGCGGCGCTGCGCGAGTCCATGGGGTACCTGCGGGTCAGGCCCCGGGTCCGCGCCCTGATCACCGTCAAGTGCGCCGTGGGCGTGGGCAACGGCGTGCTCGCCGTGTTCCCGATCCTCGCGGCCACCGTGTTCCACGTCGGACCGCTCGGGCTGGGCGCGCTGTTCGCCGCGCGGGGCCTGGGCGCCCTGTTCGGGCCGGTGCTGCTGCGGGGCGTCGTACTGCGCCGGCAGAACTGGCTGCTGCCCGGCCTGGCGGTGTCGATGGCGACGTACGGCGTCGCGTACCTGATGGTGGGTCTGACGCCCTGGTTCTGGCTGGCCCTGATCCTGGTGGCCGTCGCGCACATGGCCGGCGGCGGGAACTGGGCGATGTCCAGCCTGGCCCTGCAACGCGAGGTGCCCGACGGGCTGCGCGGCCGGGTGTTCAGCGCCGACGTCATGATCGCGTTCCTGGCGGTGTCGCTGAGCCAGGGCACGGCGGGCGTACTGTCCGACCACGTGCCCGCGCGGGTGATCGTGGCCGTCGGCGGCGCCCTGACACTGACCTACGCGATCTGCTGGTACGTCGCGACTGCGAAACTCCGTCGCGCCCAACCCGTCCCGGCCTGACCGCCCCGAGGCCGCCCACCGGTCACGGCCGCTCCGACCGGTCGCCGATCTCCGGTGCTGACCGGTCACCGCCTGCGGACTCCGACCGGTCACCGCCCCCGTCCGCTGCCGGACCGCGCCTCCCCGCCGGTCCGGCGGATGCCCGTCGATCCGGAACGCTCCGACCGGCCCGCCAGGCTCACCGGCCCGCCAACCGCCCCCTACTGCGGCGGATGCGGCTGCTGGTAGGGCGGCCCGGACTGCGGCTGCTGCGGGTACGGCGGACCCGACTGCGGGGCCACGCCGGGCTGGTAACCCGGCCCGCCCTGCTGCGGCGCCCCGGGGTCGTAGCCACCGGGGGCGGCGGGACCCCAGCCACCCTGCGGGCTCCACCCCTGCTCCTGCTGCGGCGCCCAGCCACCCGGGGAAGTCTGGCCGGGAACCTGCTGGGCCGGCGGGTTCCAGCCGCCGCCGTGGTCCGGCGGCTGCGGGCTCCACCCGCCGGGACCCTGCTGCGAGGGCCCCCATTCGGTCGGCCGCGGCGTGCCCGGCGTGCGGGGGAGCAGCGCCGCGGCCAGCAGCAGCGCGATTCCCAGCATGTGCAGCAGGCCGCCGATCGCGGTGACCGCGATGAAGCCTTCGCCCGAGTAGGAAATGGCCTGGTAGCCGAACGTGTAGACCAGTTGACCGATGAGCAGCGCCGCGCACGCGGCGAGGGCCAGCACCGAGGCCCGGCCGTTGCGCCTGAGGGTGACGCCCGCGAAGATGAGCCCGCCGATCAGCATCAACGCGGTCAGCGCGGCGAAGGCGTAACTCACGAGCTGGTAGTTGTGCACGTCCACGTAGCCCCTTATGCCGGTGGTCCGGATGGCGGACATACTGCCACACCCGTGCGACATTCCCGGGTGCCCTTTGTAGGCTGCCGGGATGGTCACCATCCACGCGCCCGCCACCAGCGCGAACCTCGGTCCGGGCTTCGACGCGCTGGGCCTCGCGCTCGACCTGTACGACGACGTGACCGCGACCGTCACGTCCGCGCCCGGCGTCACGGTCGAGGTCACCGGCGAGGGCGCGGACCAGGTGCCCACCGACGAGTCGCACCTGATCATCCGGTCCATGTACGCCACGTTCGACGACCTCGGCCACCCCCGCCCCGCCGGCCTGGCCCTGACCTGCGTGAACCGGATCCCGCACGCCCGCGGCCTGGGGTCCAGTTCGGCCGCGATCGTCGCCGGGGTGCTCGCGGCCCGGGCCCTGGCGGGCGCGCCGGACGACCGGGCGGAGGCGTTGCGGCTCGCCGACCAGCTGGAGGGGCACCCCGACAACGTCGCGCCGTGCCTGCTGGGCGGGTTCACGATCGCCTGGACGGGGGCCGAGGGGGCCCGGGCGGTGTCCGTGGCACCGCATCCGGCGGTACATCCGGTGATCTTCGTTCCGCAGGACCGCGGGCTGACGAAGGAGGCGCGCGCGGCGTTGCCGGCGACCGTGCCGCACGTCGACGCGTCGTTCAACGCGGGCCGCTCGGCGCTCCTCGTGCACGCGCTCACCCACGCGCCGGAACTGCTGTTCGCGGCGACCGAGGACCGCCTGCACCAGGGCTACCGGGCGGCCGGCGCGCCGGCCACGGCCGAACTGGTGGCTGACCTGCGGTCGAGGGGAGTGCCGGCGGTGGTGAGCGGGGCCGGACCGAGCGTGCTAGCGTTTGTCCCCGACAACAGTGTTATACCGGATATAACCGGTCATAACTTCGCTTCCTGGCCCCTTCGAGTTGACACGACCGGGGCTCGGATATCTCATTAGCGACACGCGGGGGGTGACCCTGTTGCCGCAGCTAGGCAACGTTGACTACGCTTAAGCGAGAACAGTCGCCCGAAGCGCGCGATCAGGCGGGGCTTGTGCCCCGTTCTTCCGTGGATAAAGTCATCTCGATGCACATCGCTATGACACCCCCACACACCCCGAACGGATCGCGGGTCCGACGGCAAGCGCCGCCAGTCACCATTCGGCCGCGTCTTCTGGCTGTTCTAGACCCGCGAGCATCTTGACGCGGGGTTTCACGGGCCGTTCGGTGTCACCGTCAGATCTTCGTGGCGAACACCCGGGCCAATCGATGGAAGGAAACCATTGAGCGACATCACCGACCAGAAGTCGGATGTCACCGACACCGCAGCGCCGGCCGACAAGCCGGAGACCGCTGGCACCTCTCGGCGTCGGCGTACGGGCACCGGCCTGCAGGCCATGCTCCTGCCGGAGCTGCAGACCATGGCCTCGTCGCTCGGCATTTCGGGGACGGCGCGCATGCGTAAGGGCGAGTTGATCGCAGCCATTCAGACCAACCAGGGTGTGCCGGTCACGGGCACCGCTGGAACGACCAGCGAGGCGCCCGCGACGACGCGGCGCAGCGCCCCGGAGAAGCCGGCCGCTGCCGCTGCGGAGCAGCCCAGCCTGCCCGGCACCGAACAGGGGGACGACTCCCGCTCCGAGCCGCGCGCCCGCCGGGCCACCCGCCCGGCCGGCCCGCCGCAGCCCCGTGGCGGCCGTGCCGCCGCCGAGGCCCCCGCGGACGAGCCCGCCGGCCGGACCGAGACGCCCGCGCGCACCGAGCGCGCCGACGCCGAGCGGCCCGCCACCGAGCGCGCCAGCGCGGAGCGGACCAACGCCGAGCCCGCCACCCGGAGCACCCGCACCGACGAGGCCCGCAACGAGCGCCGTCCGGCGCGCGGAGAGCGTGCCCAGGACTCGCAGGGTCGCAACGAGCGGACCACGGAGCGCGGCGAGCGCACGGAGCGCGGCGAGCGGACCGAGCGGACCGAGGAGCAGGGCAACCGCGAGCGCGGCGAGCGCCGCGAGCGTGGCGCCGGCCGGGCCGACGAGGCCGACCGTGGCCAGCGGAACAACCAGCGCTCCGAGCGTCCGGCCCGCGACGCGGACCAGGCCAACAACCGTGGCCAGGCCCGCAACGAGGACCGGGGTCCGGACCGGGACGACGACGGGGACGACGACGGCGACCGTCGGGGTCGGCGCAGCCGGTTCCGCGACCGTCGGGGCCGTCGCAACGACCGTGGCGAGGGCGGCGGCAACGAGCGCGAGCCGCAGCAGCAGTTCAACGAGGACGACGTGCTCGTCCCGGTGGCCGGCATCGTCGACGTGCTCGACAGCTACGCGTTCATCCGCACGACCGGCTACCTGTCCGGCCCGAACGACGTCTACGTCTCGATGTCGCAGGTCCGCAAGTACGGGCTGCGGCGCGGCGACGCGGTCACCGGTGCCGTCCGGCAGGCGAAGGACGGCGAGCAGCGGCGGGACAAGTACAACCCGCTGGCCCGGCTCGACACGGTCAACGGCATGGAGCCGGACGCGGCGCGCAACCGCCCCGAGTTCTACAAGCTGACCCCGCTGTACCCGCAGGAGCGTCTGCGGCTCGAGACCGACCAGAACGTGCTCACCACCCGGGTCATCGACCTGGTGATGCCGATCGGCAAGGGCCAGCGTGCCCTGATCGTGTCGCCGCCGAAGGCCGGTAAGACGCTGGTGATGCAGGCCGTGGCCAACGCGATCACCACGAACAACCCGGAATGCCACCTCATGGTCGTCCTCGTGGACGAGCGGCCCGAAGAGGTCACCGACATGCAGCGTTCGGTGAAGGGTGAGGTCATCGCCTCCACCTTCGACCGGCCGCCGTCGGACCACACCACGGTCGCCGAGCTCGCGATCGAGCGGGCCAAGCGGCTCGTGGAGCTCGGGCACGACGTCGTCGTCCTGCTGGACTCGATCACCCGCCTCGGCCGCGCGTACAACAACGCGTCGCCGGCCAGCGGTCGGATCCTGTCCGGTGGTATCGACTCGACCGCGCTGTACCCGCCGAAGCGGTTCCTCGGCGCGGCCCGCAACGTCGAGAACGGCGGCTCGCTGACCATCCTCGCCACGGCGCTCGTGGAGACTGGCTCGACCGGTGACACGGTCATCTTCGAGGAGTTCAAGGGCACCGGCAACGCCGAGCTCAAGCTCGACCGCAAGCTCGCCGACAAGCGGGTCTTCCCGGCCGTCGACGTGATCGCGTCGAGCACCCGGCGCGAGGAGATCCTCATGTCGGGCGAGGAGATGGCGATCGTCCACAAGCTCCGCAAGGTGCTGCACGGGCTCGACCAGCAGCAGGCTCTGGAGCTGCTGCTGGACCGGCTCAAGAAGACGAGCACGAACGTCGAGTTCCTGATGCAGATCGCGAAGTCGACGCCCGGGGAGTAGTCCCCGACCTGACTGTGGCCCGCCGGTTCTCCGGCGGGCCACAGTCGTTCCCAGATCAAACCCCTCAGCGGGGTACGCGGGGGCGCGCGGACCGGGCCTAGAAGTTGCCGTCGGCCACCTGCATCACGGTGAGCCCGAGCGACCTCCACATCCGGACGACCTGCATTCGATCGTCGAACACGCAGGCCACCTGGTACTTCTCCCGGATCTCGCGGTTGAAGATCTCCTTCTTCACGATGGAGTCCTTCCGCTGGTCCCCGGCCGGCCGCATGAACAGCCCCACGTACGGCAGCCCGACATACTTGTCCAGCCACGCCTCCGTCTCCGCCCGGCACGCCTCGTCGCGCCCGGAGCAGTAGACGACCTGGTGGCCGGCGGCGTACATGGCCCGCACGGCGCTGATCACGGGCCCGTTGGGCTGGTCGATGCCGACCCGGGCCCAGTCGTACGGGCTGCGGTCGCCCATCAGCGCCACCGTCCCGTCGATGTCGACGAGGATGACGTCGGCCCCGCCGACCGGCGCGGTGTAGGGCCGCTCCGGGTCCGTCGGGGCGGTGGCCAGCTCCGGCAGGGGCAGCGGCAGCTTCTTGCCGGCGAGGTAGCGCTCGTACATGCTCCGGATCACGTACTCGCCGACCTGCTCGGCCTTGTCCCGCCCGGCGTCGCGCCGCACGCACTCGGCGACGTCCACGTCGGTGAAGTCGCGGACCACGAACCCGGCCCCGCACGAGGCGGCCAGCTCGGCGAACTCGCGCACCACCCGGGCCCGCAGGTTCGTGTCGTCGCAGATCACGCTGGTACCGGCGCGCAGCAGCCCCTCGACGGCGGCCTTCTGCGCGACGGTGACCTGCTTCTCCGCCCACCCGGTACCGAGGTGCGAGCCGTGCAGCATCCGCCGCAGGTCGTCCCGGTTGACCCGGACCCCGGCCCGGACCCCCTCCTCGGACCGGGCCCAGGTGGACTTCCCGGAGGCTGGAAGCCCGCGCGTCACAGTGAGCGTCACCCGCTCGGTCATGCGTTCTCCTCATCGAATACTCGACCCGTGGGGGTCCAGTCTGCCGCCGGCTTGGCCGTCTGCCACAGGAATGGTCGGTAGTCGCGCCCGTCGAGCCGGCTGAACAGGCAGCCCCGGTCGGGGTGCGTGCCCGCGACCAGCGCGAAGTCCTTCCGGGTCCAGCCGTCGGGCAGCCCCGCGACGATCCCGTCGTAGACCTCCTCGACCCGGGCGACCTCCGCCTCGACCTGCGCGGTCAGCTCCGCCGACACGGCCCGCGCCCAGTCGTGGAACTCGTCGGGCAGCCGCTCGACCAGTTCGGCGAACGCGTCGGCCACCAGCGCCTCCCACACCACCCGGGCGTTGAGGCCGGTGACGACGCGGTGCAGGGCCACGTACTCCTCATATTTGATCTTGATTCGGCGCTCCGAGCCCGTGAACCGCACGACCAGCCCCTCGCGGCCCGCCCGGGGCTCGGCGGCCAGCGCCGCGCCCAGCGTCGGGTAGCCGAACGACTCGACCCGGGGGCCCGGCCACGCCAGGTCGTCGGGGGACAGCGACAGGCCGGTCGCGGTGGAGACCGCGCCGAGCAGGATCAGGTCGTCGAGGCCGGCGTAGTCCACCACGATCCGGTTCGCCGGGTACACGATCTCGAACAGCAGCGTCAGCCCCGCCGGCGGCGTGTAGTCCGCGTAGCGCTCCCGCCACAGCGCGGTGGCGTGCAGGGCCTGGTCGCTGGCGAACGAGCCCCGGGTGGCGATCTGGTGGCCGTCCCCGGCCGGGTACAGCACGCCGAGGGACCCGTCGGCCTTGTCGGTGACGGACACCGGCGCGGACAGGTCGAGCGGCCCCACCTGGGCCTGGCCGTAGGTGAAGAACTTCGGGAACGGCCGGGCCAGCACCTCGCCGGTGCCGGTGTGGCTGATCAGGCCCCGGCAGGCGAGGGTCGCGGCGTTCCACGCGCTCTCGTACTGGGCCTTCTCGCTGTAGTTGTGGATGGTCAGCGGCAGGGTCGGGTGCGGGCGGACCCGGATGTACCCCTCGGCGACCATGGTCGCGAGCAGCACCGGGTCCACCACCTCGTCGAGGTGGATCATGGGAAGTCCTTAGGGAGGGGTGATTCCGGTCACCGGAGTGCGGTGCCGAGGAGAGAGCCAGAAAGGGGCGAAACGCCTAGAAGCGTTTCGAACACTGCCTTCTTTGTCGCGGGAACGCCCCGCACCGCCGGCTACTCATGGTCGCCGAGTCTGCCCGATCACAGCTTCCGGGGCCAGTGCATTAGGCCACCCCTCACGGCCTGGAATAGCCACCCCATGGCAGACTGTTACATCGGCCAGGTACCGGTTCCCGCCCCGCGAACCCGCGAAGGCGACCCGGCGACCACATCGAGAGGACCCGCGCTATGCGTAAGGACATTCACCCGGAGTACGTCGCGACCGAGGTCGTGTGCTCCTGTGGCAGCACCTTCTCCACCCGCAGCACCGTCAAGGGCGGCTCGCTGCACGTTGAGACGTGCTCGGCCTGCCACCCGTTCTACACCGGCAAGCAGCGGATCCTCGACACCGGTGGTCGGATCGCGAAGTTCCAGAAGAAGTACGCGAAGACCGCCGCCAAGTAGCTTCACCGACGCCGCCCACCCCGTACTTTCGGGGTGGGCGGCGTTCTCGTATCCCTGATGCCCGAAAAGTCCCGCCCGAGCCCCGGCCCGGAGTCCCGCCCCACATTCCGCCCCGAGCCCCGCCCCAGCCGTCACAGGAGTCACGCATGAGCACGGACAGGCTTTCCTCGCTGCTCGCCGAGCACGCCGACCTGGAAAAGCAGCTCTCCGACCCGGCGATCCACGCCGACCAGGCCCTCGCGCGCCGCGTCGGCCGCCGGTACGCGGAGCTCAACGGCATCGCCGCCGCCGCCAAGGAGCTGGAGCAGGTCCGCGAGGACCTCGCCGCCGCGCAGGAGATGGCCGGCGAGGACGAGGGGTTCGCGGCCGAGGCCGTCGAGCTGGCAGAGCGGATCCCGGGGATCGAGGAGAAGCTGTCCGAGCTGCTCCTGCCGCGCGACCCGAACGACGCCAAGGACGTGATCATCGAGATCAAGGGCGGCGAGGGCGGCGAGGAGGCGGCCCTGTTCGCCGGGGACCTGCTGCGGATGTACCTGAGGTACGCGGAGAAGCACGGCTGGGTCGCGGAGGTCATCGACGCCGAGAACACCGACCTGGGCGGCTTCAAGGACGTCTCCGTGGCGGTGAAGACCAAGGGCGTGCCCGAGGACGGCCGCGGCGTGTGGTCCCGGCTGAAGTACGAGGGCGGCGTGCACCGGGTGCAGCGGGTGCCGGCGACCGAGTCGCAGGGCCGGATCCACACCAGCGCGGCCGGCGTCCTGGTGCTCCCGGAGGCCGAGGAGGTGGACATCGAGATCAACCAGGGCGACCTGCGGATCGACGTGTACCGGTCCGGCGGCCCCGGCGGCCAGTCCGTCAACACCACCGACTCGGCGGTGCGGATCACGCACATCCCGACCGGGGTGGTCGTGAGCTGCCAGAACGAGAAGTCCCAGCTCCAGAACAAGGAGTCGGCGATGCGGGTGCTGCGCGCCCGGCTGCTGCTGCACGCCCAGGAGCAGGCCAACGCCGAGGCGTCCGACGTGCGCAAGTCGCAGGTCCGCACGATGGACCGCTCCGAGCGGATCCGGACCTACAACTACCCGCAGAACCGGATCTCCGACCACCGGATCGGCTTCACGGCGTACAACCTGGACCTGGTCCTCAACGGGGAGCTCGACGGGGTGCTGGACGCGCTGTCGACGGCCGACCGGGAGGCGCGGATCGCGGGCGAGGAGTTCGGCCGCAAGTAGCGGCTACGCCGAGTGTCGCAGCCACTCCCTGGCTGCGACGCCCTCGGCGGGCTTCTCCTTGGCGCGCAGCATCGCCACGTCCGCGCTGGTGAACGCCGAGGCGACGGTGTCCACCCCGTTCGTCTCCGACCACCCGATGGTCACCCCGACCGGCGTCCCGGGCACCAGCGCGTCCCAGTCCTCGGCGGTGATCGCGGCGGCCACCCGGGCGGCGATCTCGTGCGCCTCGGCGATCTGGGTCTCGGGCAGCACCAGCACGAACTCGTCGCCGCCGTACCGGGCCACGAAGTCCCCGCGCCGGATCACCTTGTGCAGGATCCCGGCGATCCGCTGGAGCACCGCGTCGCCCGCGAGGTGCCCGTGGTTGGTGTTGATGGCCTTGAACTTGTCGAGATCCACGACGCCGAGGATGGCCGGCTGGCCGCGCTGGGCCATGGTCGTGACGTAGTGCTCGAGGTGCCGGCGGTTCGGCAGGCCGGTGAGCGGGTCGGTGAGCGCCTGCCCGTGGTACTGCGCGACGGTGCGGCGCAGGTCCGCGTGGTCCAGCCAGGCGGCGACCCCGTCGACGAACAGGTCGCGGATCTTGTCGTGGTGCGAGGAGGCGAGCCGGAAGGCGTGCCGGTCCTCCCGATACGCGGCGGCCGGGTCGTTGGCCCGCAGGTGGGCCAGGGCGCGCAGCCGGCGGGGCTCGGCGGGGCCGAGGGTGTCGGGGGAGACCTCGAGGGTGCCGAGCCGGACGAGGGCCTCGATGGGCCGGCCGTCGGCGATGGTCAGGCACACGTCGCCGAGGTGACGCAGCTCACGTGAACGGACGCTGTCGCCGACGTGCCGCAGCAGCCGGGCGGCGTCCACCTCGATGGGTTCGCCGAGGGCGGCGAGCCGGGCCGCCGCGTACCCGAAGTTGCCCTGGATCGTGGGGCGCAGCCGGGGGACGGCGCCGGACTCCACGTACCGCCACAGCTCCGCGTACACGTCGCGCAGGACGCGCAGGCAGCCGTCGGTGTCCCCGGTGTGGTCGAGCGCCACGGCGAGCCGCAGCCGCACCCTGGGCGTGGCCAGCTCCTCCTCGGGCACGCCGACCTCGGCGCCGACCTCGCGGGAGCGTTCGATGGCGCCGAGGGCGTGGCCGTGGAAGCCGATGTACGAGTACGCCATGGCGAGGTTGTGCCAGCCCAGGGCGGTGTCGACGTTGGCGGGCGCGACCGAGGACAGGGCGCGGGCGCTGCGCACGAGGTGCGTGACGCAGTTGTCGAGGGAGCCCTGCACGTGGGCGACTATCGCGGCGATGGCGTGGGCGCGGCCGTACAGCGTGGGGTCGTACCAGTCCTTGAGGGCCGCGAACACCGCGTCGACCGCCTGGGCGCACTCGACGGTGCGGCCGAGATTCACCAGAGCTGACAGGCGGAGCACCAGGGCGCTGGCCCGCTCCTCGGGATCGAGGGTGCTGTTGGCGAGGCGTTCCGCGAGGGTCGAGGCCTCGGCGGACCGGTTCGCGCGCAGCAGTCTGCGGATGCGCTCGATGGTGGAGGCCACGCTATACCCCCCTTCCGGTCCGGCTCTTGGGGCTGCAGTGATGATTATGGGGTGTACGGAGCGGGTAAGGACATGCCCAGACGGCTGATCGCGGAGGCGACTTCACGTCTGAGGGCTGCCGGGGTGCCGTCAGCCAGGGTGGATGCGGAGCTACTTGCGGCTTATGTACTGGATGTCCCACGGGGCAGACTGGTACTCGTCGACGAGTTCCCTCCCTCGTTGGTCGCGCGTTTCGAGGAACTGGTCGCCCGGCGGGCCGAGCGGATACCGCTCCAGCATCTCACCGGCCGGGCGGACTTCGCCGGGCTGGAGCTCGCGGTCGGGCCCGGCGTCTTCGTGCCGCGCCCCGAGACCGAGCTGCTGGTCGAGTGGGGACTGTCCAAGGTCCGGACGGGGATCGCCGTGGACCTGTGTTCGGGGTCCGGGGCCATCGCGTGCGCCGTTGCACGGACGGTCCCTGTCGTCTTCGCCGTGGAGCGCGACCCCGACGCGTTGCCGTGGCTCCACCGCAACACCCAAAATACATCGGTCACGGTGGTACCGGGTGACGCGACCGATCCGTCCACCCTGGCCGAACTCGACGGCACAGTGGACCTTCTGCTGACGAATCCGCCGTATGTGCCCACCACAGAGGCCTTGCCGCCCGAGGTGATCGACCACGATCCGGCCGTCGCGCTGTTCGGCGGAGCGGACGGACTGTCGGTCATCCGTCCGCTCTTGGTGCGCGCGGCGCGCCTGATGCGTCCCGGGGGATGGTTTGGTATGGAACACGACGACCAGCACGGCGAGTCGGTACCGGAGCTGATGCGGGCCTCGGGCGACTGGGAAGAGATCACCGCGCACCGGGACCTCGCCGGCCGGCCGCGCTTCGCGACGGGGAGGCGGGCATGACCGGAACAGGACCGGACGACGGCACGGCGCAGGACCCCGGCACGGGGCAGGACACCGGCCACCCGCGGGACGACGCGCCCGCACGGGACGAGGGCACCGACCACGAGGGGGCGGTCGCGGCCCTGCTGCGCGGCGAACTGGTGGTCATGCCGACGGACACCGTCTACGGCCTCGCCGCCGACCCCTTCGACAAGGCCGCCGTCGACCGGCTGCTGACGGCGAAGGGCCGGGGCCGGGAGAAGCCCTCCGGGGTGCTGATCGGCACCTGGGACCAGCTCGACCTGGTCGCCGCCCCGCTCGCCCCGGTCGCGCGGGCGCTGGCGGAACGGTTCTGGCCGGGCGCGCTGTCCCTGGTCGTCCCGCAGGCCGATGACCTCGGCTGGGACCTCGGCGAGACCGGCGGCACGGTCATGGTCCGGATGCCCGCCGACCCCGTGGCCCGCGAGCTGCTGACCCTGGCCGGCCCCCTGGCCGTGTCCAGCGCCAACCTGCACGGCGAGCCCGCCGCGACCACGGCGGAGGAGGCCCGGCGCCAGCTCGGGACCAGGGCGGCGGTCTACGTCGACAGCGGCCCGGCGGCCATCGGTACGCCCTCGACGATCGTCCGGTGCGTCGGCGACTCCTACGAGGTGCTGAGACTCGGGGCCGTGACCGTGGAGGAGATCGCGGCGGTCGTGCGAGACTTGCGCACGTGATGCTCTACGACTGCGCCAAGCTGGCCGAGCGGGACCGTGGACTGACGGCGGCCGTCGAGGCGGTGAAGCGCGGCGACCTGGTCGTCTTCCCCACCGACACGGTGTACGGGCTGGGCTGCGACGCCTTCAAGTCCTGGTCCGTCGGCACCCTGCTGCGCGCCAAGGGCCGGGGCCGCGACGTGCCGCCCCCGGTGATGGTCGGTTCCCGGCAGATGCTCGACGGCCTGGTCTACGGGCTGCCGTCCGCCGCCCGGGACCTGGTCGAGGCGTTCTGGCCCGGCCCGCTGACGATCCTCGTCGAGCACGCGCCCAGCCTGGACTGGGACCTCGGCGACACCGACGGCGTGATCCAGGTCCGGATGCCGCTGCACCCGGTGGCCCTGGAACTGCTCCGCGAGACCGGCCCGATGGCCGTGTCCAGCGCGAACAAGCCGTCCGACCCGGCCGCGGTGACCGCCGACGAGGCGCGGACCCAGTTCGGCTACGAGGTCAGCGTGTACCTGGAGGCCGGCGCCGCCCCCGAGCAGCTCACCTCCACGATCGTGGACTGCACCCACACGACGCCGCGGATCCTGCGGGTGGGCGCGCTGTCGCTGGACCAGCTCCGCGAGGTGGCCCCCGACCTGGCGGACGAAGACCAGGAATGAGCGAGCTTGTCGGGCTCATCGGTGACTCAGGGCCGGGGTCGCCGGTAGTCGAGCGAAGCGAGGCGGCCGCGTGACCCCTTTCTCGGTACTCCACGTGTGCGTCGGCAACATCTGCCGCTCCCCGATGGCCGAACGGCTGCTCCTCACGGCCCTCGGCCCGCACGCCGGCCTGGTCTACAGCCACAGCGCCGGCACGGGCGGCTGGCACCGGGGCGAGCCGATGAACCCGCCCGCCGCCCGCCAGGTGCTGGCCCGGGGCGGGGACACCGACGGCTTCGGGGCCCGGCAGCTCACCGTCGGGCACATCGAGGGCTCCGACCTGGTGCTGACCGCGACGGTGGAGCAGTACGACCACGTGCTGAACCTCAGCCCGACCGCCGCGAACCGGACATTCGTGCTCGGACAGTTCGGCCGGCTGCTCGCCGGGCGCGCGGGGGAGCTGCCGGACTTCACCGGGGACGCGGAGTCGCTGTACGCCCGGGGAGTGGCGCTCGTCACCGCCGTGGACGCGCTGCGCGGGGCCTCCCGACCGGTACCCGCCGACGATCTCGCCGACCCCTACGGCCTGGACGACCGCACCTACGCCCGCACCGCCGATGAGATCGAGTCCACGCTGCGGCCGCTGGCCGGGGCCCTCCTCGGAGGCTCCGCGTAGAATCGCCGGCATGATTACCCGTGCCGCGCTGTCCCGGCGCCTCCGGCATCTGCCGACCGCCCTCGCAGCCAGCGGCGCGGCCCTCGCCGTCGCCTCCCTCGCCGGCCTGATCTTCCAGGGTCCCGTCGGCGCGGCCGGCGCGGCGGCCGGCGTCGGTCTGGTCAGCGTCGGCTACGTGCTGTCGCACCTGATCATCGCCTGGACGGACGCGGTGAACCGCAAGATGCTGCTGCCCGTCGGGCTCACGGTCTACTCGGTGAAGTTCATCCTGCTGGGCATCTGGCTGGCGGCGCTGAAGGACACACATTGGGCGGGGCTCAACGCGATGGCGTTCAGCATGGTCGGCGCGGTCATCGTGTGGACCACCGCACAGGCGGTGTGGACGTGGAAGGCCCGCATCCCGTACGTCGAAATCGAACCGAGTTAGTAGACTGTTCGTGTTTACGCAACCCGCATGAGCCCGCGATGTGAGCGGGGTTACGGTGGGATTCTGCGTACCGGCAGTTCGCCGGGGGTCGATGTCACTCATCCGACCCTCGGCTGATATCGTCTGCGCGTCATGACCGACAACCCAGAGCCGCCGAAGCGCCCCAGCTCAGCTGATGGCGCGAACGTCGGCTGGGCCGCCGTCGGGTACCTGATCTCCGGAATCGGGATCTGGGGCTTCCTCGGCTGGATCGTCGATCGCTGGCTGGATGTGCCCAAGCACTTCGGCATGATGATCGGCATGTTGATCGGTATGGCCGGGGCGATCTACCTGGTCGTCAAGAAGCTTGGCGCGTAAGCGCTTCTGTCCCGACAACGAAGGATGGTGCGGTGAGCGTCTCGATCCTCGCCAAGGAAGATCTTCCGTGGCCGCCGAAGGTCGAAGACTTCTACCTCGACCCGCTCGTGGGCACCGACCCGTGGGTCACGAAGTTCACGATCATGATGTGGATCGCGGTCGCGGGCCTGATCGTGCTGTTCGCTGTCGCGCTGCGTAAGCCGAAGGTCGTCCCCACCAAGGGCCAGTGGATCGCCGAGTCCGTGATGGAGTTCGTGCGCGGTGGCATCGGCCGGGAGATCATCGGCCCGAAGGGCGACCGGTTCGTGCCGTACCTGACGGTGCTGTTCTGCTTCATCGTCTTCATGAACCTGTTCGGCATCATCCCGCTGGCGCAGATCTCGCCGATGACCCACATCGCGTTCCCGGTGGTCCTCGCGATCATCTCCTACGTGATGTACATCTTCGTCGGCATCCAGGCGCAGGGCCCGGGCAAGTTCTTCAAGAACCACCTGGTCCTGCCGGCGCCGTGGTACCTGCAGCCGCTGCTGCTCCCGATCGAGTTCTTCCAGAACTTCATCGTCCGGCCGGTCACGCTCTCGGTGCGTCTGTTCGCGAACATGTTCGCCGGCCACCTGATCCTGCTGGTGTTCACGCTCGGCGGATTCATGCTGATCAACGCCGGCACCGCTTTCACGTACGGCGTGTCCGTGGTCTCCTTCGCGATGGCCATCGCGATGACGCTGTTCGAGTTCTTCGTCGCGCTGCTGCAGGCGTACGTGTTCGTCCTGCTGACCGGCACCTGGCTCCAGGGCGCCCTCGCCGACGAGCACTAGGACTCAGCTAGACCCCCGTTAGCTGTTTCGCGTGAGAGTCACGCGAGATACTCCAGGAGGAATACCGAAATGACGCTTGCCGAACTCACCGGTGACATCAGCTCGATCGGCTACGGCCTCGCTGCCATCGGCCCCGGTATCGGTGTAGGCATCGTGTTCGCCGCCTACATCCAGGCGACGGCCCGTCAGCCCGAGTCCGCTGGCCTGACCCGCGCCTACCTGTTCATGGGCTTCGCGCTCTCCGAGGCGCTGGCGCTGTTCGGCCTCGCGCTCGCCTTCGTGTTCTCGAACCCGGCCTAACAACCGCTCCGCAAGGGAACGGGAGTTTCCATGATTATCGCTGCGAGTGAGCACAACCCGCTCATCCCGATCTGGCAGGAAATTGTCGTCGGGTCGATCGGCTTCGCCCTGCTGTGCTTCGTGCTGATGAAGTTCGTCTTCCCCAAGATGAACCAGGCGTACGAGGCACGGGTCGAGGCGATCGAGGGCGGCATCAAGCGCGCCGAGGTCGCCCAGGCGGAGGCCAACGGTCTGCTCGAGCAGTACCGTCAGCAGCTCGCCGAGGCCCGGACCGAGGCCGCGAGCATTCGCGACGAGGCCCGCGCCGACGCCGGTTCGATCAAGGACGACATCCTCGCCGCGGCGCAGGAGGAGCGCGACCGGATCATCTCGGTCGGGCGCGAGCAGCTCGCCGCGGACCGTCAGTCGCTCCTGCACGAGCTGCGGGGCGAGCTGGGCACGCTGTCCGTCGAGCTGGCCAGCCGCATCGTCGGTGAGTCCCTCGCGGACGAGGCTCGCAAGAAGGGCACCGTCGACCGGTTCCTGACCGAGCTGGAGAACAGCGACGCGTCTCCGGCCGGGCGGCGCTGATGCAGGCCGCCAGCCGGGAGTCGTACGCGACCGCCCGCGCCCAGCTCGACAGCTACGTCGCCTCCGCCTCGGCGGAGGACGTGGCCGCGAACGCTGGTGACGTGCTCGGGGTCGCCGCGCTGCTCGGCCGTGAGCCGGGCCTGCGTCGGGCCCTGTCCGACGCCAACCGGACCGGCACGGAGCGTTCGGCGCTGCTGAACCAGATCCTCGCCGGCAAGGTCGGCGCGGGTGCGGCGACGCTGCTCGGTGCTCTGGCCTCCGGCCTCTGGTCGCGGCCGACCGACCTGGTCAACGCGGCGGAGCGCCTCGGCGCCGAGTCGCTGCTGGCCAGCGCGGAGAAGTCCGGGCAGCTGGCCGACGTCGAGGACGAGCTGTTCCGGCTCGGCCAGGTCGTCGCCGGGGACTCGCGGCTCGCCGCGGCGGTCGCCGACACCACCGCCGAGCGGTCCCGCCGGGTCCAGCTCGTCAGCGACCTGCTGGCGGGCAAGGCCACGACGGTGACCGGCCGCCTCGCGGAGCTGGCCGTGGCCGGGTTCGAGGGTCGGAACTTCGACGGTTCGGTGACCAGGCTCGTCGAGCTGGCCGCCGAGCGGCGGAACCGGTCCGTGGCGTACGTCACGGTCGCCATCCCGCTGACCGACGAGCAGGAACGGCGCCTCGTCGCCGAGCTGGCCCGCCGGTACGGTCGGGAGATCACCGCCAAGGTGACCGTCGATCCGGAGATCCTGGGTGGCATCAGCGTCCGGGTCGGTCACGACCTGTACGACGGCACCATCCTCCGGCGGCTCGCCGAGACCCGCAACGCCCTCGCCGGGCGCAACTAAGCGACCTTCACGCCTAGCGTCTGGGCCGTTGAACGCCGAGTCGCTAACGACCCGATGAATAGAGGAACCTGAAGATGGCCGAGCTGACCATCTCGTCGGAGGAGATCCGGGGCGCTCTGGAGCGCTACGTCTCCTCCTACAAGCCGGAGATCTCCCGCGAGGAGGTCGGCACCGTCGCCGAGGCTGGCGACGGCATCGCCCGCGTCGCCGGTCTCCCGTCGACCATGGCCAACGAGCTCCTCGAGTTCGCGAACGGCTCCCTGGGCCTGGCGCTGAACCTCGACGTGCGCGAGATCGGCACCGTTATCCTCGGTAACGCCGAGGGCATCGAGGAGGGGCAGCCGGTCAAGCGCACCGGCCGAGTCCTCTCCGTCCCCGTCGGTGACGCGTTCCTCGGCCGGGTCGTCGACCCGCTGGGCAACCCGATCGACGGCCTGGGCGACATCGAGGCCGAGGGCTACCGCGAGCTGGAGCTGCAGGCTCCGACCGTCATGCAGCGGCAGTCCGTCAAGGAGCCGATGCAGACCGGTATCAAGGCGATCGACGCCATGATCCCGATCGGCCGTGGCCAGCGCCAGCTCATCATCGGCGACCGCAAGACCGGTAAGACCACGGTCGCGCTCGACACGATCATGAACCAGCGCGCCAACTGGCTGACCGGGGACCCGAAGCAGCAGGTCCGCTGCGTCTATGTCGCCACCGGCCAGAAGGCCTCCACGATCGCCTCCATCAAGGGCGCGCTCGAGGCGGCCGGGGCCATGGAGTACACGACGATCGTCGCCTCCCCGGCGTCGGACTCGGCGGGCTTCAAGTACCTGTCGCCGTACACCGGCTCGGCCATCGGCCAGCACTGGATGTACGCCGGCAAGCACGTCCTCATCGTGTTCGACGACCTGTCGAAGCAGGCTGAGGCGTACCGCTCGGTGTCCCTGCTCCTCCGCCGCCCGCCGGGCCGTGAGGCGTACCCGGGTGACGTCTTCTACTTGCACTCGCGTCTGCTCGAGCGGTGCGCGAAGCTGTCCGACGAGCTCGGTGGCGGTTCGATGACCGGTCTGCCGATCATCGAGACCAAGGGCAACGACATCTCGGCGTACATCCCGACCAACGTGATCTCGATCACCGACGGTCAGATCTTCCTCGAGCAGGACCTGTTCAACCAGGGTGTCCGCCCCGCGATCAACGTCGGTACCTCGGTGTCCCGCGTCGGTGGTTCGGCCCAGGTCAAGGCCATCCGCGGCGTCTCCGGCCGACTGCGCGTCGACCTCGCCCAGTTCCGTGAGCTGGAGGCCTTCTCGGCCTTCGCCTCCGACCTGGACCGGGCGTCCCGCGCGCTGCTGGACAAGGGCGTGCGCCTGGTCGAGCTGCTCAAGCAGGGCGTCGGCCAGCCGGTCGCCGTCGAGGAGCAGGTCGTCTCGATCTGGTCGGGTACGACGAACAAGCTCGACGACATCTCGGTCTCCGAGGTCCGTCGCTTCGAGTCCGAGTTCATCCAGTACCTGCGGCACTCGCACAAGGACCTCCTGAGCGGCATCGCCACCACGAAGCTGCTGTCCGACGACGCCGTCGCGGAGCTGGAGAAGGCCATCGAGCGCTTCAAGCAGATGTTCCTCGCCGCCGACGACGCGATCGTGCCGAACGCGGCCGCCGAGGCGCAGGCCGCTCTTGAGGCCGAGGGCCGCGAGTCCGTCACGCGCTACACGGCCGCCCCGGTCGAGAAGAAGTAGGGCTGCGCGATGGCTGCCAATGTCGGTGCTCTGAATCGCCGGATCCGTTCGGTCAAGGCGACGAAGAAGATCACCAAGGCGCAGGAGCTCGTCGCCACCAGCCGGATCGCCAAGGCGCAGGCCCGGGTGGCGGCTTCGCTGCCGTACGCCCGGTCCATCACCGGGGTGCTCACCGCGCTGGCCACCAACACCAGCAACATCGACAACCCCCTGCTGACCCCGCGCGAGCGGGTTCGGCGGGCGGGGGTGCTCGTCGTCACGAGTGACCGTGGTCTGTGCGGTGGCTACAACGCCAACGCGATCCGGACCGCGGAGCAGCTGATGACGAAGCTCCGGTCGGAGGGCAAGGAGCCGGTGCTGTACGTGACGGGCCGCAAGGGCCTCGCGTACTACAAGTTCCGCAACCGCGCGGTGGCCGCGAGCTGGTCCGGTTTCTCCGAGCAGCCCACGTTCGCCGACGCCCGCGAGATCGGGGTGACGCTGATCCAGGCGTTCACCCACGGCGCGGACGACGGCGACGACCACGCGGGCAGCGACGGCGTGCTGGGTGTCGACGAGTTGCACATCGTCTACACGCAGTTCAAGTCGCTGATGACCCAGATCCCGGAGGCCAAGATCATTGGCCCGATGGAGGTCCAGGAGAAGCCGCGCGACGCGGACGCGGAGCTGCTGCCGGCGTACGAGTTCGAGCCGGAGGCTGAGGTGCTTCTGGACGCTTTGCTGCCGAAGTACATCAACACCCGAATCTACGCGGCGCTGCTCGACGCGGCGGCGAGTGAGTCGGCCGCTCGGCGGAAGGCCTGCAAGGCCGCGACAGACAACGCCGATGACATGGTCCAGAACCTGACGCGGATCCGTAACTCCGCGCGACAGGCTGCGATCACCCAGGAGATCAGTGAGATCGTCGGCGGCGCCAACGCGCTAGCGGCGGCAGGGAGTGAAGTGTGATGACCACTGCTGTAGAGAGCAAGACCGGCGTGGGCCGCGTTGTCCGGGTCATCGGCCCGGTCGTCGACGCTGAGTTCCCGCGCACCGAGATGCCGGAGATCTTCAACGCTCTGCACATCGACGTGGAGCTGGCCGGCGGTAAGAAGACCCTGACCCTCGAGGTCGCCCTGCACCTGGGTGACGGCATGGTCCGGGCCATCTCGATGCAGCCGACCGATGGTCTGGTCCGGGGCGCCGAGGTGCGCGACACGGGCTCGATGATCTCGGTGCCCGTCGGCGACGTCACCAAGGGCAAGGTCTTCAACGCCATCGGCGAGTGCATGAACCAGCCCGAGGCCGAGTTCGGCGAGCGTTGGGGCATCCACCGGAAGGCCCCGGCCTTCAAGGACCTCGAGCCGAAGACCGAGATGCTGGAGACCGGCATCAAGGTGCTCGACCTGCTCGCCCCGTACGTCAAGGGCGGCAAGATCGGCCTGTTCGGTGGTGCCGGTGTCGGCAAGACCGTTCTGATCCAGGAGATGATCGTCCGGGTCGCCAACAACTTCGGTGGCACCTCGGTGTTCGCCGGTGTCGGTGAGCGCACCCGTGAGGGTAACGACCTGATCGCCGAGATGACCGAGTCCGAGGTCATCGACAAGACCGCCCTGGTCTTCGGCCAGATGGACGAGCCGCCGGGTACCCGTCTGCGGGTCGCCCTGTCGGCGCTGACGATGGCCGAGTACTTCCGGGACGTCGCGAACCAGGAGGTGCTGCTCTTCATCGACAACATCTTCCGGTTCACCCAGGCGGGTTCCGAGGTCTCGACCCTGCTGGGCCGGATGCCGTCGGCCGTGGGTTACCAGCCCACCCTGGCGGACGAGATGGGCGAGCTCCAGGAGCGGATCACCTCCGTCCGGGGCAAGGCCATCACGTCGATGCAGGCGATCTACGTGCCCGCTGACGACTACACCGACCCCGCTCCGGCGACCGCGTTCACGCACCTGGACGCGACCACCAACCTCGAGCGGTCGATCTCCGACAAGGGCATCTACCCGGCCGTGGACCCGCTGGCGTCCTCGTCCCGGATCCTCGCCCCGGAGATCGTCGGCGCCGAGCACTACGCGGTGGCGGCCGAGGTCAAGCAGATCCTCCAGCGGTACAAGGACCTGCAGGACATCATCGCCATCCTCGGTATGGACGAGCTGTCCGAAGAGGACAAGATCGTGGTCGGTCGCGCCCGTCGGATCGAGCGCTTCCTGTCGCAGAACACCTTCGTCGCCAAGCAGTTCACCGGCGTCGACGGGTCCTACGTCCCGATCAAGGAGACGGTCGACGCGTTCAAGCGGATCGCCGCTGGCGAGTTCGACCACTTCCCGGAGCAGGCGTTCTTCATGTGCGGTGGCCTCGAGGACCTCGAGCGCAACGCCGCGGAGCTGATGAAGTAACTGTTTCACCCGAGAAGGGCCCGGCCGCCGTTGGTGGTCGGGCCCTTTTCCGACGGGTACGCAACGGGGCGGCCCCGCCCGGCACCGGCCGCTATTCTGCTGATCATGACTGAGACGCCCACCCCCAGCGCCTATGTCCAGCGGCTCCCGATCGGCGAGCCCATCCCGTTCCCGGCCGAGGGCATCCCGAACTGGGACATCTTCCCGTTCGAGGGGGAGATTCGGGTCAAGTCGCTGGAGCCGCCGGTGCTGCCGGAACCGCCCCGGCACGGTGAGGTCCCGGCCGACTGCCGGTGCGTCGCCGGCCTGCCGGAGAACACGATCTGGTCGGACGACAACTGGGTCGTGCTCCGGATGTGGGAGGCCCCGTCGCTGCCGGCGATCGTGATGCTCAAGCCCCGGGCCCACCACGACCTCGACGACCTGCCGGCGCACCTGTCCGCCGAGCTGGGCCCGGTCATGCAGCGGGTGGAGAAGGCGGTCATGGGGCTGGGCGGCATCGCCCGGGTGCACGTCAACAAGTGGGGCGACGGCGGGGCGCACCTGCACTGGTGGTTCTTCGGCCGGCCCGAGGGCATGATCCAGCTGCGGGGTACGTGCCTGCCGCTCTGGGACGACGTGCTCCCGGTGGTACCCGTCGAGGAATGGCACGAGACGAACCGGAAGATAGCGGCGGCGCTGGCCGTGGGTGGTGGCAGCGCTCACATCTAGCCTTTCCGCAGGCCGACCCGATTCTGCGAAAGCGCCCGCCGCCCAGTAGGATCGACCTCGTTCCCCGTCTTCGCGCGTAGGAGTGTCGTCAAGTGGCGAAGAAGCTGCACGTAGAGCTTGTGGCCGTTGAAGAGAAGGTCTGGACCGGCGAGGCCGAGATGGTCAGCGCCCGGACGACCGAGGGTGAACTCGGCGTTCTCCCGGGGCACGCCCCCCTCCTCGGCCAGCTGGCCGAGCCGGGCGAGGTAGTGATCAAGGGCACGGAGACCGGTGACCTGGTGTTCACGGTCAACGGCGGCTTCCTCTCGGTCACGTCCGAGGGGGTCACGGTCCTCGCGGAGTCGTGTGCCCCCGCCGCTGCCAAGTCGGCCGCGCACTAACCCCGGGCCGGACGCCGATGCGAGTGGTCATAGCGATCGGGATCGGCGTCCTGGCCCTGCTGTGTCTGCTCGCCCTGCTCTTCCTCCGCCGCCTCGTGATCTCCCGGGGCGGCGGAACTGTCGACATGTCCATCCGGCTCACCTCCAGCGTGGCGGGCCGGGGCTGGGCGGTCGGGATGGGCCAGTTCGCGGGCAAGGAACTCCGGTGGTACCGGCTGTTCAGCCTCGCCCCCAACCCGCGCCGGATCCTGCTCCGCCCCGAGCTGACCGTGGTGTCCAAGCGGTCGCCGGACGAGTCCGAGCAGCTCGCGATGCCGGCCGGCAGCGTCATCCTCCAGCTGAACAGCGGCCGGGGCCCGGTGGAGATCGCCATCGCGGACGCGGCGCTCACGGGCTTCCTGAGCTGGTTGGAAGCGGCGGGTCCGGGCCGGGGCTGAGCCCCGGGCGACAGCGAGAGGCCCCGCACCACCGCCCCGGGGCGGCCGCGCGGGGCCCGGTACCCCTAACGCGACGCCGACTGCCGGTACTTGCGGATCGACAGCGGCACGAAGACGACGAGGATCAGCAGGATCCAGCCCACGGCCAGGAGTACGGGGTGCTCCCCGGTGAACCCCGGCGGCCGTTGCAGCCCCGCGTTGCCCCACAGGTCCCGCAGCGCCAGCACGATGGAGCTGATCGGGTTCCAGTCCGCCACGTACTGCAGCACCTTCGGCAACGTCGCCGTCGGGATGAACGCGTTGGACAGGAACGTCAGCGGGAACATCCAGATGAACCCGGCGCTCTGGGCCACCTCGACGGTCTTCACCGACAGGCCGATCAGCGCGGACACCCAGCTCATGGCGTAGCCGAAGCCGAACAGGATCGCGAAGCCGGCGAGGCCGCGCAGGATGCCGTCGTGGATCCGCCAGCCGACGAGCAGGCCGCAGGCGGACATGACCAGTACCACGAAGACGTTGTTGAGCAGGTCGGACGTCGTCCGGCCGATGAGCACGGCGGCCCGGGACATGGGCAGGGACCGGAACCGGTCGATGGTGCCCTTCTGCAGGTCCTCGGCGAGCCCGATGGCGGTGATGGCGGCCCCGAAGGCCACGGTCTGGGTGAAGATGCCGGCCATCAGGTATTCCTTGTAGTTCACCCCCTCGACCTTGATCGCCCCGCCGAACACGTAGGCGAACAGCAGCACGAACATGATCGGCTGGATGGTGGAGAAGATCACCAGGTCCGGGATCCGCCGGAACTTGATCAGGTTGCGTTTCGCGACGACCCAGCCGTCGGTGAGCGCCATGACCACCGGGTTCACGCGGTCACCTCCTCGTCGGTCGTGGCCCGTTCGCCGGTGAGCTGCATGAACACGTCGTCCAGGGTGGGTCGGTGCACGGCCAGGTCCACGGGTTCGACCCCGGTGGCGTCGAGTTCGCGGACGGCGGCGACCAGGGCCGGCGCGCCCCGGGTGACGGAGACGGAGACCTGGTGCGTCTCCGCGTCGACCCGCGGTTCGCCGTTGCCCACCCCGCGCATGATCGGCACGGCCAGGTTGAGGTCGGCCGCGTTGCGCAGCGTGAGCGCCAAGCGTTCGCCGCCGACCGCGCGCTTCAGTTCGTCCGGGGTGCCGTGCGCGATGGAGCGGCCGTGGTCGATCACCACGATGTCGTCGCAGAGCTGGTCGGCCTCCTCCAGGTACTGCGTCGTCAGCAGCACCGTCGCACCCTGTTTCACCCGCTCACCGATGACGTCCCACATGCCCAGCCGGCTGCGCGGGTCGAGCCCGGTGGTGGGCTCGTCCATGAAGATGACCGGGGGCCGGGCGACCAGCGCGCCGGCCAGGTCGAGCCGGCGGCGCATGCCCCCGGAGTACGTCTTCACGGGACGGTTGGCGGCGTCGGTGAGGTCGAACCGTTCGAGCAGCTCCAGGGCGCGGGCCTTGGCGGTCTTCTTGCCCAGGTGGTAGAGGCGGCCGATCATCTCCAGGTTCTCGTACCCGGTCAGGTACTCGTCCACGGCCGCGTACTGTCCGGACAGTCCCATGATGCGCCGCACCTGTTGCGGGTGCGCGAGTACGTCGATGCCCGCGACGGAGACGGTTCCCGCGTCGGGGCGTAGCAGGGTGGTCAGAATGCGGACGGCCGTCGTCTTTCCGGCGCCGTTCGGGCCGAGCAGCCCGAACACGGTGCCCTCCGGGACGGCCAGGTCCAGGCCATCGAGTGCCGTGAGCTGCCCATAGGTCTTGACCAGCCCCTCAGCCATGATCGTCGGGGTCATGCGGGTAAGCGTATGCCGGCTAAGGTGACCCGATGACCGAATTTCATATTCTCGCCGACGACTCCGTCTGGCGTGCGCATTGGGAGCAGCGGGTCGCGGCACGGCACGCTGAGGCGGGCCTGCCGGCGGGCTCGCGGGAACAGCGGGTCACCTGGGCGCGGGCGCACCGGGACCGCGCGCTGCGGCCGGTCGTCGCGGCGGTGCACGATGGTCAGACGCCCGTCGGGTACGTGGCCGTCGGGCTGAACGGCGACAACGCCCGGATCGACGACATCTGGATCGACCCCGGCCACCGGGGCAGGGGCCACGGCCGGGCGGCTCGGGCGTGGGCGGAGAACTGGGCCCGCGAACAGGGCGCCGACCGGGTCTTCGTGCAGGCGTTGCAGCCCACCCGGCTGTTCGACGACATTCCGCTGCGCGCGCAGACGATGGCGAAGGCGCTGGGCGCGGCGCCGGAGCTGCCGGCCGGGGTGCTGGGGCGGCCGATGACGGCGGAGGAGTACCCGGCGTGGCTGGAGGTCGACATCCTCGGCTACCTGGCCGACATCGTGAACTCCGGCAGCATGGAGCCCGAGGCGGCCCGGCGCAAGGCCGACGAGGACTTCGCGGCGCTGCTCCCGCAGGGTCTGGACACTCCGGACAACACCCTGTGGACGATCGAGGCGGGCGGCGAGGGGGTGGCCTTCATCTGGCTGAAGCACCACAGCTCCGCCGGCCAGAGCTTCGTGTACTCGGTGTCGGCGTCCCCCGCCCACCGCGGCAAGGGCTACGGCCGGGCGGCGATGCTGCTCGGCGAGCGGGCGACCCTGGAGGCGGGCGACGAGGCGCTGCTGCTCAACGTGTTCGGCCACAACCGGGTCGCCATCAACCTGTACGACAGCCTCGGCTACGTGGTGCTCGACCAGTCCCGCTCGACGGACCCGACCACCGGGACCTCCTAGGGCGGTGCGGTGCCGGGCGGCCTAGAGTCCGCCGCCCGGCACCCACTTCACGTCCCCGTCGGGGTTGGCCACCCGGCCGAGGATGAAGAGCAGATCCGACAGCCTGTTCAGGTACTTCGCGGCCAGCACGTTCGTCCGCTCCGGGTCGACCTCGATCAGCGCCCACACCCGGCGCTCGGCCCGGCGGGACACGGTGCGCGCCTGGTGCAGCAGCGCGGCGGCCGGGGTGCCGCCGGGCAGGATGAAGGAGTCGAGCTTCGCCAGCCGCCCGTTGAACTCGTCGCACCAGCCCTCGAGCCGGGTGACGTAGGCCTCGGTGACGCGCAGCGGCGGGTACGCCGGGTTCTCGGTGATCGGGTTGCACAGGTCGGCGCCCACGTCGAACAGGTCGTTGTTGACCTGGGTCAGGACGGCGCGCACGTCGTCGGCCGGGTTGCCGAGGGTGAGCACCAGGCCGATGACGGCGTTGGTCTCGTCCGTGTCGGCGTACGCCTCGATCCGGGGGTCGGTCTTGGGCACCCGGGAGAAGTCACCGAGGCCGGTGCTCCCCGCGTCGCCGGTCTTCGTGTAGATGCGGGTGAGGTGGACTCCAGACATGCGGCCAGCATACGTAGTCTGGGCGGGTGGATCTGATCAGAGTGCACGGCGGGGTCCGGCTGTCCGGCGACGTGTCCGTGGTCGGCGCGAAGAACTCCGCGCTGAAACTGATGGCCGCCGCCCTGCTCGCCGAGGGCCGCACCGTCCTGCACAACGTCCCCCGGATCACCGATGTCGCGATCATGGCCGAGGTGCTCCGCCGGCTCGGCTGCGCCGTGGAGCTGGTGACCGTCGACGACCGGTGTTGCGCCGTCACGATCGACTCTCCGGCCGAACTGGGCGTCGAGGCCGACTACGACCTGGTCCGCCGCCTGCGGGCCTCCATCTGCGTCCTGGGGCCGCTGCTGGCCCGCCGGGGGCATGTCCGGGTGGCGCACCCGGGCGGTGACGAGATCGGTTCGCGCGGGCTCGACATGCACGTGTCCGGGCTGGCCCGGATGGGCGCGACGATCACCAACGAGCACGGCTACGTGATCGCGAAGGCCACCCGGCTGCGCGGCGCGATGATCTGGCTGGACTTCCCGAGCGTCGGCGCGACGGAGAACCTGCTGACGGCGGCCGTGCTGGCCCAGGGCTCCACCCAGATCGACAACGCCGCCCGCGAGCCGGAGATCGTCGACCTGTGCGCGATGCTCACCGCGATGGGCGCGAAGATCGACGGCGCGGGTACGGCGACCCTGGTCATCGAGGGCGTCGACGCGCTGTCCCCGGTCGTCCACCACACGATCGGCGACCGGATCGTGGCCGGCACCTGGGCGTTCGGGGCCGCGATGACCCGGGGCGACGTGACGGTGCACGGCATCGACCCGACGTTCCTGGAGCTGGCCCTGGACAAGCTCGGTCAGGCCGGCGCGGAGGTCACCGGGGTCGCCGACGGTTTCCGGGTCCGGATGTCGGGCCGGCCGCGCGCCGTGGACGTGCGGACCCTGCCGTTCCCGGGTTTCGCCACGGACCTGCTGCCGATGGCGATGGGGCTCGCGGCGGTCAGCGACGGGGCGTCCCTGATCACGGAGAACATCTTCGACGGCCGGTTCATGTTCGTGAACGAGATGTCCCGGCTCGGCGCGGACATCCGGACGGACGGCCACCACGCGGTGGTCCGGGGCCGGGAGCGGCTGTCGGGGGCCCCGGTGCGGGCCACGGACATCCGGGCCGGCGCGGGGCTGGTGCTGGCCGGGCTGTGCGCCGACGGCGTCACCGAGGTGGGTCAGAGCCACCACATCGACCGGGGGTACCCGGGGTTCCTCACCGACCTGCGCGGCCTGGGCGTGACCGTGGAGCGCGGGGTGGCCCCGGCCGACGCCGAGTTCGACATCTGACGGGTACGGCGGGCCGGGCGCTCCGGCGGGGCGCGCGGCGGCCGCACGGTCTGCCGGCGCGGGTCGGCACCCCCGGGGCGGTCTAGCCCAGTACCCGCCTGGCCTGGTCCAGTTCGTCGTCGAAGACGAGGACCCGTACCCGGCCGTCCGGTTCGATCACCACCGTCGTGCGGATGTTGACCAGCGCCAGGGCATCACGCAGGGTGTCCGCCGCGGCCGGTCCGTTCACGATCGCCACGTCGCGCAGCAGCCCGTAGTCCCGGGTTCCGGGGGGCCACGGCGCGTCGTCCCAGGCGATCCAGTCGACGTCCTGCGGGGCGATCCGCTGCTCCGCCCGGAACGCCCAGCGCAGTATCAGCGCGAGGCCGCCGAGTACCGAGAAGGCGATCAGCGGGCCCGCGACCAGGGATAGACTCTCCGACCCAGGCACACACTCAGTGTGACATTTCGCGTACTCACCGCGCAGCTACTCGGCCCACCTGAGTGACCGTTCAGTAGGTGGGCACAATAGGGTCAGGGGGCACCCGGGCACTGGCTCACGGCTACCCCGGGACACGCTGACGAGAGGGGTACGGACATGGCGGGGCGACTCGCGGTGATCGGTGCGGGCCTGATGGGTTCCGGCATCGCGCAGGTGGCGGCTCAGGCCGGCTGGCAGGTGACGCTCCGCGACCTCACCGACCAGGCGACGGCGCGCGGACTGGCCGGGATCGAGGCCTCGCTGACCAAGTTCGCGGCGAAGGGCAAGATCTCCGAGAACGACGCGCACGCCGCGCTCGGCCGGATCTCCACGACGACGGACCTCGGCGACGCCGCCGACGCCGACATCGTGGTGGAGGCCGTCTTCGAGCAGCTCGAGGTCAAGCAGGAGATCTTCCGGGCCCTCGACAAGATCTGCAAGCCGGGCGCGGTGCTGGCCACCAACACCTCGGCCATCCCGATCACCCAGATCGCGGCGGTCACCGAGCGGCCCGAGTGGGTGGTGGGGACGCACTTCTTCTCGCCGGTACCCATGATGAAGCTCTGCGAACTCGTCCGGGGTTTCAAGACCTCCGACGAGGCGCTGGCGACCGCGCGGGCCTTCGCCGAGGAGATCGGCAAGACCTGCATCGTGGTGAACCGCGACATCGCCGGCTTCGTCACCACCCGCCTGATCACCGCCCTGGTGATGGAGGCCGTGAAGCTGGTCGAGACCGGGGTCGTGTCCGCCGAGGACCTCGACGTCGCCTGCAAGCTGGGCTTCGGGCACGCGATGGGCCCGCTGGCGACCACGGACCTGACCGGGGTGGACATCCTCACCAACGCGACGCGGAACATCTTCGCGGAGACCAACGACCCGAAGTTCTTCCCGCCGGAGCTGCTCCTGCGCATGATCGCGGCCGGTGACCTGGGCCGCAAGACCGGCAAGGGCTTCTACGAGTACGAGTAGCGCGGCGCCGCGGGCCGCACCTCCTCCGACGGGGTGCGGCCCGCGGCGTGTCTTCCGGACCCGGCGGCGGGCCCGCGCCGGGCCGTCGCTGTGGGGCGGCGGGTGCGGCCGCGTCGCCGGGCCGTGTCCGGTGACCCGGCGGCACCCGCCGCGCGGGTCAGACCGGGCTGGCGGTCCGCTCGGCGGGTAGGGCGGCGGGCAGGTCCCCGGCGGTGACCGGCGCGGCGGCCTCGTTCCCGGCAGCCTCGGTCCCGACGGTCTCGTCCCGGGCCGTTTCGTCCCCGCCGGCCGCGTCCCCGGTGGCGGCGGGCTCCGGCAGTCCCCGGAGGAACACCGCGACGAGTACGCCCGCCAGGGTCCAGGCGAACGCCTGCACCGTGAGGATGTTGATCACGCCGATCCGTTCGGTGAACGCCGCGGACAGCCCGGCCCCGACCAGCGACCCGGCGGACATCAGCACCCCGATGACGGCGAACACCCGCCCCATGAAGGCGTCGGGCGTCTCCCGCTGGATGATCGTCATGAGAGCGGCCATGGCCACGGCGGCCGGTACGCCGACGAGCACCCACAGGCCGAGCTGGGGGACGATCGCCGGGGTGAACCGGGGCAGGGTGAAGATCGCCAGGTCGACCAGCCCGAAGACGATCAGGCCGGAGACCAGCAGCCGGAGCGTCGAGAAGCGGGCGGCGAACCAGCCGCCGGTCAGCCCGCCCAGGATGCCCCCGACGGCCTGTGCGGACATCAGCAGGCCGAACTCCTGTGCCCCGCCGTGCAGGCCCCGGTCGACGAAGATGGCGAACGTCGCCATGATGATGCCCTCGCCGATCGCGCCCACCGTGAGCACGAGGAGCAGGACGCTGAGTACCCGGCTGTGGCGGATCAGGCTGAGTCCGCCGACGAACTCCCGGCCGAAGTGCCGCTCCGGTGCCGCGCCCGTCTCGCTGTCGAGGACCACCTCCGCGCGGTGCCGGCCGGGGATCGCGGCGACGAGGCCGGCGGCGACCAGGAACGTGGCCCCGTTGATCAGCGCCGAGCCGGCCAGGCCCAGGTAGACCGACGACAGGCCGCCGAGCGCCGGGCCGACGAGCCGGGCGAGGTTGTTGTTGAGCTGGTTGAGCGAGTTCGCCGCGGTCAGGTCGGTCGCGTCCACCAGCCGGGGCAGCATCGCGCCCTCGGCCGGCTGGGTGAACTGGCTGATCGCGCCCTGGAGGAAGATCACGCAGTACACGACGGGGACGGCGTTGCCGCTGTGCACCAGGGCCAGCGGGACCATCACCGCCGCCTGGAGCAGGTTGCCGACGATCATGACCGTCTTGCGGTCCCACCGGTCCACGTACACGCCGGCGAAGGTGCCGAACAGCAGCCGGGCCGACACGCTCGCGACCACGGAACCGGCCATC
This sequence comes from Longispora urticae, assembly GCF_053902585.1. Lineage (NCBI taxonomy): Bacteria > Bacillati > Actinomycetota > Actinomycetes > Micromonosporales > Micromonosporaceae > Longispora > Longispora urticae. The sequence goes on from NZ_JAQZSH010000027.1 coordinate 142,325, forward strand.
GCGGCCGCGGAGCCGGTCAGCTGGAACACGTAGATCGGCAGGGCGATCATGAGCAGCCAGGTGCCGGTGAAGGAGATCAGCCCGGAGGTCCAGAGCAGGGCGAAGCCGCGCTGGCGGAACAGGGAGAGGGAGCCCGTTTGCATGGCGTCATCGTGACACCATCATGTGATGTCACGCAAGACCCTCTTTGGCGTCAGTACCCGTCGACTTGACGTCAGAGTGCCGCCCGGCCCGCTAGCCGTCCCGCCGGCTCGTCCACCGGAACGTCAGCATGCACAGCACGAGGCCGATCACCACCCACGCCGCCAGGACCAGCGCCACCCGGCCCAGCTCCCAGCTGCCGGCCGGTTCGAACGCGGCCTGGGACTCCGGCAGGAACACCGACCGCATGCCCTGGCACATCCACTTCAGCGGGAACAGCGCCGCGACCTGCTGCATCCAGGTCGGCAGGGAGGTGAAGACGAAGTACACCCCGGAGATGAACTGGAACACCAGCGCGATCGGGGTGACCACGGCCGACGCCCCGCGCCCCGTGCTGACCAGGGACGACGCCGCGATGCCGAGCAGCGTGCACCCCGTGATGCCCAGCACGAACACCCACGCGAACGTCAGCCACCTCGCCGGGTCGGTGGGCAGCGTGACCCCGACGAACAGCACGGCGTAGACGAGCAGGAGGGCGGTGCAGATCGCGCCGATGGCGAGCACCATGAGGATCTTGCCCAGGAAGTACGACGCCTTGGGCATCGGCGTGCCGGCGAGGCGCTTCAGTACCCCCTTGTCGCGTTCCATCGGGATCTGCATGCCGAGCCCCTGGAACCCGGTCGCCAGCAGCCCCGCGGCGATCATGCCAGTCACGATGTACTGGCTGTAGCGCACGCCCGAGTCCAGCGTCCCCGGGTAGATCAGGCTGAAGATCGTCACCATGATGATCGGGAACGCGAGGGTGAACACCACGGACTCGCGGCTGCGGAGGAACTGCTTGATCTCCAGTCGGCCGCGGCGCACCCCGAGGGTGAGGACGTTCATGACCGGGCTCCCGTCGAGATCATTTCCAGGTACACGTCCTCCAGCGTCGGGCGGGTCACCCGCAACTGCGGGATCTCCCCGCCCAGCTCGGCGGCCAGCGCCGTGACGTAGGCGGTGGGCTCGGCGGTCTCCGCGCTGCGCGGGCCGTCCGGGGTGCCCCAGTGCACCGTGGCCGGCCGGTCGGCGCGCCTGCCCAGGGCCGCCGGGGTGTCCACGGCCACGAGCCGGCCGGCGCTGATCACGCCCACCCGGTCGGCGAGGGCCTCGGCCTCCTCCAGGTAGTGCGTGGTGAGCACGATCGTCGTACCGGCCTGTGAGAGGCCCTTGATCAGCCCCCAGAACTCCTGCCGGGCCTGCGGGTCGAAGCCGGTGGTCGGCTCGTCGAGGAAGAGCAGCTCGGGGCGGCCGATCACGCCGAGCGCCACGTCGAGCCGGCGGCGCTGGCCGCCCGAGAGGGTGCGGGCCCGGGCCTTCCGCTTGTCGGAGAGTCCCACCAGTTCGATGAGCTTGTCCGGGTCGTCCGGGTTCGGGTAGTAACCGGAGAAGTGCCGGAGCACCTCCTCGACGGTCAGCTCCTCGAACTCCCCGGTGCTCTGCAGCACGACCCCGATCCGGGCGCGCCACGCGGCGGTCGGTTTCGCCGGGTCGGTGCCGAGCACGCTGACCTGGCCGGCGTCCCGCTGGCGGAAGCCCTCGAGGATTTCGACCGTTGTGGTCTTCCCCGCGCCGTTCGGCCCGAGAAGGGCGAAGATCTCGCCGGTGTGGACCGTCAGGTCGAGCCCCTGGACCGCCACCGTCGATTTATATGTTTTTCGCAGATCTTGCACATGTATTGCGGCATCAACGAGCACGTCAGACACTATGCCTGAACGTCTTCCTGCTACTTCGGGTGGAGGCGTGAATCGGTTCCGGGGATGACGTACCCAGGGGAATGCCCTGAGAGAGTTCAGGGGCGAGACCGGAGGCGCAACCTTCGGCGGGCGGTTAGCGTCACCTAGAGGAGCAGCGGAAAGCGCGGAGCACGCGATGAGGATCGGGGGGCGATCATGCTGAGACTGGTAGACGGGGGCGAGCGGGTCACGCTCGTCGGGCGGTTGGACGGACAGACGGTCGCGGGCATCCGCGAGCAGCTGCACGCCGCGCTCGCCGAGGGACATGGTCCGCTCGTCGTGGAACTCTCGGCGGTGGACATCATCGACGCGGCGGGGCTGGGAATGCTGGTCGCCGCTCAGCAGAAGGCTGTCCGGGCCGGGCGTCGGATCGTGTTGCGGGGCACCCCGGCCCGGTTCGCCCGGCTGTTGCGGGCGACCCGGCTCGACCGCGTGCTGCCCGACGAGGGTGCACTATTGGCTGCGTGACCAGCATCACGGCACCATACTTAGTTACCGTTTAGTAGGGTCAGCCCATGGCAGACCGTCCCTGGCTGATGCGGACCTACGCGGGGCATTCCTCGCCGGCCCGGAGTAACGAGCTGTTCCGGCGCAACCTGTCGAAGGGGCAGACCGGTCTCTCGGTCGCCTTCGACCTGCCGACCCAGACCGGATACGACCCGGACCACGAGCTCGCCCGGGGCGAGGTCGGCCGGGTGGGGGTGCCCGTCGCGCACCTCGGCGACATGCGGACCCTGTTCGACGGGATCGACCTGGCCGCCGCCAACACCTCGATGACGATCAACGCGCCGGCCATGTGGCTGTTCGCGCTCTACGTGTCGGCCGCCGGCGGTGACGCCACCCGCCTCCAGGGCACGACCCAGAACGACATCATCAAGGAGTACCTGTCCCGGGGCACCCACATCTTCCCGCCCGGCCCGTCGCTGCGCCTGACCGCCGACCTGGTCGCGTGGTCGGTGCGGCACGCGCCCAGGTGGAACCCGATGAACGTCTGCTCGTACCACCTCCAGGAGGCCGGGGCGACCCCGGTGCAGGAGGTCGCGTTCGCGCTGGCCACCGCGATCGCCATCCTGGACGAGGTGCGGGCCCGCGCCGAGGTCACCGACTTCGCGGCCGTCGTGCAGCGGATCTCCTTCTTCGTCAACGCCGGGGTGCGGTTCGTCGAGGAGATGTGCAAGATGCGGGCGTTCACCCAGCTCTGGGATGAGATCACCCGGGACCGGTACGGCATCGAGGACCCGAAGGCCCGCCGCCTGCGGTACGGGGTGCAGGTCAACTCGCTCGGCCTGACCGAGGCCCAGCCGGAGAACAACGTCGCCCGGATCGTCCTCGAACTGCTCGGCGTGACCCTGTCCAAGGACGCCCGGGCCCGCGCCGTGCAGCTGCCCGCGTGGAACGAGGCGCTCGGCCTGCCCCGGCCGTGGGACCAGCAGTGGAGCCTGCGGATCCAGCAGATCCTGGCCTTCGAGTCGGACCTGCTGCACTACGAGGACCTGTTCGCCGGTTCGCACGTCGTCGAGGCGAAGACCGCCGAGATCGCCGACGGGGCGCGCGCCGAACTGGACCGGGTGCTGGAGATGGGCGGCGTGGTGGCGGCCGTCGAGTCCGGGTACCTGAAGAGCGCCCTGGTCTCCTCGCACGCCGAGCGCCGCCGCCGGGTCGAGTCCGGCGAGGAGGTCGTCGTCGGCGTGAACAAGTACGCGGAGACGGAGCCCAGCCCGCTGACCGCCGCCGGTGCCGCCCCGATCGAGCAGGTCGACCCGGCGGTGGAGGCCGCGGCCATCGCCTCGCTGAAGGAGTGGCGCCAGGACCGCTCGCAGCCGGCCGTGGACGCCGCGCTGGCCGAGCTGCGCCGCGCCTGCCGCACCGACGAGAACCTGGTCGACGTGAGCATCGCGTGCGCGCTGGCCGGGGTGACCACGGGCGAGTGGGCCCAGGCGCTGCGCGAGGAGTTCGGCGAGTACCGGGCGCCGACCGGGATCGCCGGGGTCTCCGCCGACGGCGGCGGGCTCGCGGACGTGCGGGCCCGGGTGCAGGCCACCTCCGCCGAACTGGGCGGGCGCAAGCTGCGGCTGCTGCTCGGCAAGCCGGGGCTCGACGGGCACTCCAACGGCGTCGAGCAGATCGCCGTCCGGGCCCGCGACTGCGGGTTCGAGGTCATCTACCAGGGCATCCGGCTCACGCCCGGCCAGGTGGCCGCCGCCGCGATCGAGGAGGACGTCGACCTCGTCGGACTGTCCATCCTGTCCGGAGCGCACCTGCAGGCCGTCGCCGACGTGCTCGCTGGGCTCGGCGACGCGGACATCCCGGTGATCGTCGGCGGCATCATCCCGCCCGAGGACGAGGCCACCCTGCTCGCCAACGGCGTCTCGCGGGTGTTCACCCCCAAGGACTACGCGCTGACGGACATCATCAACGAGCTGGTCACCGTGATTCGACAGGCGAACAATTTACGGGATTAATTCACTCATGCCTATGGATGGAGACAAGGGCGGGGTGGATGCCGGACACTGCGGAAGTATGGTCCTGCGCTAGCTGCCGTCCTGTTCGACCTCGACGGAACCCTCGTCGACAGTGAGTCGGTCTGGGACGAGGTCTTCTGTGAACTCGCCGGTCGGGCCCTGCCCGCCGAGCTGCTGGCCCGTACCGACGGGCTCGGCGTCACCGCCGCGATGCGGCTCCTGCACGCGGATCTCGGCTGGCCACTGCGTACCGCGCCCGCCAGCGCGGTGTGGGTGGAGCACCGGGTAGCCGAGCTGTTGTCCACCGGCACCCGGTGGCGGCCCGGGGCCGTCGAGCTGCTGGCCGAACTGCGCGCCGCCGGGGTGCCGACCGCGCTGGTCACGGCCACCCGCCGCTGCGTGGTCTCCCGGATCCCCGGTCTGGTCGGCTTCACCGTCGTGGTGTGCGGCGACGACGTCACCCGGTCCAAGCCGCACCCGGAGCCGTACCGGGCGGCGATCCGTTCGTTGGGGGTACCGGCCGGCGCGTGTGTCGCCGTGGAGGACACCGTGATCGGGGCGACGAGCGCCGCCGGGGCCGGGTGCGCGGTGCTGTTGGCGGCCGAGGAACCGGTTCCCGGGTACACGTGGACAGAGAGTCTACACGGTGTGGACGCTGAGTACCTGCGGAAACTCCTCCCGTGTCCCGCCTGATGGGATGCCCGTGAGTCCGACATGACCGAAGGGCGGGCAGCATAGGATCATCTCGCCCGGCCGGGTACGGCCGGGCGTTCCATGCTCGAAGCAGAATGGACCCTGCCCGGTGACGATCGTCCAGGACCCGTGCTCCACGATGGCCTCGTTGGGGATCGCCCAGATGGGAGACCCGCAACTGACCAGGGTCGCCCGGCGCCTCACGCTACCAACGGATCGGGCCCGCGCGGAACAGGTCGAGGAGGCACTCCTCCTCGCCGCGGAACGCGTCCAGCTGCACCACCCGTTCGCCAACGGACTCGGGGTCGCGGCCAACCAGCTCGGGTACGCCGAGGCCGTCGCCGTCGTCCGACCCCGCGAGGGCGGCTACCTCACCTTCTTCAACCCCCGGATCATCGAGCGCTCGGTGGAGCACGACGAGCAGTACGAGGGGTGCCTGAGCTTCTTCGACGTCCGGGGCCTCGTGCCGCGCCCGCTGCGGATCGTCGTCGCGCACACCGCGATCGACGGGGTGGCGCTCAAGTCGGAGTTCACGGCCGGCCTGGCCCGCCTCGTCGGCCACGAGCTCGACCACCTGGAGGGCCGGCTGTACACGGCCCACCTGCGCACGCCCGTGATGCCCGTGGAGGAGTACCGCCAGATCCGCCGCGACTGGGAGTACGGGGAGAACTAGCGGTGCCGGGGGCGGCCCGGCCCCCGGCGCCGCGCCCCCGCCCGCGACAGCGGCCCGCGGTCGACCGGTGTCGACCACGGGCCGCCGTGGCTAGAGCTGCAACTCCAGGTGGTAGCAGCTGTTCGTCGCCCGCTCGTCGAGCACCCGGGTCACCTGGCCGGTGACCGAGGCCACGAACAGCGGACCGTTGGTGGCGTTGAACACGCCCGCCCCGACGTCCACGACGTTGAGGACGGCCGGATCGGCGCAGTGCCGGGACACATTGGACGGACCCTGCGCGACGATCTCCGCCTCCATCGCCGCCCGCACGGTGGCCGCGTTGGCGTTGATCTGCGCGAGGGTCATGCCCGCCGTGGCGGCCGTGAACCGGTTGACGACCGCCCGACCCGGCGCCTGGTACAGCGCCAGCTGGTTGGCCGTGTTCTGCGCGACCGTGCGCGCCGGGTTCACCAGGTTGTTGAACATCGCCCGCGCCTGGTCGGCCGGGGTCCGCGCCGTGCTGGTGATCGTGGCCGTCGGCTGCCCGGCCGCGCGGAGCCCGTTCTTGATCGCGGTGATCATCCGGCCGTCGACCGACGCCTGGTTGGCCTGCGCGCCGAAGCCCACGGTCACGTCGGCGATCGCGCCGACCTGGTTCTTGCTGCTCGCCGCGATCAGGTGCGTCGTGCCCGCCGGCGGGTTCTGCAACAGGTTGCCGGCGACCCGGACCGGACCGTGTTGGCCGACGGTGGTGCCCGCCGGTACCGGGTGGCTGAGCAGGGCCGCGCCGATGCGGTTGTCGTAGCCGGCGCCGCTGGCCCAGTACACGTCGATGGTGCCGGCCTGCTCCAGGTCGTGGTCCTTGACCTCGAAGCGCAGGTCCAGCCCGCCCTGGGTGTTGTTCCACGCCAGGCGCGGCTCGACCTGGTCCTTGATCTCCTCGACGAAGTCGACGACGACCTGGGAGTCCAGGAAACCGTCGGCGACGTTGGCCACCCCGAGGTCGACCTGGATGGTGTCGCCCTTCTTGTCGACCTTCAGCTTCAGCTCGCGCCACTGGGTCGCGCCGCTGCCGTAGTCGAACGCGCCGAGGCCGAGGCCGTTCATGCTGTTGGTCTCCACCGTGGAGTCGCCGCCCTGCTGGCTGCGGATCGACACCCGGTAGTAGTCGTTGTACTGGCTGCCGAAGTACCCGCCGGGCACCTCGCTCGTGACGAACCGGAACCGGATCTTCACGGCCACCACGTCCGGGTCGGTGGTGAACGCCCGGGACACGGACTGCTCACCCTGGCCGGACGTGCCCAGCGTCAGGTCCTTGTCCACGACCGGGTCCATCAGGCCGGCGGGCGGCTGGCCCGTGCCGCCCTGGCTGGCCGGGGTCATCAGCGGCGGCTCCGCGTGCTGGCCGGTGGCCGGCGGCGCGCCCAGTCCGGCGAGATGCGGGACGCCCTCCACGTGGTCCTTGACCTGGACCGGCGCGCCACCGGTGTTCCAGCCGGCGGTGCCCTGGCTGAAGTCGTTGTTCTTCACCGGGCTCGGGGCCTTGAACCCGTGCAGCTCGACCACGAACTGCGGCCGGGACGAGAAGTCGCCCAGCACGCCGAGCCGGTTGCCGCTGGCGGTGGCCTTCACGAGGATCGTGCGGGCCGACACGTTCGGGATGGCCAGGACGCCGGTGGTGGTGGTCGCCTCGGCGTACACCGACTGGTTGTCGGAGAGGCTGACCCGCACGGTCACCGGGTCGGTCACCGGCTGCTTGGTGACGTCGTCGACCACCCGGACGTTGACCGTGGTGCTGCCGGCCCAGATGGTGTCGGTGCGGTAGAGGGGGCGGCCGACCGTGTCGTACCCCTTGAAGGAGATGACGTTCTTGCCGGACACCAGCCGGTTGGTACCCGCCGAGATCTTCCCCGCCGTCACCGTGGTCGGCACCGCGGCCCCGTTGACGGTGAAGGAACCGCCGGACTGGTCGGCGTCGAAGGCCGCCCCGGTCAGCGTGTACGCCACCTCGGCCGACGTCGGGTTGAACGCGGACGCGGACAGCCCCGCCAGGGCCAGCGCGCCGTCGGGCAGCACCTGGTCGAGCGGGTTCTCGCTCGCGAGCCGCAGGCTGGTCGCCGCGCCCAGGTTGCGGTTCGCGCGGGTCGAGTCGGCGCTGTCGATGACGCCGTCGCGGTCGGTGTCCGCCCAGGGGGAGTAGCCCGGGTCGCCGGTGTGCTTCCCGTGCAGGCCCGCGATGGCGGCCAGGTCGGCCGCGTCGACCACGAAGTCGCCGTTCGCGTCGCCGACGAGGGTCTTCACCAGCTCGTACCCGCCGGTGGTGCCGAAGTTGCCCTTGATCTGGATCTCGTAGTTGATGCCCGTGCACAGCGTGGCCAGCCCGTAGTCGGACGCCTCGCCGGGGGAGTTGATGGTGTGCGCGCCGAGGATGTCGGCGGTCTCGGTGGTCTTGCGGACCCGGATGATGCCCGGGTTGAGCCCGCTGCCGGTCGGGGCCTCGACGGAGAAGCCGACGAGCACGTCGCCGTGCGCGTTGGGCGTGTAGTCGGTGCCGGGCAGGCTGAAGACCAGCCGGTCCTGGGCCTCGGCGGTGCGCAGTTCGCCCGGGTTCACGGCGAACGCGGGCGTGCCGGTGCGGTCGACGGTGACCACGGGGGCGGCCGAGGCCGCCGTCGGACCGACCGGCAGGGCGAGAGCTAGGGGGACGAGAACGGCCAGATAACGCTTCTTCACGAATCCTCCTGACACATCGGGAAGGGTGTGTCAGAGCGGAGCTTATCTATGCCTTAACAGACGGAGACTGTCAGATATTCATCTGAGCTAATGCCTTGACGTCTGTCTACTCTCGACTGTCGACCTGCCGTGAGGCGTGCCCCGGCTCGGCGAAGGACCACTCCAGCCGGTACCTCGCGTGCAGCGGCGGCGCGTCGGTCTCCCAGCAGTACTCCACCACGCCGTCCTCCGTCGCCTGGAGGATCGGACTCAACTCACCCCGGTCCGAACTGGTCATCAGGATCTCCACGCCCCACACCTCGGGCAGCAGCTCCTCCGGAAACCGCATCCGCACCGACAACCGGTCCGTCGGGTGCCGGATCGCGCGCTGGAACCAGGAACCCCACTTCTCCCGCTCGACGCTGTACGAGTACTCGATCCAGGTCCGCTCGCCCGGATACAGCGGGAACCGGCCGAGCGCGTTCTCGAACAGCAGCCACACCTCCTTCAGCGTCGGGAGGTCCAGGTTCGGCACGCACTCCATCGTCAGGCCGCGACACGTCGCCCGCAGGTCCAGCTCCGGCCACGTCAGGGGGGCCGTCGCCTCCTGGTCCGCCGCGATCTTGATGAAGTACCGGGCGACCGGGTCGGACTGGCCGTTGAAGAGCTGGCGGCGGATGGTCACCCAGTACCGCTCGCCGTCGTAGCGCATCAGCGCCTCCTCGTGCTCCACCGTGAGGTCGGTGGCGGTACCCCGCTCGACGGGCGGCGGGGCCGGGGTGGCGGAGCGGCGCGGGCGGGAGCCGTCGTACAGCCGCCAGAGGCCGAGGAGTTCCCCCTCGGCGCGTAACACGTCGTCGGCGCGGCGGGCGAAGTCCTCCGTGGGTCGGTGCCGGCCGCTCTCGATATGGCTCACATAGGACGGGTCGAACAACATCAGGGCGCCGAGCTGCTTTTTGGACAGACCTCTGCGCTCCCGCCAGGCTGTTAACTCCCGACGGAAGGTACCCATAGCCTCCTGGGCCGACAACTCCACATACTCCAGCTTGTCTGGCGGGCCGAGATCGCGCTACCCCGCTTCAGCGGATGAGAAAAGTCAACGAACAACTCACCACCAGACCACCGAGAACCGTGAGGGCCACGGTGCCGACCCCGGTGCGCTGCCCCCGGAACCGTGCCATTCCCCAGACCACCAGCGGAATCCCCGCGAACGGCGACAGGAACACCGCCAGCTGGGCGAGCAGGTTCGACAGCAGCGTCTCCTCGTCCCCGAACCCCAGCACGAGCCGGGCGAGTCCGAAAATTGACGCAGCAACAATTGCTCCAATAAGGACCGCTACAATCCCGCTGTACTTCATGGGATCCGGCGACCACTCACCCCGCCGGGCGCGGGCCATCAGATCCTTCGCCGAGGACAGCCGTTCCTCCATGTCCGTCCCCGCCGGCGGCACCAGCACCTCGGGCATGTCGCCCATCCGCTTGGCCATCCGCCGGCCCACGTACGACCGGACATCGCGCCACACCCGCTCCGCCGTACTGTCCGCCCGCTCGACGTCCTCCTGCGCGCGGGCCAGCTCCTCCTGCCGGCTGACCAGCGCCGCCCGGGCGGCCTCCAACCGGTCCTCGACCCGCCGGGCCGCCGCGTCGTGCTCCTGACCCGCCCGGCGGGCCTCGGCGTTCGCGCGCTCCAGGGCGCCGGCGACATGACCGACCAGCGCCCGGTACTCCGCCACGGCTGACATATCAGTGCACCTCGTACGGGATCATGATCTCGGGCACCCGGTGGTGCGCCCGGTCGAAGAACAGGGCCCGGTTCTCGCGCGGATACCAGGCGGGGCCGCCCTGGCCCGGGTACAGCGAGGCCAGCTCGTTGCCGTGCACGTCCAGGGCCACCCAGGCGCCCACCACGTCCAGCCGGGCCGCCGTACCCCCCAGGTCGTCCTTCAGCCGGGACACCGAACGCCACCAGCCCAGCACGTGCGTGCGCCGCTCCGGGCCGGACTGCATCACCCGGCGCAGGTTGACGTGCCCCGGGCCGGCGAGCTGGGAGGCGGCGGCGTCCACCGCGTACACGATGAGGTAGTGCGGGGTGCCCGAGTCGTCGGCCGCCAGCTCCCGCAGCACCTCGGCCAGGTCGTCGCGCAGCGCCGCGTCGGCGTGCCCGGCGCCCCACAGGTGCCCGATCACCGTGGAAGCGGCGTCCACTGCGTCGGGCTCCAGGCAGACCACGGTGAACCGCGCCGTGCCCGGGGTGTGCTGGCGGGCCAGGGACAGCACCGCCGCGCCCAGCACCGAACACGCCTGACCCACCGTGGTGCCGAGCACCGCCAGGTTGCGGCCGGGGGACCGGCCCAGCCGCACGTGCGCGGGCTTCGCGGCCACGTCGATGGTCTGACCCACCCACGCGATCGGGTCCCGGCCGCCGTCCGGCGTGTGCCGGGGCAGCGGCGGCACGTGGCTGCCGTCGAACAGGATCGGCTCCGGCGCTTCGGGATCCCGCCGGGACCACAGCCGCTTCTGGAGGTCCTCCCAGACCGCCCGGCTGCCCGCGTCCGGCACCCGGACCACCCGGTTGGCCGGCAGCACGCCCGAGTCGGAGTTCACCACCGCGTGGTAGCGCGGGATCACGTCGGAGACCAGGTTGTTGTCGGCCATCATCCGCCGGGCCTTCGGCAACGCGATCCGCAGCGTGAACTGCGAGACCAGCGCCGAACGCCCCCACAGCGCCTCGATGCCGCCGATGTCCTGGCTGGCCAGCACCAGGTGGATGCCCTGCGACCGGCCGCGCCGGGCCAGGTCCTCCATCAGGTCCGTGGCCTCCGCCGACACCGGGTCGCGCATCGTGGTCAGCAGCACCTGGAACTCGTCGATCACGGCCACGATCCGGGGCCACCGGCCGCCCGGGTCCTCCGTGCGCAGCTCCTCCAGCTTCGTCGCCTCGTGCTGCTTGGCCGCCTCGGCCCGCCGGCGCAGCTCCTCGGCGAGGAAGCGCAGCAGGGCCAGCCCGAACTCCCGGTCCGAGTTGACGTTCACCCCGACCAGGCGCACGTGCGGCAGCCAGCTCGGGTCCCGTCGGCCCCGGGCGAACCGGGCGAACGACACGCCCTCCTTGAAGTCGAGGAGATACAACTCCAGTTCACTCGGGGAGTACCGGCTGCACAGGGCGCCCAGCCACGCGTACAGCAGGTTCGTCTTGCCCGAGCCCGACGGGCCGCCGATCAGCGCGTGCGGCGGCGCGTCGCCCAGCGCGAGGTCCACCAGCCGCCCGTCGGCCGCCTCCCCGATCGGGGCGACCAGGCCCGCCGCCGAGGACTCCGTCCACAGCTTCTCCGGCAACAGGTCCGCGAACAGGCCCGGCGCCGGACCGGCCGCCACGACCTCCGCGATCCCCCGGCACGTCCGCGTGATCAGCTCGGCCGGCGGCGCGGGATCCAACGAGATCCGCATCTTGCCGGTGACACTCGTCGTCAGGGTGTCCAGATCGACCGTCTCGGCCGGCGACGTGGGCACCCCCACCGTGATCAGGTGCACGCCGCACGCCGCGCCCGTCCGCGCGATCCGGTCCAGCTGCGCGCGCTGCCGGTCCGACAGGTCGTCGACCGCGTCCCCGATGCTCCCGTCGCCCAGCAGCACCGCCACCCGCCACGGCTCGGGCCGCCGGCCGGTGGTCGCCGCCAGCTCCCGCAGCGACGTGAACTCGCCCGCCAGCACCGTCTCGTGGATCCGGCGGATCTCCTCCACCAGCTCGTCCAGCAGGCCGGTCAGCGCGCCCGGGCCGTAGAAGTTGGCCAGCCCGGCGGGGCTGAGCGCCGCGAACCCGGCCAGGGAACCGCCGAGCTGCTCCGGGTCGTACACGCTCAGCCGCAGGCCGCCCGGGGCCGTCGCGCCCAGCGCGCGCAGCAGCAGGGTCGCCACCACGCCCACGGCGCGCGACGGGTCGCCCTCGACCGCCAGGTGCGCGTGGTCGAGCAGGGGCAGCAGGGCGGGGATGTCGGGGGAGACCGCGCCGATCCGGTACAGCGCCGGGGCCGTACCCCGCTCCGGTTGGGTGGGGGTCCAGCCCTCCCACGGCGCGCTCGCCGCACCCGGGGCGGCCGTGACGACCAGCTCGCGGATCGCGTTCGTCCGGGCGGCGAGCTCGGTGCCCGCCATGTCCGTACTCGCCGCGCGGGCCGCGCTCAGCCCCACGGCCAGCTCGTCGCGCAGCCGCAGCACGTCGTCCTCCGTGCCGCGCAGCCGCAGTTCGCTGTCCGCCAGCGCGTCGGCGGCGGCCGCCGCGGCGGCGCGCGCCGCGCCCCTGGCCTGACCGAGCGCCCGACCGACCTCGGCGGCCACCGCCGTCCGTGGACTGCGCATGTTCTACTTTTCCTCGGTCTCGGGCAGGGACAACGACTCCGGCGGCCGGCGCAGCGTGGCCAGCAGGGCACCCACGAGCACGGCACTGCCGGTCGCGGAGTCCACCGGGTGCTCGGGCACCCCGTGGTTGCCGTGCGTCGGCTCGGCGTGGCAGGCGCGGCCCAGCAGGATGTCGGGCAGCTGCGGCGGCAGGCCGGGCAGCGCCTTCAGGGTCAGTTTGTCGAGCCGTTTGCGTAGCTCCGGCACGTCCGCCGGGCCGGGTTTGCGGCCCAGCAGCTCGCCGGACAGCTCCTGGATCAGCGGGGCGCACAGCGCGGTCAGCCGCAGCCCGATCGCCGGACCGGCCTTCCACAGCTGGACCCGGAGCGGCTTCGGCTCCTCCTTGCGGACCAGGGCGGCGACCCGGCGGAGCAGCTCGGCGGCCGGCGGCGGCTTCTCGTCCTCTTTCTTGTCCACCGGATCGTCGAGCCCGGTCACCACGTCGACCCGGGTCTCCCACCAGTCGTCGAGGGCCGGGGCCTGCTTGGGCTCCACCTTCGGCTTCGGGCGCTCCTGCTCCTCCTGGCGGGCGGGCAGCACCGCCGGGGCGGGGCCGGCGACCCCCAGACCGATCGCTCGCTGGTACTCCGCGAGCGTCTCCTGGGCCCGGGCCAGCGTCGCGAACGCCTGCTCCAGGTTGGTCGTGGCGGCGGCGAGCTGGCTCAGGCCGATGGAGCGCCCCGAGGTGTGCAGGACGTAGCCGAGCAGCCCCGTGGCGGCCTGCACCCGGTCGGCGGCCTGGCGCAGTTCGTTGAGGGGGAGCCCGGCGGACACGCCGTTGAGGGTCGCGCCGAGTTCCTGGATGACGGACATGGCCGGCTACAACGTCGCGACGTACTGCTCGGCCTGCTCGACCGCCGCCGCCGTCGCGGCGAGGCACTCGTCGAGCTCCAGCGCGGCCTGGGCGAGCGCGGCGTGGCAGGCCAGCACCGCGTCGTGGCCGCTGCCGTCGAGGGCCACGGCCAGGGCGCCCTGCGCCTCGGAGAGTTTCTCCCCGGCGGCGGCCACGACCTCCTGACCTTCGAGGACATGCTCCATCGCGGTGTTGATCGCGGCCTTGACCTCGGCAACGCTTGCCAAGCGGCACCTCCTGAGGTGTGAGAGTCAACTGTCCCAAAATGAACGGACCACCGCTAGTAACCGCGCCGGTCCACGGCCTGAATGAAGAGCTAGAACAGGTCGGACAGCACCACGGGCTCCAGCCCCTTCGCGCGCAGGCCCGCGATGATGGCCGGCAGGGCCTGGTCCGTGACCGGCGCGTTCACGTCCGTGCAGTGCATGATCACGATAGAGCCGGCCCGTACGGTGCTCAGCACCGCAGTGGACACCGCCTGCGGGTTGGTGGCGAACGGGTCCCCGCTCACCACGTCACCGTCCACGACGGTCACCCCGAGCTGGCCGACGGCGGCGAGCGCGGCCGGGTCGTGGCACAGGCCGGGGAAGCGGAAGAACCGGGTCTGGCGGCCGCCGTACGCCTCCAGGGCCGTGAACGTCCTCGCCACGTCGGCGGTCATCTCCGGGGGCGGCACCTGGCCCAGGGTGTAGCAGTGCGCCGTGAAGCCCCGGTGGCTGTAGGAGTGGTTGGCCAGCTCGAAGGTCGGGTTCGCGGCCAGCCGGCGGGTGAACGCCGGGTACTCCTCCACGAACATGCCCGACATGAAGAACGTGCCGGGCACCTTCTCCCGCTCGAGCACGTCGAGGACGCGGGTGTTCGCGTACGACTTCACGGAGCCGGCCCGGAGCTTGGCCCGCATGTCGGCGGTCAGGTCGGCGTCGAAGGTGAGCGCGACCCGGTTGCCGGTCCGCTTGCCGAAGTTGACGACCGGCGCGGGCCGACCGGACGGCGCGGCCCCGGGCGTCGGCCGGGCACTCGGCGACGGCGAGGGGGAGAGGGAGGGGCTGGCCGGCGCGGAACTGGCGGGCACCCGGCTCGACTCGGCGGCCGGGGTGGCGGCGGCACCGCACCCGGTCAGGAGAGCACAGGACAGCAGGGCCACGACGGTGAGGGGTGCTCGCACCCGTTTACTCTAACCAGACATTCGGCGGCGCCGGCGGCGGTTCAGCAGCCACCACGCCGCGACGAACAACCCGGCCAGGCAGAGCAGCACCAGGATCGGCACGATGATCGCCACGAGCGACATCACCACGCTGGTGAAGTCCTCCGCCGTGGACACCACGGGCGCGGCGATGCCGACCGACATCGTGTTCAGGATGGGCCGGGCCAGCGCCTTCACGCCGTGCACCACGAGGGCGACCACGACGCCCAGCACGATGGACACCCACTGGTGCCCGCTGAAGAACGAGCCGGGGTCCTGCACGCTCACGGTCTCCGACGTGGACGCGGCCCCGAAGGCCAGCCCGCCCGCCGTGGGCCGGACCACGGTCTGCACCACGTCGTTGACGCTGTCGACCACCGGCACCTTGTCGGCGACGACCTCGATCAGCAGCAGGACGCCGAGAATGACCAGGACCCAGCCGTTGGACAGCCAGCTCCAGCCCTGCGGCAGGTTGATCAGGTCGGTGTAGCGCCCGAGCAACCCCATCAGCAGCAGGGGGATGTACGCGTTCAGCCCGGCCGAAGCCGCGAGCCCCGTACCGGTGAGCGCTTCGAGCATGGGTCGACGGTACCCCCTGCCCCCGGTCCCCGGCGCGGAATCGGCGCCGGAGCCCGTCGGCTAGAAAAGGGTCAGCTCGTCCTTTTCGATGCCGCGGAGCCGGTCGTAGTCGACGGTCACGCACCGGATGCCCCGGTCGTTGGCCAGCACCCGGGCCTGCGGCTTGATCTCCTGTGCCACGAACAGGCCGGACACGGGGGCCAGCAGCGGGTCGCGGTTGAGGAGTTCGAGGTACCTCGTCAGCTGCTCGACGCCGTCGATCTCGCCGCGCCGCTTGACCTCGACGGCCACGTGCGCGCCGTTGGCGTCCCGGCACATCAGGTCGACGGGGCCGATCGCGGTCGGGTACTCCCGCCGGACCAGCGTGAAGTCCCTGCCCATCGCGGTCGGGTTCTCGGCGAGCAGCACCTGGAGGTGCGCCTCGACGCCGTCCTTGCGCAGCCCGGGGTCGACGCCCAGCTCGTGCGAGGTGTCGTGCAGGACCTCCTCGATGGTGATCCGCAGCTCCTCGCCGGCCTTGTTGATCACCTTCCACGCGCCGGGGGCCTCCTCGACCCTGCACGGCGGGGACATCCAGTTGAGTGGCTTGTAGGCCCGGTCGTCGGCGTGAATGGACACGGAACCGTCCGCCTTGATCAGCAGCAGTCGCGTGGCCATCGGGAGATGTGCGGTGAGGCGGCCGACGTAGTCGACCGAGCACCGAGCGATGACAAGACGCACCCGCTGAGGGTAACGGAGACCGGCGAAACAGGCACTTCACGTCCTTGACATCGATAGCCGTCGAGGTGTCTGCTATGGGGAATGCTGTTTGATCCTGGGGATTCATGTTCAACCATGATGGGAATGATTGCCATGCACCTCCGGAAACTGGCCGTGCTGGGGCTCCTCGCGGGGCTGGTCGCGGTGCCGGCCGCGCCGCTCGGCGCCGCCGCCGCCCCGGCCGCCGCCTCCGTCCCGCCGGCCGCCGCCCCGGGTGGCCCGGCCCTCGACAACGGCCTCGCCCTCACCCCTCAGATGGGCTTCAACAACTGGAACTCGACCCACTGTCGCGCCGAGTTCAACGAGGCCATGATCAAGGGGATCGCGGACCTGTTCGTGACGTCGGGGCTCCAGGCCGCCGGGTACCAGTACGTGAACCTGGACGACTGCTGGGCGCTCCCCAACCGCAACGCCGCCGGAAACCTGGTGCCCGACCCGGTGCGCTTCCCCAACGGCATCAAGGCCCTCGCCGACTACGTGCACGCCAAGGGCCTCAAGTTCGGCATCTACTCCAGCGCCGGCACGAAGACGTGCGACTCGCTGGGCTTCCCCGGTGGGCTCGACCACGAGCAGGCCGACGCGAACCTGTGGGCGTCGTGGGGCGTGGACTACCTCAAGTACGACAACTGCAACAACGCCGGGGTGGACGCGCAGCTCCGGTACCGGAAGATGCGGGACGCGCTCAAGGCCACCGGCCGGCCCATCCTCTACAGCATCTGCGAGTGGGGCGCCAACCAGCCGTGGAACTGGGCCCAGGACGTCGGCAACTCCTGGCGCACCACCGGTGACATCTCCGACAACTGGTCGAGCATGGTGTCGATCCTGCACCAGAACGAGTCGCTGGCCCCGTACGCGCGGATCGGCGCCTGGAACGACCCCGACATGCTGGAGGTGGGCAACGGCGGGATGACGGACACCGAATACCGGTCGCACTTCAGCCTCTGGGCCATGATGGCCGCGCCGCTGCTCATCGGCTCGGACCTGCGGACCGCGAGTCCCGGGACGATGACCATCCTGAAGAACACCGACATCATCGCCCTCGACCAGGACCCGCTCGGCCGGCAGGCGACCGTCGTGGCCCCCGGGGTCTACGCCAAACCGCTCGCCAACGGGGACCGGGGCGTCGCCCTGTTCAACGAGAGCAACACCGCGAAGACGATGAGTACGACGGCCGCGGCGGTCGGGATCGGCGGCGCGACCTCGTACGAGGTGAAGGACCTGTGGTCGAAGGCGACCAGCACGAGTACCGGCACGTTCAGCGCCACGGTCCCCGCGCACGGCACGGTCGTCTACCGGGTGACCCCCGGCAGCCCCGTACCGCCGCCCACCGGGATCTCCCAGCTCAGTGACCTGTCCTGGCGCAGCGCCGTCAACGGCTGGGGCCCGGTCGAGCGGGACCGCAGCAACGGCGAGCAGGCGGCGGGCGACGGCCGGACCCTGACCGTCGGCGGCGTCACCCACGCCCGGGGCCTGGGCACCCACGCGGCCAGCGAGCTCGTCTACCACCTCGGCGGCACGTGCACGACGTTCACCGCGGACGTCGGGGTCGACGACGAGGTCACGGCCGCCGGCTCGGTGGTCTTCCAGGTGTACCGGGACGCGGTGAAGGTCGCCGACAGCGGCCCGGTCACCACCGCCGACGGCCCGAAACGCCTGACCGCGAGCCTCGCGGGCGGCCAGCAGCTCCGGCTCGTCGTCACCGACGGCGGCAACGGCGTCAACTACGACCACGCCGACTGGCTCTCCCCGAGGATCGGCTGCGGCTCCGGCCCCGCCGCGGGCAGCCACCAGCTCTCCGACCTCGCCTGGAGCAGCGCCGGCAACGGCTGGGGCCCGGTGGAGAAGGACCGCAGCAACGGCGAGCAGGCGGCGGGCGACGGCCGGACCCTGACGATCCAGGGGACCACCTACGCGAAGGGCCTGGGGGTGCACGCGACCAGCGACATCGGGTACTACCTGGCCGGCCGCTGCTCCACCCTCGTCGTGGACGTCGGCGTCGACGACGAGTCCGGCTCCAACGGTTCGGTGGCGTTCCAGGTGTACCGGGACGCGGTGAAGGTCGCCGACAGCGGGGTGGTCCGGGGCACCGGGGGCGCGGTCCGGCTCACGGCCGACCTGACCGGGGGCCAGGAACTGCGGCTCGTCGTCACCGGCGGCGGGGACAGCGTGGACTACGACCACGCGGACTGGGGCGGGCCGGTGCTGACCTGCTCCTGAATGTCCATACAGTGAGAAATCCTTCCCGCTGATTGGGAACGGTGGTTAGCGTGGTGCCCATGTACACGCATGGGCACCACGACTCCGTCCTCCGGTCGCACCGGTGGCGCACGGCGGAGAACTCCGCCGGGTACCTGTTGCCGCACCTCACTCCCGGACAGTCTCTTCTGGACGTCGGCTGCGGCCCGGGCACCATCACGGTCGACCTGGCGGGCCGGGTCGCACCCGGGGCGGTGGTCGGCGTGGACGCGTCCGCGGACGTTCTCGTCGAGGCCCGGGCGCTCGCGGAGACGCGGCCCAGCGCTGGGATCGGAGGCGGGGGTCCGGCCGGAGCCAGCACCGGAACCGAGGCCCGGGTCGGAGCCGGAGTTGTCGACCGGGCCGGACTTCCCGGTCCCGGGGACCCGAAGGTCTCCTTCGCCGTCGGCGACGTGATGGCACTGGACTTCGACGACGCGTCCTTCGACGTCGTGCACGCCCACCAGGTGCTCCAGCACGTCGCCGACCCGGTCGGGGCGCTCCGCGAGCTGCGCCGGGTCAGCCGGGGCCTGGTCGCGGTCCGGGACGCCGACTACGCGGCCATGACGTGGTACCCGGCGATCCCCGCCCTCGACGACTGGCTGGCCCTCTACCAGCGGGTCGCCCGGAGCAACGGCGGCGAGCCCGACGCCGGCCGCCGGCTGCTGTCCTGGGCGCGCGCGGCCGGTTTCGCCCAGGTCACGCCCGGCGCGTCGGTCTGGTGCTACGCGACCCCCGAGGACCGGGCCTGGTGGGGCGGCATGTGGGCCGACCGGATCCGCGACTCGGCCATGGCCCGCCAGGCCGTGGACCGGGGCTTCGCGACCGCCGGGGACCTGGCGTCGATCGCGGACGGCTGGCGGGAGTGGGCGGCCTCCCCGGACGGCTGGTTCCTGGTCCCGCACGGCGAGATCCTCGCCTCGAACTGACCGGCGGGCTGCCGCGCGCGCGGGCCCGCGCCCCGGGGCCGCCGGGCCGCCCGCCCAGCGCCGGCGGTCCGGTCGTGGCACCCTCGAAGGGTGACCTCCGAACTGTTCGGCCCCCGCAGCGTCACCTGGCAGGTGCACGCCGACCCCGCGATGTGGGTCGCCGGCGTGAGCGCCCTGTTCCTCCAGGCCCTGCACCCCCTGGCGGTCCGGGGCGTCGTGCAGCTCTCCGACTTCCGGCACGACCCGCTCGGCCGGCTCCGGCGGACCGCGGGCTTCGTCAGCATCTCCACCTACGGCACGGCCGCCGAGGCGGAGGAGGCCGGGGCCCGGGTCCGCCGGATCCACGCGGCCCTGAAGCTCCGGCTGCCGGACGGCACGCAACACCCGGTCGACGATCCAGAGCTCCTGCGCTGGGTACACTGCGCGGAGGTCGCGTCCTATGTGGATGTCGTGCGCCGGGCCGGCTTCCCGCTGAGTCCCGCGCACGTGGACCTCTACCTGACCGAGCAGCGCCGGTCCGCCGCCCTGATCGGGCTCGACCCCGACTCGGTGCCCGGCACCTGGGCCGACATCACGGCCTACCTCGACGGGATGCGCCCCCAACTGGCCCGCACGAAGGAGTCCGACGAGATCTACGACTTCCTCACCACCCCGCCGGTCAACCCGCCGATGCGGGCGGGCTGGTGGCCGGTGGCCCGGGTGGCGTACGGGCTGCTGCCGCCGTGGGCCGTCGCGATGTACGGCCGACCCGCGTGGAGCCCCGCCCAGGCGGAGCGCCGGCTGCGCGCCCTGCGCCGGACCGCGAAGCTGATCCCGGACCGGCTCCGCTGGCGGATCCCGACCGGCAACGTCCTCCGCGCGATCGACCGCCTGGGCCCGGCCGCGACCCCGTCCCCGAAGAACCTGCCCTGATCAGGTGCTCCGACCGCGCGACCCCGTCTCCGAGGGCCCGCCTCGC
Source organism: Longispora urticae (assembly GCF_053902585.1). Lineage (NCBI taxonomy): Bacteria > Bacillati > Actinomycetota > Actinomycetes > Micromonosporales > Micromonosporaceae > Longispora > Longispora urticae. The sequence continues at coordinate 162,651 of NZ_JAQZSH010000027.1, forward strand.
CGGAGTGCTCCGGCGCGAGCGCCGGCACTCGGGCCGCGGGACCCGGGTGGTCGGCAGGCAGGGCTCTGGTCCGCAGGTGCCGGTCTCGTCCGAGGGCGCCGACGCCGCCTCGGCACCCGGGTTCCCGACCCGGACGGTCGGCCCGGCCAGCCCCGGCGCCGGGGCGCTCAACGAGCCGGTACGCCCGGCCGGCGCGGTGGGCAGTGCCTCCGTCGCCGGCCACGTCCCTCCGTAATCAGATGATGCGGTTGATCCGGGGTCAGCGGCGGCCGTGCAGGATCCGCAGCGCGAGCCGGGTGAGCTTCGTGTCGCGGGCGCCCTTCTCGAAGGTCAGCACCTTCACCAGCGAGGGCATCCACCGCTTCGCGATCGCCTTCGGCCGGGCGAACTCCCGCAGCCCGTCGGCCCCGTGGATCCGGCCGAACCCGGAGTCCCCGACCCCGCCGAACGGCAGCGAGGGGATGCCCGCGAACGACAGGGTCGAGTTGATCGAGGTCATCCCGGACCGCAGCCGCCGGGCGGTGGCCATCGCCCGCGCCCTGCCGAACACGGCGCCCGCGAGACCGTAGGGAAGGGCGTTGGCCCGGGCGACCGCCTCGTCCACGTCCCGGACCCGGGCGATCGTCAGGGTCGGCCCGAAGGTCTCCTCGCGCACCGCCTCGGACGTCTCCGGGACGTCGACCAGGATCGTCGGGTGCACGAACGGCGGCCGGACCGCCTCGGGGCCGCCCAGCACGGCCCGACCGCCGTCGGCGAGGGCGGCGGCGATGTGCCGGCGGACCACGTCGATCTGGCTGGGCATGGTCATCGGGCCGATGTCGGCGCCCGGTTCGGCCCCGACGGAGAGCGCTGCGGCCTTGGCGACGACCTTGGCGAGGAAGGCGTCGTAGACGGAGTCGACGGCGTACACCCGCTCGATGCCGATGCAGGTCTGGCCGGCGTTGAACATGCTGCCCCACACCGTGGCCTCGGCGGCGGCGTCGAGGTCGGCGTCGGAGTCCACGATCAGGGCGTCCTTGCCGCCGCACTCCAGCAGCACGGGGGTCAGGGTCTCCGCCGCCGCGGCCATGACCTTCTTCCCGGTCCGGGTGGACCCGGTGAACGCGATCTTGTCCACGCCGGCGGTGACCAGGGCGGCCCCGGTGTCCCCGAGCCCGTGCACGACCTGGAGCACCGGGTGCTCGGGCACCACCTCGGCGAACGTGTCGACCAGGAACTGCCCGACCGCCGGGGTGTACTCGCTCGGCTTGAACACGACGGTGTTGCCGGCCGCCAGGGCGTAGGCGATCGACCCGACGGGGGTGAAGATGGGGTAGTTCCACGGGCCGATGACGCCGATCACCCCGTAGGGCTGGTACTCGACGTGCGCCGTGTACTCCGACTGCATCAGCGTGCCGCCCACCCGGCGCAGCTTCAGCACCCGCTTGGCGTGCCGGGCGGCCCAGTGAATGTGGTCGATGGCCCCGGCGGCCTCGGCGGTGGCGTCCACGATCGGCTTGCCGCCCTCGCGGTGCATGATCCCGGTCAGCTCGTCGAGCCGGGCGGTGATCAGGGCCCGCCACGCGTACAGCCGGCGGCGGCGGCCGTCGAAGCCCAGCTCGCGCCACCAGTCGGCGGCGGCCCGGGCCCGGGACACGGCGGCGCCGACCGCGGCGGGGCCGGCGACGGGGAACCGGCCGACCTCCTCGCCGGTCGCGGGGCTGGTGGAGACGAGTCGGCCGCCGTCCACGACGGGGCTGCCGGAAACGCTGACGCCAGGGGTCATGATCTATCTCCTCGCCGGTGGTGTCCCCGAGTCTAGACCTCTTACTACTCGCAAGTAACCCTGTGACGGACTGCATTACTCACGCGTGTTGCGCACTGCTAAGTTGGCCTGAACGATGGGTCAGCACGAGGGTGCGCGGCGGTCTGCCGGGCGACCCCGGGTCGGCAGCACAGGAGGCACGGCGTGACGGGCATCAACAAGGTCGGCGTGGTCGGGCTCGGCACCATGGGGGCCGGCATCGTCGAGGTCTTCGCCCGCAACGGCGTCGAGGTCCTCGGCGTGGAGATCACCGAGGCGGCGCTGGAGCGCGGCCGGGTGACCCTGAAGGCGTCCACCGACCGGGCCGTGGCCAAGGGCAAGCTGTCCGAGGCCGACCGCGACGCCCTGCACGACCGGGTCACGTTCGCCGTGGGCCTGCCCTCGCTGTCGGACGTCGACCTGGTGATCGAGGCCGTGCCGGAGCGCCTGGAGCTCAAGCGGGCGATCTTCGCCGAGCTGGACCAGGTCTGCAAGCCGACCGCGATCCTGGCCACCAACACCTCCTCCCTGTCGGTCACCGAGATCTCCGTGGCGACCCACCGCCCCAACCGGGTGATCGGGATGCACTTCTTCAACCCGGCCCCGATCATGAAGCTGGTCGAGATCGTCCGGACCGTCGTGACCGAGCAGTCCGTGGTCGACGACATCGAGGCGCTGTGCACCCGGCTCGGCAAGGTCGACGTCACGATCAACGACCGGGCCGGCTTCATCGCCAACGCCCTGCTGTTCGGCTACCTGAACCACGCCGTGTCGCTGTACGAGTCGAAGTACGCGAGCCGGGAGGACATCGACGCCGCGATGCGCCAGGGCTGCGGCCTGCCGATGGGCCCCCTCGCGCTGATGGACCTGATCGGCATCGACACCGCGTACGAGATCCTGGACACCATGTACAAGCGGGGTGGCCGCGACCGCCGGCACGCCCCCGTCCCGCTGATCAAGCAGATGGTCACGGCCGGCCTGCTGGGCCGCAAGTCGGGCCGCGGCTTCTACACGTACGAGAAGCCGAGCTCCCCGGTCGTCGTGAGCGACCCGGAACCGGCCCCGGTCCCGGAGGAGGGCGCCCGCCCGGTGTCCCGGATCGGCGTGGTCGGCTCGGGCACGATGGCCACCGGCATCGTCGAGGTGCTGGCCAAGGCGGGCTACGAGACGGTGTTCGTGGCCCGGGGCGCCGAGCAGGCCGCCCGCGCGCTGGACCGGATCGAGCAGTCCCTGAACAAGGCCGTGGTGCGCGGCAAGCTGACCGAGGAGGACCGCGACGCGGCCCGGGCCCGGATCACCGGCGCGCACAAGCTGGACGATCTGGCCGATGTGGACCTGGTGGTCGAGGCCGTGGTCGAGGAGGTCAGCGTCAAGAAGGCCCTCTTCGAGGCCGTGGCCGAGATCTGCAAGCCGGGCACGGTGCTGGCCACCACGACGTCGAGCCTCCCGGTGATCGAGTGCGCGATGGCCTCCGGTCGGCCCGAAGACGTTGTGGGACTGCACTTCTTCAACCCCGCCCCGGTCATGAAGCTGGTCGAGGTGGTCCGGACGATCAGGACCTCACCTGCGGCGCTGGCGACTGCGGTCGCGGTGTGCGAGGCTGTTGGGAAGCGTCCGGTGGTGTGCGCCGACCGGGCCGGTTTCGTGGTGAACGCGCTCCTGTTCCCGTACCTGAACGACGCGGTCAAGATGCTCGAAGCCAGCTACGCGACGGCGGACGACATCGACTACGCGATGAAGCTCGGCTGCGGTTACCCGATGGGGCCGTTCGAGCTTCTGGACGTGGTCGGGCTGGACGTGTCGCTGGCCATCCAGCGGCAGCTGTACCTGGAGTTCCGTGAGCCGGGCTTCGCACCAGCGCCCCTGCTGGAGCACCTGGTGACCGCTGGTTACCTGGGCCGCAAGGCTGGCCGGGGCTTCCGGGACTACAGCACCCCCTAGCAGCCTCCACCCCCTCGGAGCGCGTTGTGGTCAAGCGGGTCGCCATCATCGCCGCCGCCGCCCTCGGCGTCGTGCTGGTCGCCGTGCTGCTGTTCGGTAACAGCGGCAAGAGCGAGCCGGTCACGTTCACCGAGGGCGGGGTGGATGTCCGGGTCGAGTTCCTGGACACCGGCCTGGTCGGCGACCGGGTCAAGGTGACCCTGAAACCCGAGGCCCTCGACGGGTACGTGGCCGCGGCGGTCACCGTGGAGGTCTCCGGCGACCTGACGCCCACCGCGCCCGCGCGGCTGCCCCGGGCGCTCACCAAGGCGGACGTGCCGGTGCCCGTGTTCGCGGCGGGGGCGGCCCGGGTCGAGGTCAAGGTGCAACGCGCCTCGGACAAACCCGGCAAAGCCACTGTCAAGGTTGGATACCAGACGTGTGACAAGTCGGGCTGCAAACCCGCTGTGGTCGGCAAAACCGTCACTCTCACCCTGAAGTGATCCCCACCGCAAGGGATATGGCGGACAGTGATCGGCCCGTATTCTGGGAGCCGTGAGCCCACGCCATAACCGTCGCCAGCACTCCGGGCCGGTTGCGCGCGGAGACGAGGACGACGACGGCGCGATGCGGCGGGCCTCCCAGGCCGTCGAGGGCGACTGGATGGTCCGTACCCTCCCCGCGAACCCCACCACGGGGAAGACGTACCGGTGTCCGGGCTGCGACCAGGAGGTCCCGGCCAGCCAGGGCCACATCGTGGCGTGGCGGCTCGACAGCGACGGCGAGGACCGGCGGCACTGGCACACGTCGTGCTGGCGGACCCGGGGCCACCGACTCCCGAACATCCAGCGTGGCCGTTCGGCACCGAAGTACTAGCAAGGAGATCCGCCATGCCCCCGATCCGGGCGAACTCGATCCTGCCGGCCCGCCGGGAGGACATCGAGCTGCACACCGCCGACGGGCATGTCCTGGTGGGCGAGTTGGCGCTCCCCGCCGACCGGCCGCCGGTCGCGACCCTGGTCTGCCTGCACCCGCTGCCCACCCACGGCGGCATGATGGACAGCCACGTGTACCGCAAGGCGGCCTGGCGGCTGCCCGCGCTCGCCGACCTGGCGGTGCTGCGGTTCAACTCCCGGGGCACGTCCAGCGTGCGGGGCACCAGCGGGGGCGAGTTCGACGGGGGCGACGCGGAGCGGTACGACGTGGCCGCCGCGCTGGAGTACGCGGAGTTCGCCGAGCTGCCGGACATCTGGCTGGTCGGCTGGTCGTTCGGCACGGACCTGGTGCTCAGGTACGGCCTGGACCCGGGCGTGCGGGGCGCGATCCTGCTGTCCCCGCCGCTGCGGTTCTCCGAGCCCGCCGACCTGGCCGCCTGGGCCGCCGACGGCAAGCCGCTGACCGCGCTGGTGCCCGAGTTCGACGACTACCTGCGCCCGGCCGAGGCCGGCGAGCGGTTCGCCGTGATCCCGCAGGCCGAGGTCGTCGGGATGCCCGGGGCCAAGCACCTGTGGGTCGGGGACGCGGAGACCGTCCTGGACGAGATCGTCCGCCGGGTCGCGCCGGCCAGTTTCCCGCTGCCCCGGGAGTGGGACGGCGAGATGGGCGTGGGCGACGCGAGCGCCTACGCGGACCGGACCGTGGCGGCGTTCAACGACGTGCCGCGCCCGTAGCGCACGGTCCGGGACGTGGTCCCCGGGGCGGCCACCGCCAGCGCCCTCGGGCGTTTGCGGGCCGCCCGCTGTTCGGCCTCCGTCACCGGGTCGACCACCTCCGGCCGGCCCGGCTCGTTCCAGTAGTTCCCGCGCCACTCGTTGGACTCCCGGGTCCACGAGGTGGCCGGCCCGTAGTGCCCGCACTTCGCGTACGGGGTGCGGGCGAAGGCGTTGCCGAGGATCCGGACGTTCGTGGCCACCGGGAACGGCTTCGTGGGCAGGCTGCCCGCGTACAGGCAGTAGCTGCCGCCCGAGAACAGGTTGCCCTCGACGAGGACGTCGTGGATGGGCCCGAAGTTGCCGTACAGCGCCAGGGCCGCCGAGCAGTTCCCCGTGGTCCCGCAGTCGAGCGTGTTGCCCCGGATCACGTTGTTGCCGCCGCCGTGGCTGGCCATCGCGCTGTTGTGGCTGCTCCCGGCCTCGTACGGGTCGTGCAGCCAGGACTCGGTCACCGTCACGTTGTCGGTGAAGTGCAGCTGCGAGCCGCCGCCGTGCAGGTCGCACCGGTGGCAGGTGTAGTTGGAGCCGACGATCAGCGGCCAGGTCGGGGCGCGGCGCTGCCCGTCGACCTCCACGTACTCCAGGACGGTGTTGCGGGTCCGCCCGTCGATGTCGGTGCGCACCGTGCCCACGGAGCACGCGCCCCGGATCCGGCTGTTGCGGATCGTCACGTCGTCGGCCTTCACCATGACGCAGCCGGAGATGTCCACGCCCTCGAGCACGGTGCCCGGGACCGTGATCGTGGTACCCGCCATCGGCCGCAGCACCGTGCCCGGCCGTACCCCCGTGGTGTCCGGGCCCGGCCAGCCGGTGATGTCGGTCCGCGGCCCGGTGGTCTGCCGCGAGTTGTCGGGGGCCACCCGGCCGGACCGGGTCGGCACGGGCCCGGTCGGGTCGCCCGGGTCGTCGTCGGGCTCGACCACGGCGGGTGCGGGGCGGTCGGCGGCGGGATGGTCGCGCGGGGCGAGGGCGAGGGTCCCGATCGCGGCCAGGAACACCACGCACAGCCCCACGACGAACAGGACGAGGCCGAGCGGCTGGCGTTCGCGCCGCCGGGGCGGGTGGGCCGGGGAGTTGAGCAGATCCGGCGGGTGCCCGTCGATCGGCGCGGCCATCCCCGTGGTCCTAGACCGATTCCGGGGCGGGGACCTGCGGCTCGGCCGCCTGCTGAGCGGGGACCGGGGCAGCCTGGACCGGGGTCGCGGCCGGAGCCGTGGCCGCAGTCGGGACCGGGGCCGTCGGGGACGCGGGTGCCGCCCAGCCCGACTTCCACTCGGCCCGCCGCCCCCACACCTCGGCCCAGCCCTTGCCGACCCGCGACCGCAGCCACACGCCGAGCCCGATCAGCCCGAGCCCGACCCGGGCCCGCACCGGCGACCAGCGCAGCCGCACGAAGGTGACCTTGCCGCGCAGCACCATGACCCGCTTCTGGGTGGCGCTCGACGAGGCGCCGTTCTCGTGCACGACCGTCGCGCCCGCGACCAGTACCGGGTGCCGGCCGAGCCGGGCGGCGCGCCAGCTGAGGTCGACGTCCTCGGAGTACATGAAGTAGCGCGGGTCGAAGCCGCCCAGCTCCTCGAACAGGGCCCGCTCGAACAGCACGACGCAGCCGGACACCGCCGGGGCCGGCCCGCCGACCACGCGGTCCAGCCCGTTGTGCTCCTCGGGGTTGAACAGCCGCGAGCGCCGGAACACCGAGGACAGCCCGGTGGCGAAGCACAGGTAGCCCCACAGCGAGGGCAGGCCGAAGACGGACCGGCCGTCGTCGGTACCGTCCCGGCGCAGGGTCCGGCCGGCGTAGATCCCGGGGGCGGGGTGCGCGAGGGCGTGGTCGAGCAGCGCGCCCACAGGGTCGCCGACCGGCTCGGCGTCGGGGTTGAGCAGCATCAGATAGGGGGTGCGGACCCGCGCGGCGGCCAGGTTCACCGCCCGGGCGAAGCCCAGGTTCTCGGGGGACCGAACAAGATCGATCTTCGGGTACGCCGCCGCGATGGCCTCCGCCGTGCCGTCCCCGGACGCGTTGTCGACCACGATGACGGGGCACCCGGCGGGCAGCCCGGCCAGACACTTCAGAATCAGCTCGGGCGTCCTGTATGCCACCAGAACCACGGTGACCTGCCCGTGCCTCGTCGCACCGGTCCCGGCCGGCTCCGAGGCCCGCCCGGCGGGGCGGGTGTGGTCCGGAGCCGCGCCGGTCGCCGGGGTGCCGGGCCGGGTCGCGCCCGTGGGGCCGGTGCTCACCGGGCCACCTCCCACGTCGTCGGGGTCGTGCGGCGCCGGCGCTCGGCCGCCAGGGTGATCCCGACGTAGCACAGGGCCGCCGGCCACAGCCACGGTCGCGGGGCCGCCAGCTTCAGCCAGGCCGTCCGGCTGCCCGTCGCACCCTGCTGGGCGGTGCCGGCCCGGACCCGGGACAACCGGGCCACCAGCTCGGCGGTACTGCGCGCGGTGTCCACCACGCTGTCGGCGGGCGCGACGGCCTTCTCGGCGTCGGTGAACAACCGGTCCAGGAACAGGTCGTCGGCGATGATCCCCTGCGCGCTCGCATCCTCGGCAGGACCGGCCTGTGGTCCTCGCGCGGCAAACCCACCGAAGGTGTCGAACCGGGCCCGGCCCGCCTCGCTCACCGCAACCACGCCCCGGCCGAACAACGCCCGCCGGTAGAGGGGGAGCCGGGACTGGATCGCGAAGTACCCGCGCAGGGCTGCCGGGCGGCCGTCGACCGCGAGTTTCCGGCGCAGGGTGGCGGCGTACACCCCCGGGTCCTCGAAGGTCTTGATCAGGGCTCTGACGCCCTCGGCCGTGACCTGGACGTCGGCGTCGAGGTAGATCCGGGGGAAGCCGGTCGCGGCGGCGTCGCCGGCGTCGAGCGCGGCGGCCTTGGACGCCTCGGCCAGTTCGAGCACCCGGACCCCGGCGGCGCGGGCCACCGCGGCCGTGTCGTCGGTGCACCCGTTGGCGATCACGGTGACGTCCAGGCCCGCGAGCTGCGGCAACAGCCGGGCGAGGCCGGCGGCGTCGTTGTGCGCGGGGATCAGCACCGAGCAGGTCGCGGCGTCCGGCCGCGCGGTGGAGGAGCGGTCCGGGCCCGACACCGGGTCAGCGGCCGACGTCCGTCCCGAGGGTCGGCCGTCCCGGGCGGCTACCACGGCGCCTTCCCGGTCAGGGTCCGCCGGATCCGCCGGATCACCGACTTGCGGGTCTTCCGCCAGCCGAAGTAGTCCCGCAGGTCCAGCGAGGCGGTCTGGGCGACCACGGCGGACCGCTTCATCTGCGCGGTCCAGTCGGCCAGGGTGTTCACGCCGGTCGTCTTCGCGGACAGCGGGAGCCGGGCCCGCAGTTCCTCGTCGTTGGTGTACACGGTGTGCGGGCTGCGCGGGTCGTCCATGTGGTCCTCGGGGATGAACGGGAAGTACCACCCGTTGACCCAGCCGGCCCGCGCGGCCTCCAGACACCAGCTGGTGAACGAGTGCCCGTCCGTCAGCGGCCCGACGCCCTCCAGCACGGCCCGCTTGGCCAGGTAGCCGGAGCCCTGCACCCAGTGGTTGCGCAGCAGCAGGTGCCCGCCGTTGTACTCGACGGTCTTCTTCGAGGCCAGCTCGGGACGGTAGTCCTCGTCCAGGAACCGCCAGCTGCAGATGACGCCGAACTCGGGTACGTCCTCGTGCGCCTTGCGGAGCTTCTCGATCCATCCGGGCGATACGAGGCAATCGTCATCCACTTTGGACAGATAAGATCCGTCGGACTCGGCCCACAACCAGTTCGTGGGGATCCGCAGGCCGACGTTGTCCGGGCTGTGGTGGAAGCGGGCCACCTTGGGGTGCTCCGCGTACTCCCGGGTCACCGCCAGGGTCTCCTCATGACCACCGTTGTGCCAGAGCCACACGCGGTCGTCCGGCCCGCACGTCTCGAGCAGCCTCGGCAGCGACAGGCGCACGTACTCCGGCCGCTCGTAGGTGATCATCAGGATGTCAGTACCGGTCATGAGCTCTCCCCGACCCGCTGATCCGCCAGAGCGCCCCGACGGCGCCCAGCAGCAGCCCGAGCGTCACCACGAACGTGGTGAAGAACAGGGCATCGAACGTGAACGCCGAAAACATGAAGGCCGCCAGGCCGCCGACCAGGCAGGCGGCCAGGTGCCGGTCGGACTCCCGGGCCGCGCGCCGCCACACCGCGATCCCCTGGCCGATCCCCGTGCAGAACAGCACCGTCAGGCCGGCGACGCCGATGATGCCCGAGCTGACCAGGGTCAGCAGCCACTGGTTGTCCAGCAGGAAGTACTGCTCCGGGATGAACGTGCCCGTGCCCCGGCCGAGCCAGATCCGCTCGTAGATCAGTGGGAACACCCGGGCGTAGTCGTCGGTGCGGCCCGACAGGCTCGGGTCGTTCTCGGAGTTGAAGAACAGCGCGCGCAGGGTCCCGAGCAGCCCGGGTCTGATCACGCTGAACGCCGCCGTCGTGGCCAGCGTCGCCAGCCCGATGGTGATCCGGCGCTTCCACGGCCACGCGATCCCGACCACGATCATGGAGATGAACAGGGCGAGGATGCCCGTCCGGGACAGGGCCAGCGGGATGGCGCAGGCGCTGATCACCGTGGCGACGGCGATGAGCTGGCGTTCGAGGGACCGGACCGCGTACCGGCTGAAGTGCAGGCCCAGCGGCACCACCACGGCCGCGACGAGCGTACTGAACTCGATGTAGTGCCCCACGGTGCCGGCCACCCGGACCAGCCCGCCCGCGCCCCGGTTGGAGAAGCCGACCGGCGGGGCCTGGAACACCAGGCCGGGCGGCTGGATGTAGATCGTGATGTCCTTGCGCAGCGCGAACTGGAGGATCCCGACGATCGACATGAACGCGCCCGACCAGAACAGCACCCGCAGCATCAGCCCGAGCTGCCGCCGGCTGCGCAGCCCGTCGGCGGCCATCAGGGCCACGCCGATCATCGCTCCGGCGGCCAGCATGGTGCGGTCGGCGTTGTTCGACTCCAACACGCTGAGGCCGCGCAGCTCGCCGGAGATGTAGGAGGCGGACAGGGCCAGGAAGTAGGCCAGCACGCCCCACCGCATCGGTTGCCGGCCGCCGACCGTGTGGTCGGGGTGCAGGTGTGCCAGCAGCCAGAGCAGCATCAGCATGAGGGCGAGCAGGGTGCCCGGCCGGCCGATGCTGGTGAGGCCGGGCACGATGACGCGCGCGGGCAGCCAGTAGATGAGGAAGACGACGGCGGCCAGCAGTCCGACAGGGTTGGCGGCGATCCTGACGAGGGTGAACCCGGACGACTGGGACAGCTGGGGCTGCTCCGCCGAACGGGGGGCCGCACTGAGGGGTACGGAGGTCATGTCACTGATGCGGCGTGCCATCTTGCGCGCTCGGTCCCGCGGCCTGCCCGGTCTGCCGCACGGTCGGCTCGTCCTCGGCGGAGATCACGCTCAGCACCATCGTGTCGGCGCTGGTGATCGACTTGGCCTTGGCGTCCCGCGCGCTGAACAGACTGGTGTGCACGGTGGTCTGCCCGGCCGGGGCGACGCCGCGGACCGCGCCGCGGACCATCTTCTCCCGGCGGCGGCGGATCATCGTGATCAGCGCGTCGACGATGATGGTGGTGACGATCGTGAGCAGGAAGCCGACCCCGGCGATGCCGATCTGGGCCCGGCGGACGCCGGTGGTCACGGGCACGACGGTACCGGCGCCGTCCAGCGTCTCCGTGTTGATCTTCAGGGTGGGCTGCTCGGCGAACGCCTTCTGCTTGTCGTTGATCTCGTTGGTGATCTTCTTGAGCACCCACTGCACGGTGGCCTGCGCCTTGGCGGTGCTCTTCGAGGTCACGGCGGCCTCGATGATCGCGCTCCGCGTGACGATCTTCAGCGTGTACCCGGGCTCCACGCCCTCGGCGGCGGCCTCCTGGCGGACCTTCTGGCTCTCCAGGATGATCGTGACCGCCTGGGCCATCTGCACCGGCCCGAGCTCCGCCCACGGGTTACCGGGTGGGGCCTGCTTGCCGGCCGGTACGGGCGCGGCCTTGCCGTTCGGCGGGACCAGTAGCAGCGAGCCGGTCGCGGTGAACTCCGGCTTGACGTAGTTCGAGGTCTGCAGGGTGGCCACGGCCGTGATCAGCAGCAGGGGCACGAACACGAACCAGCGGCGCAGAAGGAGCCGACCGATGTCCCAAAGATCCATAATGGGGCCTCACGAAGTTTCTGCGCGTGCACGCCCAGTGGTCACCTGGTCGTGTGGAGCTGGGCGGGGAGCGGGCGCCTTATCGGCACCGTACCGTGCCAGTAACCTATCCCACAGGGCGATGTAGCGGGACGCCTGATGTTCCCAGGCGAGCTCCTCGACAAAGCGGGATCTTCCTAAACCGGACATCGTGGCACGGCGTTCCGGGTCGGACAGGAGTTCGTCGAGGGCGGCCGCGAGCTCCTTGGGGGAGCCGGTCGGCACGTAGACGGCGGCGTCGCCGGCACTGCGCCGGGTCTCGATCAGATCCACGGCGACGACGGGTACGCCACGACCGAGGTATTCCACGGTCTTCGCCATCGTGGACCGCTCCGCGTGCGGGGTCGGCGGGTCGGGCTGCACGGCCACGGTCGCCCGGGACAGCAGTTCGTCCACCTCCTCCGCGCCGAGCCAGCCGGTGAACTCGACCACATCGTCGAGGCCCTGGGCCGTGGTCAGCGCCTTGAGGTCAGCCAGGCACTCACCGTCACCGGCGATCACGAGGCGCCAGTCGGTGCGGGAGTGCCGGAGTTCGGCGGCGGCGAGGACGGCCGCGTCGACGCCGTCCTGGGCGCCGAGGACGCCGAGGTACACAATGGTGTGTTTGTCAGATTTGTGCACCGGGCGGACGACGATCTCGCCCAGCGCCGGCCCGTTGCGCACCACCGTGATCCGGTCCGGCTTCACCCGGCCCCGGTCGATGGCCATCTGCTTGTACGACTCGTTGGTCGACACCACGGCCGAGGAGCACCGCAGCGACAGCCATTCGAGGACCCGGAGCACCCGGTGCACGAGGCCGGTCGGGTTGCCGCCCCGGCTCTCGTACACCTCGGGGGACAGGTCGTGGTGGTCGAAGACGAACGGCCGGCGCAGCGCCCGCATCACGAGCGCCAGCGGCCAGAACACGTCCGGCGGGTTGCACGCCTGGGCGGCCCGGGCGCGCTGGAACAGCACCGCCTGGGCCAGCCGGAGCGCGATCCAGAAGAACGACCAGGCGAACTCGACGGCGAAGGACAGCAGCCCACCACCGGCGAACGGCTGCGGGTACGCCAGGATCCGGGTGTCGGCGGTGCCCGGGACGACCCGCAGCCCCTTCGTACCCCGGGGGCAGATCACCGAGACCCGGTAGCCGGCGCTCTCCAGCGCGCGGCACTCCCGGATCACCCGGCGGTCACGCTCGACCGGCAGGTTGGCCACGGCGATCACCACGTGGGGTCCGGGCATCAGCGGGCCACCGAGCGGTCGAAGATGACCTTCACCGTCTTGAGCAGGATCTTCAGGTCGAACCACAGCGACTTGTTCCGGACGTAGATGACGTCGAGTTCCAGCGCGGCCTTGTAGTCCACGGTGGACCGCCCGCTCACCTGCCACAAACCGGTCATTCCGGGCCGGGCGGCGAACCGCTGCTCCGCGCCGGGCGGGAACAGCGCGGCCTCCCACTCCAGGACCGGACGCGGGCCCACCAGGGACATCTCGCCCTTGAGGACGTTCCACAGCTGGGGCAGCTCGTCCAGGCTGGTCCGGCGGAGGAATGCGCCGATCGGGGTGATCCGGGCGTCCTTGGTGAGTTTGTACACCCCCTCCTCGCCGCCGTGCGCGGCCTTCTCGGAGGTGAGCATGCTCGACACGTACTCCCGGTGCTGCCGGTCGTCGTTGTTGTGGCTCATCGTGCGGAACTTGATGACCGGGAACTCCTCCCGGTGCAGCCCGAGCCGGTTCTGTCGGAACAGCACCGGACCCGGACTCGTCGCCTTCACCGCGATGGCCACGGCGATCAGCAACGGGGACAGCAGAAACAGCAGCACGATCGCCGCCGCGGCCTCGACGAGCTGACGTGCGCTCATCCCGCGCGGCGCGATCCGCACCGCGCTCTTGTGCGCGCTCGACTCCGCGGCGAAACCTCGTGCGGCAGCCTGCTCGACGCTCATCCTCGCAGCGCCCCCGTAAGGGCGGCGGACACGTATTCCACCTGGGCCTCCGTCATGGTCGGGAACAACGGCAACGACAGCAGCTCGGGGGCCGCGGCCTCAGCGATCGGCGCGAGGGCCGCGACGTTGTAGGCGGGCTGCTGGTGGCACGGAATCGGGTAGTGCACGCCGGTCTGGATCTCCTTGCGGTCCAGCTCGGCCCGTACGGCGTCCCGGTCGGCGACCCGCACGACCAGGAGGTGCCAGGCGGACGTCACCCCGTCTGGCGGCTCAACGATCATCCCACCGAGCTTGTTGCGGTAGAGGTCGACGATGTCATCCTTCTGGGCGTTCCATCCGTCCAGAAGGGGGAGCTTGGCGGACAGGACGCCGGCCTGCAACGCGTCCAGCCGGCTGTTGATCCCGATCTCGGCGTGCCGGTAGTGGTCGCCGCCGGCCCGGCCGTGGTTGGCCAGGGTCCGCACCCGGGCCGCGAGCGCCGGGTCGTCGGTCACGACCGCGCCGCCGTCGCCCCACGCGCCGAGGTTCTTGCCCGGGTAGAAGCTGAAGCAGGCCGCGACGCCGAAGGAGCCGGCCCGCCGGCCCTCCCAGAGCGCGCCGTGCGCCTGCGCGGCGTCCTCGACCACGAGCAGGTCGTGCGCGCGGGCGAAGGCCAGAATGGGGCCAGGCACGACAATGTGCCCATAGAGGTGTACGAGCAGGATCGCTTTCGTCCGCTCCGTCCGCCCGGCGTCGAGTGTGTCCGGTGTGACCTGGAGGTGTGCCGGGTCCACGTCCACGAACACCGGGGTCGCGCCCGTGGCGGACACGGCCGCCGCGCTCGCGATGAACGTGTTCGCCGGGACCAGCACCTCGTCGCCCGGGCCGACGCCCAGCGCGCGCAGGGTCAGCACGATCGCGTCGGTGCCGTTGGCGACGCCCACGGCGTGCTCGACCCCGCAGTACGCGGCCCAGGCGCTCTCGAACTCCGCCACGTGCCGGCCGCCGATGAACGCCGACGTACCGGCGAGCTCGCGGACCAGGTCGAGGACCTGCTCCTCGATCGGGGCGTGCATCGCCCGCAGGTCCATGAAGGGAACCTTCATGCCTTCGTAACCTCCAGCAGTTCGACCGTCCGACCGGTCTCGATGGACTCGTTCGCGGCCTCGAGCACGCGGACGACGGAGAGGCCGGCGTACCCGTCGGTCTTCGGCCGGGCCCCGGTCCGGATGCACTCCACGAAGTGCTTGTCCTCGCTCATCAGCGGCTCGGTGAACGCGATGTGCGGGGAGACGATACCGCCGTACCGGTAGGTCATCGGCACCGCGCCGTCGTTGGACGGCTGGGCCTGGACGCCCTTGTCGTAGATGCGGAGCCGGCCCTCGTCGAGCATGTCGTCGTAGACGGCCATCCGCTGGCTGCCCACGACCGTGGTCTGCCGGACCTTCGACGGGTGCAGCCAGCTGACGTGCAGGTTGGCGGTCGCGCCGATGGTGCCGTAGTCCAGCCGCAGGTACGCCACGTCCTCGAACGGTGACCCTGCGTGCTTGGAGCCGAACGCTGTAACGGAAGTGGGCTCCGCGTCGAGAACAGTGTTGATGATGGAGATGTCGTGCGGGGCCAGGTCCCAGACGACGTTGACGTCGGGCTGGTACAGGCCGAGGTTCAGTCGCGCGGAGTCGAGGTAGTAGATGGAGCCCAGTTCCCCCGAGGCCACCAGGTCGCGCAACGCGATCACGGCGGCGTTGTAGGCGAAGGTGTGTCCGGTCATCAGCGTCAGGTTGCCCTGCTCGGCGAGCGCGATCAGCTCCAGCGCCTCGGCGGTGGAGGCCGTCATCGGCTTCTCCACGAGCACGTGCTTACCGGCGGCCAGCAGCGTCTTCGCGATCGGCCCGTGGGTCCGGGGCGGGGTCGCGACGATGACGGCGTCCACCAGGTCCAGCGACTCGTCGAGGTCGGACACGCAGAGCACCCCGGGGAACTGCTGCTTGATCTGCCGGAGCTGGTCGTCGCAGCGGTCGATCGCCACCACGAGATCGACGTCCGGAATCTGCGTGAGAACGCGGAGGTGTTTGGCTCCCCAGTACCCACAACCGATGACACCAACGCGCATTACCGGATCTCCCCAAGCTCGCTACTAAACGTATATGACCGGTCACATAGGTTGTCGGGAAAGCTTCCCGGAGGGGCCGGCACCCGCGCAAGTGGAGTAGTGGCCATACTCGGTGTCGCCTTCCTTACTCCCTCGTAACCCGGAAAAATACTGGCTGGATTAATCGGATACGCCCGCTATGTGACTTACCTACTCATCGGATTGAGTCGGCATATGATCCGATGTGGACAGCTATCGTGAGTGTTATGCCCGTCGCCATATCTTGAGCAGTATGCGCGTGTTGATGAGACGTGATTGACATGGCCCGAACCTGGCCCTCACGCTGCGCAGTGGTGAACTCTGCGACCGCTACGCTGGGCGGGTGCAGTTCACGCCGCTGGCCCCCGAGGGGGCCTATCTCATCACCCCGGAACCGGTCGGCGACCACCGCGGTCTGTTCGCCCGGGTGTTCTGCGTCGACGAGTTCGCCGGACACGGCCTCGTCACGGCTTTCGTGCAGGGAAGTATCGCCACGAATCCACGCGCGGGCACCCTGCGCGGCATGCACTGGCAGGTCGCGCCGCACGCCGAGGTGAAACTCGTCCGGGTCACGGCCGGCGCCATCTGGGACGTGGTCGTGGACGTGCGCCCCGATTCCCCGACGTACCTGCGGCACGCGGCCGTGGAACTCTCCGCGACGAACCGGGCGACACTCTACGTGCCGGCCGGCTTTGCGCACGGTTACCTGACGCTGACCGACGACGTCGAGATCACGTACCAGATGTCGGAGCGCTACACCCCGGACGCGTACCGGGGCGCGCGGTGGAACGACCCGGCGTTCGGGATCGTGTGGCCGGGGGAGCCGGTCGTGATCGCCGAGCGTGACGCGACCTACCCGGACTTCCCCCGCTGACGGCGGCCACGACCGGGCGGGTCACACCAGGCGGGTAGAGCGCCCAGGTAACGCGCGGGTCGGAACGCGCTGGTCAGACCCTCGCCGGCGTCAGTCGCAGCTTCCGGCCGAGCCGGCGCGCCAGCTCCCGCGCCTTGGCGTCCAGGACGAGCAGCAGCCCGCCGGCCACCAGTACCCCGATCACGCCCTGCAACAGGACCGCCACCACGGGTGGCAGGTGCCGGTCGTACTGGTCCACGAACGCCGCCACCAGGAAACCGGCCACCCCGGCCAGCGCCGCCGGCACGGTCGGGGCCAGGGTCGGCCACCACGGCACGCCCAGCACCCGGCGCAGCGTCCACCACAGCGCGGCGGCCACCACGACCACCTCGGAGATCAGCGTGGTCAGGGCGATCCCGAACACCTGCTCCGACACCGTCATGCCGTCGGCGAACCACCCCACGGCCGCGTAGCCGACCAGGGACAGGCCGGCCTGGCTCCAGACCACCACCGACAGCGTTCCGGGCCGTCCGGCCGCCTGGAGGGCCGGGCCGAGCAGTACCCCGTAGACGTTGACCGCGCCGACCAGGCACAGCAGTTGCAGCGCGTTGGCGGCCGGGGACCACGACGGGCCGAGGAACACCATGAACGGGTGCGCGATCCCCGCCAGGATGCCCAGCGCCGGCAGGCCGAGCAGCGCGCCGAGGTGCTGGAGCGCGCCGAGCCGGGCCGCGAACGCCGGCTTGTCGTCCTGCAACCGCGACAACTCGGGCAGGGACACCTGTTGCAGCGACCGGGCGGCCACGTCCACCAGGGTCTCCGACAGCCGGGAGGCCAGCCGGAGCAGACCGACGGCCACCGGGCCGAAGAACGCGCCGGTGATCAGGACGTAGCCCCGGGTGCCGACGAGCAGGCCCACGCTGGCCAGCGCCGACTTGGACGAGAAGCTCCACAACTCCATGGCCGGGCGGATCCGGGGCCGGCTGGGCCGCCAGGCGGTCGTCCACCACAGGACGGCCACGCCGACGCCGGCCGTGATGAGCTGCTGGAAGACGAGGGCCCAGACGCCGTACCCGAGGAAGGCCATGCCCACGCCGACGACGCCACCCAGGACCACCGAGGCCAGGGACCGCACGGTCAGGGTCTTGAACTGCAGCTCCCGGCGGAGCAGCGCCTCCGGGATCAGGGACAGCGCGAGCAGCGGCAGCAGCGGGGTCAGGGCCAGGCAGACCCCGGTCAGGGACTTGGAGCCGGCCACGGACGCGTACAGCGGGGTGATCGCGGCCAGGGCGAGGGCCAGCACCACGCTGAGTACCAGGAGCAGCCAGAACGCCGCGTTCAGGTGCTCGTCGCGCAGCTCGGACCGCTGGATGATCGCGGCCATCAGGCCCTGTTGCAGCACCGCCTGCACGAGGTTGACCAGCACCAGGGCCAGGGTGAGCACGCCGAGCGCGGCCGGGCCGAGCAACCGGGCCAGCAGCAGCATCACGATCATGGTGACGGCGAGGCGCCCGCCGGTGAGGATGTACGACCAGCCGACGGCGCTCTTCACCGGATCACCCTTCGCTTGAGCCTGCTGAGCCGGTCCTTGGTCTTGCGCGCGTTCCAGTTGAGCGTCCAGGCCACCGCGGCCCGGGGGTCGATCGCCAGCAGGGCGCGCGCGGTCTCCGCCTGCATCCGGAGCCGGGGCGCGCGGGCCCGGGCCGGGCCGTCGGGATTCCACCACCGGGCCAGGTCGGCGAGCTTGCGCTCCGGGGCCAGGGCCGTGGAGTCCTCGTGCACCCGGCGGAAGAACAGTTCCTCGGGTACCTCGTGGAACTCGCCCAGCGCGGCCAGCTCCGCGAGCATCGTGTAGTCGCTGGACACGTAGGTGCGCAGGATGCCGGTGCGGCGGAGGGCGGCGGTGCGGATCACGCCGTACATCGGGTTCACCAGGCTGATCTTGCGGGCGTAGCGGGCCACCCGCCGCCACGCCGAGGGTGCGCGCAGGTCGAGGAAGTCGCGGTGCGAGCGGGTCCGGGCGCCCGCCCCGTCGATCAGGACGGTGCGCGGGTAGGCCAGGACGGCTCCGGGCGCGGCGTCCAGGGCCTCGACGCACCGGCTGAGCATCGTCGGGGCGCACATGTCGTCGTAGCCGGTCCACTTGAACAGTTCGCCCTCGGCGAGGGCCACGACCCGGTTGAAGTTGTGCACCCCGCCGATGTTGCGGTCCGTCCGGCTGTACCGGATCCGCGGGTCGTCGAACGACCGCAAGATCTCCGGCGTGCTGTCCGTGGAGCAGTTGTCGCTGATCAGGAGCTCGAAGTCGTCGTAGTCCTGGGCGAGCAGCGCCGCGATGGTCTCCGCGACGTACTTCTCGCCGTTGTAGACCGGCATCCCGACGGTCACCCTCATGCGCCCGCCTCGCTTCGCTCGCCGGCCGCACGAGGCACCTCACCGCTGTGTCCCTGATTCGCTCGCTGCCGCTCGCTCATGCGACCAGCACCTCGCAGGTGATGCCCAGCTCGGCGACGGAAAGGGCGATCTCCTTCTGGTACGCCGGGTTGGTGATGATCACCACATCGGTGTCCAGCGGCAGGCTGGACGGCGCGTCCACCCGGTGTCCGGTCGGCAGGAAACGCCCGTGTTTGCCCGCGTTGAGGTCGACCACGGTCATGGTGTGCCCGGGGTCCACGGTGGCCAGGAACGTCACGCCCCGGGCGCCCGCGCCCCACAGCGCCGGCCTGTGGTGGCTCTTCAGCACGCCCTGCCACCGGTCGACGAGCGCGCCGAACCGGTCGCCGAAGTTCTGCACGATGGCCCGCTGGTGGTCGTTGTCCAGCGGACCGCAGTCCACGCAGCCCTCGGCCTGCTCCGCGGCCGGGTCGGTGCTGACCTCGACGAACAGGTACTGGTCGTGGAACGTCAGCCCGTAGTTCGTGACCGTGAACCCGGCCCGCTCGCACATCGCGACCAGGGACCCGGCGTGGAAGTACTGCGCGTGCGGGTAGATCACGTCCCAGCCGGCCGCGCCCAGGTCGTACCCGGCGTCGGGGACCTCGAAGTAGCCCCGGCCGTCGGTCACCCGCCGGAGCTGCTTCAGCAGGCTGAGCGGGTCGCTGACGTGTTCGAGGACGTGCCGGGCGACCACGAGGTCGTAGGTCTCCGTCCCCGGCCGCCAGGTGCCGGAGTGGAGGGTGTAGCCGTTGCGGCTGACGGTCTCCGGCACGTGCCGGCTCCAGCCGGTCCGCTCGCCGGGCAGCAGCTCCAGCAGTTCGCCCTCGCCGCAGCCGAGCTCCAGGACCCGGGTCGGCGCGGGGCGGTCGGGGGTGTCCCCGGTCCAGCCCGTCACCCGCTGGGCCACGCTCGCCACGTGCGCCCGGTACGAGGCCGAGGACAGCATGCTGTTGTCGAACAGGCCGTCGGCGGCCCGGTGGTCCTCGCGGAAGCCCCAGTTGAGCACGTGCGCGCACTCGGGGCAGTACCAGAGGTCCATCCGGCCCGTCGCCGGGTTCCGCGGCGGCTCGGGCCAGGTCACCCCGCAGGAGGCCGGGAACAGCCCGAGGTCCGCGCACGGCTTCGGTCCGGGGGCCCCGCAGGCCTCGCAGTCCAGCTCGGAGATGTGCTGCCGGGTCACGACGCGGGGCGCAGGTCGGGACCCAGCAGGCCGCCGTCCAGCAGCTCCCGGATCCGGGCGATCCGCTGGTACTTGGCCCCGGCGAACTCCTCCGCGGTCAGCCCGTGCTCCCGGTACGCGGCCACGAGCTGCGCGATGCCGGTCGGCACGGTCCACTGCGGCTGGAACCCGGGGATCTCGTGCTTGATCCGCTCGCAGTCGACCCGGTAGTCGCGCTTGTCGGAGGACGCGCCCTCGGCGAAGCTGACCACGCTGCCCTCGACGGCGGCGCCCACCAGCTCGGCGACCTCGCGGATCCGGTAGTTCTCGCTGGTCAGGCCCACGTTGTACGCGCGGTCCCGGATCAGGTCGGCGTCGGCGTCGAGCAGCGCGACGAACGCGCGGGCGATGTCCTCGCAGTGCACCAGGGGGCGCCACGGGGTGCCGTCGGACTGGAGCAGCACCTTGCCCGTGGTCACCGCGTGCGCGACCAGGTTGTTCACCACGATGTCGCCGCGCAGCCGGGGGGAGACGCCGTAGGCCGTGGCGTTGCGCAGGTACGTGGGCACGAAGTCGGCGTCGGCGAGCTTGCTGATCTCCTGCTCGGCCAGCACCTTGGACTCGCCGTACGGGGTCACCGGGTAGAACGGGGCGTCCTCGGTGACGGGGGCCTCGCCGCCCGCGCCGTACAGGCTGCAGGAGGACGAGAACAGGAAACGGCGCACCCCGGCGGCCTTCGCGGCGGCGGCGAGCCGGACCGAGGCATGCTGGTTGATGTCATATGTGATCTGAGGGGACAGGTTGCCCAGCGGGTCGTTCGACAGCGCGGCGAGGTGCAGGACGGCGTCGAAGCCCTCGCAGTGCGCCGGCGTGACGTCCCGGATGTCGACCTCGACCGAGGGCACCTCGTCGACGTCGGAGCCGAGCAGACAGGCCTTGAAGAAGTCCGTGTCCAGGCCAACCACGTCGTGCCCGGCCGACTTGAGCAGGGGTGTGAGGACACTTCCGATGTATCCGTGGTGACCGGTGACGAGCACGCGCATGTTCTTTGACCCCCAGGCCCCAGGCAGAGTGATACGCCGCGACTGTAAGCGATAAGTATTGTGTCCCATACCCTCTGACGGGTTTTTTACTGACCACTGGACCGCACGTGTGGAGAGATCATTGACTAGCCCGGTGATCGTGCCTGAGTGCCGTCTGTGCGGCGCGGATTTGACCGAAACCTTCGTCAATCTGGGGATGTCCCCCCTGTGCGAGTCCTTTCTCGCTGCGGACAAACTCGATGAAAGGGAATCTTTCTACCCCTTGCATGTCCGGGTCTGCCCGAGTTGTCTACTCGTCCAGCTGCCCGCCTATGTGGCCGGCGAGGACATCTTCTCCGACTACGCCTACTTCTCGTCGTACTCGGACTCCTGGGTCGCGCACGCGAAGCGGTACGCCGACACGATGGTCGAGACCCTCGGGCTGGACGGCGACAGTCTGGTAACGGAGGTGGCCAGCAACGACGGCTACCTGCTCCAGCACTTCGTCGCGCGCGGGGTCCCCGTCGTCGGGGTCGAGCCCGCGGCCAACGTCGCCGAGGTGGCCCGGGCGAAGGGCATCCGCACGGAGGTCGAGTTCCTCGGACCGGAGACGGGTGCCGCGGTCGCCGCGAAGCACGGCCGGGCCGACCTGGTCTGCGGCAACAACGTCTACGCGCACATTCCGGACATCACCGGCTTCACGAAGGGCCTCGCCGCCCTGGTGAAGGAGACCGGGCTGGTCACGCTGGAGTTCCCGCACCTGCTGCGCCTGATCGAACGGCGCCAGTACGACACGATCTACCACGAGCACTACCAGTACTACACCCTCCTCACCGCCCAGCGCGCCCTGCTCAGCGGCGGTCTGCACCTGGTCGATGTCGAGGAGCTCGACACGCACGGCGGGTCGCTGAGAGTTCACGCCCGGCTCACCCCGCAGCCGCTCTCCGCCCGCGCCCAGGACCTCCTCGCCCGCGAGGCTGAGGCGGGCCTGCACGACGTGGCGGGGCACAAGGGGTTCGCGGCGGAGGTCGACAAGGTGAAGTTCGACCTGTTGGACTTCCTGATCACGGCGCGGCGCGAGGGCAGGACCGTCGTCGGCTACGGGGCCCCGGGCAAGGGCAACACCCTGCTCAACCAGTGCGGCATCCGCGAGGACCTGCTCGCGTACACGGTCGACCGGAGCCCGCACAAGCACGGGAAGTTCCTCCCCGGTACCCATATTCCGATCTTCGCCCCTGATCGGATCGAAAAGGACCGACCGGACTATGTCCTCGTCCTGCCGTGGAACCTGAAGATCGAGCTGGACGCCCAGTTGGCCTATGTGCGCGAATGGGGCGGCAAGCTCGTCTACCCGATCCCGAGCCTGGAAGTGTCGTGAAGGTAGTTCTGTTCTGCGGTGGCTACGGGATGCGGATGCGCGACGGCACCTCCGACGCCCCGAAGCCCATGGTGATGGTGGGCGACCGCCCGCTGCTCTGGCACGTGATGCGCTACTACGCGCATTTCGGTCATACCGACTTCATCCTCTGCCTCGGCTACGGCGCGTCGGCGGTGAAGGACTTCTTCCTGAACTACGACGAGACCCGGTCGAACGACTTCACCCTCTCGGAGGGCGGCCGGAAGATCGAGCTGGCCTCCAGCGACATCGAGGACTGGACGATCACGTTCGTCGACACCGGGCTCAAGGCCACGATCGGCGAACGGCTGCTCGCGGTGCGCAAGCACGTGGAGGGCGAGGAGCTGTTCCTGGCCAACTACGCCGACACACTCACCGACGCGCCCCTGCCGGAGATCATCGAGCGGGTCCGGGCGACCGGCGCGCAGGCGTCCCTGCTGGCCGTGCCGCCGCAGTCCTCGCACCACATGGTCGAGTTCACCGACGAGGGGCACGTCGAGCGGCTGCGCCCCATGCGGGAGATGCTCGCCTACGAGAACGGCGGCTACTTCGTCCTGCGGCCCAGCGTCTTCGACGTGCTGCACGAGGGCGAGGAGCTGGTCGTGGAGGCGTTCGCGCGGCTGGCGGAACGCAAGGAGCTGCTCGCGTACCCGTATCACGGTTTCTGGTGTCCGGCCGACACGCTCAAGGAGCGGGCCGAGCTGGAGGCCCTCTACAACCACGGCACCGCCCCGTGGATGCTGTGGGACGAGCTGCACGGCTCCGTCCCCGCCGACGCGGAGGAGTTGAGGGCCCCGCATGGTGCGGCTTGAGAAGGTCGAGCGGCTGACGCTGCTCGGCGCGCACCCCGACGACATCGAGATCGCCGCCGGCGGCCTGCTGCTGTCGCTGACCCCCAAATCTGTCCATTATGTACTGCTGACGGGGTCCCCGGCCCGCCTCGCCGAGGCCCGGGCCGCCGCCGCCGCGTTCCTGCCCGACGCGGAGGTCACGTTCGCGTTCTCGGCCCTGCCCGATGGCCGGCTGCCGGCCCACTGGGCGGAGGCCAAGGCGGCGGTGCAGGCCGCGGCCACCGTGCCCGCCGACCTCGTGCTCGCCCCCGCGCTCTACGACGCGCACCAGGACCACCGGCTGCTCGCCGAACTGGCCCCCACCGCGTTCCGGGACGCCCAGATCCTGCACTACGAGATCCCCAAGTGGGACGGGGACCTGGGCCGGCCCAACGTGTACGTGCCGCTGCCCGACGACGTGGCGCGCCGCAAGGTCGAACTGCTGCACAAGTCCTACCCCTCCCAGCACGCCCGGGACTGGTGGGACGACGAGTTCTTCCTGGCCCTGGCCCGGCTGCGCGGCGCCGAGTGCCGCCACCGGTACGCCGAGGCCTTCACCGCGACGAAGATGACTCTGGAGCTCTCGTGATTCAGGATTCGGCCGACATCGACGAGGGCGTCACCATCGGTGCCGGCACCCGGGTCTGGCACCTCGCCCAGGTCCGTTCCGGGGCGGTGATCGGCGCGGACTGCAACATCGGCCGCGGCGCGTACATCGGCCCCGACGTCACGATCGGCGACCGGTGCAAGGTGCACAACTACGCGATGGTCTTCGAACCGGCCGTCGTCGAGGACGGCGTGTTCCTCGGCCCCGGCGTGATCCTCACCAACGACCGGTACCCGCGTTCCATCGACCTCGACGGTGAGTTGAAGGGCGCCGAGGACTGGCACGCCGACCCGGTGACCGTGCGGCACGGCGCGTCGGTCGGGGCCCGCAGTGTCGTCGTCGCGGGCGTCACGATCGGGTCGTACGCCCTGGTCGGGGCCGGGTCCGTGGTCACCAAGGACGTGCCGGCGCACGCGCTCGTGGTCGGGAATCCGGCGCGCTGGGTCGGGTGGGTGGGGCGCTCCGGTGAGCGCCTCGTGGCCGAGCCCGGTGGGTGGAAGTGCCCCGCGACCGGGGAACGGTTCGTCGAGGAAGCCGGGGTGCTGCGGCTGGCGTTCCTGGGTAACGGGGACGTGGTCTGCGCGCCCCGCGAGGACCGTCCCGCGCTCGGCTTCGACGGCGCGTCCCTCGGTTTCGGCGGCGCGACCGTGTCGGGCGGTGCCGCATGAGGGTCGCCCTGTTCGGCTCCAACGGCGAGGCCCGCAACCGGGGCGTCGCCGCCCTGGCCACCGCCACGGCCACCGGCATCCTCAGCAGGGTGCCCGACGCCGAGGTCACCTGGTACGACGACGGCTGGGGCGTGCGCCCCGACCCCAAGCTGCCCGGCGTGACCCGGGTCGGCGCGCGGCTCACCCGGCGCTACCACCGCCCCGAGTCCTACCACCACATGGCCGTCTCCGCCGCGCTCGGCGGCATCGCCAACCCGGGTGCGGCCCGGCTCAACGCCGCCGACGCGGTGCTGGACACCTCGGGCGGCGACAGCTTCACCGACCTGTACAGCCCGGTCCGCTGGCGGCTCGTCAACTGGCCCAAGAAGCTCGCCGTGGCCCGCAGCCGCCCGCTGATCTTCCTGCCCCAGACGTACGGACCGTTCCGGGGCGCCGCGACCCGCCGCGAGGCCCGCGAACTCGTGCTCGCCGCCGCCGGGGCCTGGGCGCGTGACCCCGACAGCTTCGCGCGCCTGAAGGAGCTCGTCGGCGGCGGCTTCGACCCGGCCAAGCACCGGCAGGGCGTGGACGTGGCGTTCGCGCTGCCCACCCGGCCGTTCGAGTCCGACGAGCTGGAGGAGTGGCTGGCGAAGGGCGGCGGCGAGGTCGCCGTACTCAACGTGTCCGGTCTGCTCCTCGACCCCGCCGAGACCCGGTTCGGGCTGTCGGCCGACCTGGTCAAGGTCGTCGAGGTCCTCACCCGGCGGCTGCTCGACGACGGCGCCCGGCTGCTGTTCGTCCCGCACGTGTCCACCCCGGGCGCGCGCGACGACGACGACGCGATCACCCGGACCCTGGTCGCCCGGCTCTCCGCCGAGTACGGCCCCGACCGGGTCGCCGCCGCGCCGTCCGGGCTCGACTGCCAGGAGTCCAAGTGGCTCATCGGGCGCGGCGACTGGCTGTGCGGGATGCGGATGCACGCGACCATCGCGGCCCTGTCCTCCGGGGTGCCGGCGGCCTGCGTCGCGTACTCCGACAAGGCCCGGGGCGTGTTCGCCACCGCAGGCCAGGGCCACCGGGTCGCCGACGCCCGCACCCTGGACACCGACACCCTGCTCGCGGAGCTGTGGGACTCGTGGACGGCCCGCGCGGCCACCCGCGAGGAGCTCGTCACCGGCTCGGCGCGCGCCCGCACCGCCGCCGGGCAGCAGCTCGACGACCTGGTGGAGCTGATCCGTGCGCAGCATTGAGGACGTGGCGGAGCGGAAGCTGTGCACCGGGTGCGGGGTGTGCGCGTACCTCGCGCCCGAGTCGTACCGGATGGTGGATGTGCTGGCGGAGGGGCGGCGGCCGCTGCCGATCCGCCCCGTGGGCGCCGCGCCCCAGGCCCCGGGCTGCGCGGGTCACGAGGCCGACGCGCTCAAGGCCTGCCCCGGCGTCGGCCTGACCGCCGTCCCCGACGACCGCCCCCAGCTCGACGGCTGGGGCCCGGTCCTCGGCATGTGGGAGGGCTACGCCGCCTCCGCCCCGCTGCGGCACTCCGCCTCCTCCGGCGGGGCCGCCACCGCCCTGGCCTCGTTCTGCCTCGAACACAGGGACTTCGGCGGGGTACTGCACACCGGCGCGCGCGCCGACATCCCGTACCTCAACGAGGTGAAGTTCAGCCGCACCCCCGCTGAGCTGCTCGAACACGTCGGCTCCCGGTACGCGCCGGCCAGCCCCGCCGAGGGCCTCGGCCTGGTCGAGGCCGCCGACGCGCCCAGCGTGTTCATCGGCAAGCCCTGCGACGTGGCCGCCTCGCACAAGGCCCGCGCCCTGCGCCCGGCGCTGGACGCGAACCTGGGCCTGACCATCGCGATCTTCTGCGCCGGCACGCCCTCCACGAAGGGCACCCTGGAACTCATCAGGGCGCTCGGCTCCGACCCGGAGAACCTGAAGTCCCTGCACTACCGGGGCGACGGCTGGCCGGGGGAGGCCCGCGCCGAACCGGGCGAACGCCAGCTCAGCTACGACGCCTCCTGGGGCGGCATCCTGGAGAAGCACCGCCAGTGGCGCTGCTACCTGTGCGCCGACCACACGGGCGAGTTCGCCGACGTGTCCGTGGGCGACCCGTGGCACCGCCCGACCGCCGGCGACCCGGGCCGCTCGCTGATCGTGGCGCGCACCGCCCGGGGCGTCGAGGTCGTGCTCGCGGCCATCGCCGCCGGGGTACTCGTCGCCAGCCCCGTCCCGAACTCCACCCTACCGGCGTCCCAGGCGGGGCTGCTCAAGGTACGGGGCGCCGTCTGGGGCCGGACCGTCGCGCTGCGGCTGTCGGGACTGCCCGCGCCCCGGTACCGGGGAATGCCGATGTTCGGGATCTGGCTCCGGAAACTGACCGTGAAGGACAAGCTGCGCTCGACGGTCGGGACGGTGCGGCGGATCGGCCGGCGGGGCCTGCGCACCCGCTCGAAGATCGAGGAGTACACCCCGCGCTAGGGGTACCCGGTCGGGGAGGGGACTCGCTCTCCCCGAAACGGGCGGCCCCGCGCCTGGCCCGCACACCCGCCCAGGTCCCGACCCGGATCAGCGGGTCGGGACCGCCAGGACATTGAGCAGGAACGCCACCGTCGCCTGGTCGCCCGGCCGCCGCCCGTCCAGCAGCTCCGCCACGTACGACGGCCGCACCAGGTCCGGCAGGCCGGCCAGCAGCTCCGGGTTCGCCCGCCAGTGCTCCACCACCAGCCGGGACAGCAGCGGCGCGCCCAACGAGGCCCGCCGGCTGCCCGACACCCGCTGGGCCACCTTGCCGACGGCCTTGCGCGCCGTGGCCCGCCAGTTGCCCCGGCCCTTGGCGAGCTGGTTGGGGCTGCGGCCGCTGTCGAGGCGGATCACGGCCAGCTCCAGGTCGAGTTCGCGCATGATCGCGGCGAGCAGGCGGGAGTCGCGCTTGTCGGCCGGGTCGGCGGCGCGGGCCAGCTCGATGAAACGCCGGTCGAACATCGGGTTCAGGAACACCCGGTCGACGGCCGCGACCGTGCCGTGCACCCCGCCCCAGCGCTGCATCCGCTGCCACAGGTAGAACTCGTCCAGCGAACGCAGCCACTGGTCGCCGTAGCCCGTCAGCTGGGCCGTGACCAGGCCGATCGTGTACTTCTCCGCCGCCTCCGAGAACTCCGGCACCAGCGCGTCGCGGTCCACGGCCTCATTGGTGAACAGCCGCCACCGGGCGAACCGCTCCGCCAGGTGCGCCGTCGTCGCGCCCGAGGGCTGCGCGCCGTAGTAGAAGCCGCGGGCCACCTCGCCGCCCAGCCCCGACAGCCGCCGGCCCTGCGGGAGCTGGCTCTCCGCCGCCGACAGCGGGGCGAGCGCGAGCGGGTTGGCCGCGCAGTCCAGGCGCAGCGCGGCGGTCGTCGCCAGCGCGTAGCCCTCGGCCGCCGTCAGGCCGGTCAGCGAGCTGGTGTCGAAGACCTGGTGGTTCATCTTGTACCGGGCCGACAGCGCCCGCGCGATCGGCGCGTCCCGCCCGCCCGGCGAGTCCAGCGTCAACGTGTGCAGGCCGCGCCGCCGGTCACTCGGGATCGCCCCGAGCAGGATCCGCGAGTCGTGCCCGCCGGTCAGCTGGAGCACCGGGTCGGAGTGCTCGTCCAGGTACCGCACCAGGTAGTCGCGGAGCAGCCCCGCCGCCTCGACGGCCGTCGCCTGCTTCCCCCGGGGCTCCTCGGAGCGGTCCACGTCGTACCGGACCAGCTCCACCCTGCCCCGGTGCAGCCGCGCGTAGTGGCCGGCCGGCACCTTGGACACGCCCGCGAACGGGGTGGCGTCGCCCAGCTGCCAGCCGAGGAGGCTCTGCACGCCGAGCGCGTCGTGGTCGAGGGCCGCGCCGGCGACCCGGGCCAGCTCGGGCGCGCTCGTACCGAGGCCGGCGACGCCGGAGCCCTGCCACCAGTACACCTGGCGGAAGCCCAGGAAGTCGGTCACCGCGACGACCGGCTCCCCCGCGGCGGCCCGGTGCGCGGCGGCGAACGGCGGCGTGACCAGCCCGAACGCCTCCGGGCCGCTGACCAGCCAGCCGGCCACGTCGGCGGTGGTGACATCGCCGCCCGGGGAGCGGGGCTCGCGGTTCAGCAGGACCGTGAAACCGCCCTCGGCGAGGGTGCCGTCGGGCAGCTCGACCCGGTCGGATTGGGAGGGATCGGCGTGACTCACGGCGAGAAGGTGCACGCCCTCATCCTGCCCGCTGCCGCACGGGACTGTCAGTCGGGTAACGGTCACGCTTTCCCCACCCGTTCGGCCCCCGCGCGTGGCCCGCAGCGGACCGGAGGCGGCCCCGGTGCGCGGACCAGGACCGGGCCGGCCCTGGTCCGCGCGGTGGGGATCAGGCGGCCATCAACCGGGCCGCCGCCTTCGGGGCCAGGTCCAGCACCGCCTTCTCCGCGTCGCCCGGATCGAAGGCGCTGACCCGCACGTTGGCCACCAGGGTCAGGTCGGCGACCCTGCGCACCATGATCACCCCGCACAGGGTGTTGTACTTGGCCTTGTCGCCGTCGTCGAACTGGTACCGCAGGCACCAGCCGTACTGCGCGACCACCCCGGTCAGCGCCGGCACCGACAGCTCCTTCGTGAAGTCCACGATGCGGCCGGCAGCCGAATAGTTGACGCACAGTCCGGACAGCGTCGTACGGATCTCGGCGACCACGGCCTGCGGGTCGCCGGTGCCGGCGCCCTGCACGACGCTGGTCACGAAGTAGAACCTGTCCTTGTCCTTCCAGACCTGCCCCCAGGTGAACTGGATATTGCCCAGCGCGGTCACCGGGGGCGAGCACGGCCCCAACAGGGTCTCGTTCCGCGACTCCGTCGGGGTGGCGCCGCCCGAGTACGTGCTGACGTCCGCGTCGACCAGTACCCCCCGCTTGATCTGGTCGATCTTCTCGGCCCCGGACCGGGTCGGGCTCGCCGGCGGGGTGGGGCTCGGGGCGGCCGAGGAGGGGGCCGGGGTCTTCGCGGCGGGCTCGCTTCCGTTGTCGCAGCCGGCCGTCAACGCGAGGACCGCCGCGAGGGCGAGAGGGATCCAGCGGAGGGTCATGTCGTTCCCCGTGTGGTGGGTGGATGGTGTCGGCATCGTAGCCGGGTGTCCTTTCACGGCTCTGTCACGCGGATGACCGGCTGGTCAGACCTTCAGGAGCTGCTCGGCGACCTTCGGCGCGAGCCGGATGACACCGGCCCTGGCGAAGGTCGCGTTGTCGTTCGAGTAGTGGAAGGACGCGACCAGGTCCATGCCGGCAGACTTGCGCCCGACGAAGACGGCGCACTCGGTGGTTTGGTTGCCCCACGCCGTGAAGGTCACCGTCAGGCAGTAGCCGTAGCTGGCCGTCGTGCCAGGTAGCTCGGGAAGCTCGAGGTCGGAGGCGTGGTCCATCGTGCGGTCCGGGTTCAGGCTCGTCCTGCGCCAGGAGTGGCACTTCTCCGGGATGGTCCTGCGGATCTCCCCGATGACCTGGGCGGCGGTCGCGTCCTGGAAGCCGTACGCGCCGCTGAGTGCCCACTGGCGCTGGGTGTTGGGCCAGATCCGGACCGCCCTGCCCGTGATCATCGGATCGGTGGTCAGGCCGGGAGCGCAGCCGAGCAGCATCGACTGGACAGCCTGCGGGGCTTCCGGTTCGCTCTTTCCGGGAAACGAGATCTCCGCCAGCGCGTCCTCCGGAAGGAGCGCCTTCCTAGCCATCGCGAACATCTCGGGATCGGTCAACTTCACCGCACTCGGGCTCGGCGCCACGGTTGGATTCCTCCCCGGCACCAGGTCGCACCCGGCGACGGCGCCCAGCAGCAGAAGCGTGCTCAGGGCGAGGGATGCCCGGCGGAGGGTCATGTGTGGTTCCCCGTGATGGTCGGAGTGCTCGGCTGCCGGCGGAGCCTAACCCGTCGGCGGCCCGGTCAGCTGTCCCGTATTCCGGACGTGCGGATTCCCGCCGGCCCCGCCCGCCCCGTCCGGGATCCGCGGGCCCGTCGCCCGGTGTCCGCCCCGCCACCCGGCCCCGGACCTGGGATCATGGTCGGGTGGATCCCATCGTGTTGCTGCACGCGTTCCCGTTGTCCTCGGCCATGTTCGCCGCCGTCGACCTGCCCGACCTGATCACCCCCGACCTGGCCGGCTTCGGCACCTCGGCCGTGCCCGCCGGCGAACCCACCCTGGACACCCTCGCCGACGACGTGGTCGCCGAACTCGACCGGCGCGGCCTCGACCGGGTGATCCTCGGCGGGGTGTCGATGGGGGGCTACGTGACGATGGCGGTGCTCCGGCGGTACCCGGAAAGGATCGGTGCCCTGATCCTCGCCGACACCAGGGCCGGCGCCGACGCGCCCGACGCCGCCGCCAACCGGCTGAGGATGGCCGAATCGGTCCTGGCCGGTGGCGACGACACCGAGCCGCTCGCCGCCCGGATGCTGGCCCCCGGGTCCCCGGTCCTGGAGGAGGTCCAGCGGGGGGTACGCGCCGCGCGCCCCGCCGCCGTCGCGTGGGCCCAGCGCGCCATGGCCGCCCGACCCGACTCCTTCGACACGTTGCGGCAGGTCACCGTGCCGACCGTGGTGCTCGTCGGGGAGCTGGACACCACCACCCCGCCGGCGGAGGCACGCAGGATCGCCGACGCGGTACCGGGCGCCCGACTCGTCACGATCCCCGGCGCGGGACACCTGCCGCCATGGGAACGTCCCGCCGAGTTCACCGCCGCCGTCCGGGCGTTCACCAGCCAACTGGCGGGGGACCGCTAGGCTCGGCCCATGACCGGCCAGGAACCCGCGCACCCCGAAGAGCCCGCAGAGGCCCTCGAAGAGCTGGCGGACGCCGCCGAGCACGCCGCCGGGGAGGTCTCCCGGTTCGGCACACCCGGCAAGCCGTTCTCCCGCTCGCCGTTCATCACCGGGCTGGTCGGCGGCGCGGGCCTGATCATGGCGTACGTGGCCTACCAGGCCGTCGTCAGCGTCTGGTCGATGCTGCTCCTGATCTTCGTGGCCGCGTTCCTGGCCGTCGGGCTCAACCCGGCCGTCGTCAAGCTGCGCTCCTGGGGGCTGAACCGGGGCGTCGCCGTCGCGATCGTCGGGCTCGGCATGGTGCTCGTGTTCTGCGGCGGCATCGCGGCCCTCATCCCGCCCCTGGTCCAGCAGGGCGACCAGGTCATCGAGAAGTTCCCCGACTACCTCCAGCAGTTGACCCACAACGAGTGGCTCAACGACCTGGACAAGAAGTACGACATCATCACCAAGGTCAAGGGCGCCGCGACCGCCACGAACATCAGCAACCTGTTCGGCGGGGTGCTCGGCGGGGTCAGCACCGTGTT
Source organism: Longispora urticae (assembly GCF_053902585.1). NCBI lineage: Bacteria > Bacillati > Actinomycetota > Actinomycetes > Micromonosporales > Micromonosporaceae > Longispora > Longispora urticae. Next base: position 194,583 of record NZ_JAQZSH010000027.1, read on the forward strand.
CGGCACCATGTTCAACGCGCTGATGGCCGTGGTGCTGACCTTCTACTTCCTGGCCGCGTTCGACCGGCTCAAGTCCGGGGCCTACAAGCTGGTGCCCGCCTCGCGCCGGGTGCGCGCCGAGCGGCTCGGCGACGAGATCCTCGCCAAGGTCGGCGGGTACATGATCGGGGCCATCGGCATCGCGGCCTGCGCCGGGATCACCTCGTACATCTTCATGCTGATCGTCGGCATCCCGTACGCGTACGCCCTCGCCCTCCTCGTCGCCGTCCTCGACCTGATCCCACAGGTGGGCGCCACCCTCGGCGCGGTCGTCGTGTGCGTCGTCGGCTTCGCGGCCGGCTCCCTCGGGGTCGGCATCGCCTGCGTCGTCTTCTTCGTGGTCTACCAGCAACTGGAGAACTGGATCATCTACCCCAAGGTGATGAACCGGGCGGTGGCGGTGACCGACCTGGCGGCCATCATCGGGGTACTCGTCGGGGTGGCGCTGCTCGGGGTCATCGGCGCGCTGATCGCGGTACCGGCCGTGGCGGCTATGCAGCTGATCATCCGCGAGGTGGTCATGCCCCGCCAGGACCAGTCCTGACCTGCTGACGGCCCGGCCCCGCAGCGCCCGGCTCCGGCTTCGGTCCGGCCCGGCTCCGGCCCGGTCCGGTCCGGCTCCGGTCCGGCTCCGGTCTGGCTCCGGTCCGGCTCGGTCCGGCTCGGTCCGGCTCGGTCCGGCTCGGCCCGGTCCGGCTCGGCCCGGTCCGGCCCGGTCCGGCTCGGTCCGGCTCGGTCCGGCTCGGCCCGGTCCGGCTCGGCCCGGTCCGGCTCGGCCCGGTCCGGCCCGGTCCGGCTCGGCCCGGTCCGGCCCGGTCCGGCTCGGCCCGGTCCGGCTCGGCCCGGCTCGAGCCGGGCCACCGGGGACTGCGCACCGATCGCGATGTTGACCCCGCCGGCACCGGACTGCCCCTGGCTCGGGCCGGCCACGCCTTGGCATGTCCGTTCCTCGGCTGGGAGTGGACCGGCCCCGGCTGGCCGCCCCTTCTCACCTGGGCCCCGTCTCACCCGAGCCGTCCCTCACCCCGGCCCCGTCAACACGAGCCGCGCCCTGCCGGACATCGCCGCCGTGCCAGAACCGCGCGCCCCGCAGGCGCCACCGCCCCACCTCGGAACGAGAAGCCGCCCCAGCTCCGTTCGCTCGGAGCTGGGGCGGCGTCGTCAGTGGTGTGTCGGGCTACTTCGCCGAGGCCGGTGACTTCGGGTGCGTCCCGGGCTCGGTCTTCGCCGGACCGACAGTCGCCTTGGGCGCCTCCGGCTTGTCGGACTCCGCCCCGGCCTCCTTCGCGCCCGCGGCCTGCCCGGACTCGGCACCGGGCTTCACCGCCGCGTCTGCCGGCTTCGCGGCCCCACCCTTGTCCGCCCCGGACGCTGCGGCCCCGGACCCTGAGGTCCCGGACCCTGAGGTCCCGGAGGTGGCGGCCCCGGCGGTCCTGGACGCTGCGGTTACGGACGCGGAAGCCCCGTCCTTGGCGTCTCCGGCCTTCGGCGCACCAGCGTCCTTCGCGGCGTCCCCACCGGTGGCGTCCTTCCGGTCGGCCTCAGCCGTCCCGCCCGGACTCTGGACCTTCGCGCTCCCGACCGCCTTGCCCCGCTCGGCGTCGCCGGAACCCTTCGCGGCGGTCGACCCGCCGGCACCCGCACCAGCCGCCGCAGACTCACCGGCGGAACCAGAGCCGCCACCCGACGCGGAACCACCCGACGCCGATCCAGCGGCCGCGGAACCGGCAGCACCGGAAGCCGAACCACCAGAAGTCGCGGCACCTGAAGCGGTAGCACCAGAAGTCGCAGCACCGGATGCGGCAGCACCAGAAGTCGCGGCACCTGAAGCGGCAGCACCAGAAGTCGCAGCATCAGAAGTCGCAGCACCGGAACCGGCACCACCGGAAGCCGCAGCCCCGGACGCGGCAGCCCCAGAACCGGCAGCCCCGCCCTCCGAGCCACCCTCAGAAACGGAGGCCTGACCGCCCCCAGGAGCCTGAACCGAACTGGCGGCCGGCACAGCCGCCGGCCGCTTCACCAGGTCATCGTCGCCGTCCACGGTCGCGAACAGCGCGGCCGACTTCCCCGTGAGCCGGGCGAAGGTCTCCCGGAGCTGGGCCAGGTCCTCCCGGATCTCCTGCCGCTTGTCCGCCAGCTCCGCGATCTTGCGGTGGGCGTCGCCGACGATCGACTGCGCCTCCGCGTGCGCGGCGGACAGGGTGGCGGCGGCGGTCTGCTGGGCCGCGCTGACGGCCTTGGTGGTGTGCTCGTCGGCGGTGGCCCGGGCGGCGGTCAGGGCCTGCTCCGCGTGGGTCTTGGCCTCGGCGACGATCCGCTGGGCCTCGGACCGGGCCTGCTCGGCGGCGGCCTGGGCGGACTTCTGCAGGGCCTCGGCCTTGGTGTGGGCCTCGCCGACGGTGCGCTCGGTCTCCGACTTCACCTCGGCGCGCAGGGCCGTCGTCTCGCGCTGGGCGACGGAGCGCAGCGTGTCGGCGTCCGACTGGGCCTTGGCCAGAGCCTTCTCGCCCTCGGCCCGGTCCTCGGCGGCCTTGCGCTGGGCCTCGGACCGCAGTTCCTCGATCTCGCGCTGCGCGGTGGCGCGCCGCTCGGCGACCTCGCGCTGGAGCTGCTGGTGCAGCTCGGTGATCTGCTGCTTGGTGGTGGCCCGCAGCTGCTGGGTCTCCGCGTGGGTCTGCTCGGCCTGGGTCCGGGCCTGGGTGAGCATCTGCTCTGCCTGGACCTGGCTCTCCGTCTTCAGCGTCTCGACGGACCGCTGGGTCTCGGCGGTCAGCTGGTCGGCCTGGCTCCGGGCGGTCGTCACCAGGCGCTCGGCCTCGGCGCGGGCCTCGGCGAGGGTGCGCTGGGCGTTGGCGGTGGCCTCGTTGACCTGCTTCTCCAGCGCGGTCCGGCGGGCGGTCTCCTCGGCCTCGGCGCTCACCCGGCGGGCGTTGAGGGCCGTCTGGAAGTCCTTGGTCGCCTGCTCGGCCTGCGCGCGGGCCTGCCCGACGGTCTGCTCGGCCTGGCTGCGGGCCTCGGCGAGCGTGCGTTCGGCGGCGGTGCGGTGCTCGGTGATCGCCTGGGTGGCCCGGCTGGTGATCAGGCGGGCCTCCTCCTCGGCGAGGGCGAGGATCTGCTCCACCCGGGGGCCCAGGTGCTTGTACTGCGCCTTGTCGCCCACCACTGTCCGGTTGCGCAGCTCGGCGACCTCGGCCTGGAGCTGTGCGAGCTGGGCAGCGTAGGACTGGGCCTGGGCGAAGGCCTCTTCCCGCTCGGCTGCGAGCCCGGCGACGAAGCCCTCGATCTGCGTCACGTAGCGGTCGACCTGTTTGCGGTCGTACCCCCGCAGCGTGGTTTCGAAGGTTGTCTCGGTGGAGGAATTGCCCAATGTGAACACATCACCCTGCTGACCCATGCACCTAATACTAGCCAGAAGGTATGTGAGGCCGGTGTGAGGAGCACAAGCCCGCGAAAAACAGCGGTGCCCGGCGCGTGACACGCCGGGCACCGCTGGTGGAAGTGCTGTTACTTGTCGTCCTTCTTGACTTCGGCCTTCTCCTCGGACTTCTCCGGGGTGGCGCCGAGCACGGCCCCGAGCGCGCCGCCGCCGATGTTGGCGAGCCCGCCCAGCATCTCGCGGAGCTGGCTGAGCTGCGCGGTGACGGAGTCCCGCTGGCGGGTGAGCTCCTCCACCTCGCGGCGAGCCGCGGTCGTGGTCAGCTCGGCCTCGCTGCGGGCGTCGGCCGTGACACGCGCGGCCTCGGTCCGGGCGTCGCTCGTGGTCTTCTCGGCGAGCGCCTTGGCCTTCTCGATCGTGTCGTTCGCGTTGCGGTCGGCCTCGATCCGCCGCGACTCGGCCCGCTGCTCGGTCTCCTTGGCCCGCTCGTCGGCGGTGCGGGCACGCTGCTCCGCCTCGGTGACGAGTTTGGCGGTGGAGGCGACGGCGGAGTTGTGCCGCTCGGACTCCTCGCGCTCGGAGGTCTCGCGACGTTCCGCGAGTTCGAGGGCCAGGGACTGGAGGTCCTTGTCCCGCTTCTCCTTGGCCTCGGCGTACAGCTTGGTGGCCTCGGCGCGCTTCTCCTCGGCTTCGCGGGCCGCCTTGGCGCGGAGCTGGGTGATCTCCCGCTCGGCCGTGGCCCGCAGGGTGGCGACCTCACGCTCGACCGTCGCGCGCAGCTCGGCCACCTCGTGGGCGGCGGAGGTACGCAGCTGCTTGGTCTCGCGGTCGGCGTCCGCCCGCAGGGTGTCGGCCTCGCGACGCGCCTGCACCCGCAGCTCGGCGGCCTCGCGCTCGGCGGCCGTCTTCAGGCCGCTCGCCTCGCGCTCGGTGGTCGCCTTCATGGCGGCCGCCTCGGCGCGGGACTTGTCGGTGATCTCGCGAGCCTCCAGCCGGGCGGTGGAGAGGATGCCCTCCGCCTCCCGCTTCGCCTCGGCGCGGTGCTCGTTGGCCTGCTCCTCGGCGAGGCGGAGAATCTGCTCCACCCGGGTGCCGAGCCCCGAGAGCGTGGGCCGTGAGTTCTCCTCGATGGCCTTCGTCTGCTCGGTGACCTTCTGTTCCAGCGAGCCCATCCGCTGTTCGGACTGGCGGAGGCGACGCTGGGCGTCGGTCATCCGCTGCTCGGCCTCGGAACGGGCACCTTCGGACTGGGCCAGGGCGGCGTTGAGCCGCTGGACGAAGTCGTCGACCTGCGCGCGGTCATAACCACGCAGAACGACCGTGAAATCGGGTTGACTGTTCGCTTGCTCGAAGAATGTCATGGAGGGCTGCTGGGGCATTGGCACATACTCGCAGACCGGCAGGGGTCTCGCCAAGGGTGGAAGCCCTTTACGTAGACCGATAAATACGTATACGAACGGTTTCTAACCGTAGGCTCGAGAACACGCTCTGTCAAAAACTACTGTCCTCGGAACCGGTTGATTTCGGCCAGGTGCTTGGCCCGCAGCTCCGGGTTCCGTACGCCTGTTCCTTCCTCAGTGGCGAGACACAGCACGCCGACCTTGCCCTGGTGCAGATTGCGGTGCACTTCGAAGGCGGCCTGACCTGCCTGCTCGAGGGGGTAAACGCTGGACAGGGTCGGGTGGATACGGCCCAGCGCCACCAGCCGGTTGGCCTCCCACGCCTCGCGGTAGTTCGCGAAGTGGCTGCCGACGATCCGCTTGAGACTCATCCACAGGTACCGGTTGTCGTAGGTGTGCCAATATCCCGACGTCGACGCGCACGTGACGATGGTGCCGCCGCGCTTGGCGACGTAGACGGACGCGCCGAACGTCTCGCGGCCCGGGTGCTCGAAGACGATGTCGGGGTCCTCGCCGCCGGTGAGCTCGCGGATCTTCGCCCCGAACCGCCGCCACTCGCGCTCGTCCTGGGTGTTCTCGTCCTTCCAGAACTGGTAGTCCCGGCGGTCGATGATCAGCTCGGCGCCCATCTTCCGGCAGATCTCGGCCTTCTCCTCGCTGGAGACCACGCAGATCGGGATCGCGCCACCGTTGAGTGCCATCTGGGTGGCGTAGGAGCCGAGGCCGCCGGACGCACCCCAGATCAGGACGACGTCGCCCTGCTTCATGTCGGCGCCGTTCTTGGAGACCAGCTGCCGGTACGCGGTGGAGTTGACCAGCCCGGGGCTCGCCGCCTCCTCCCAGGTCAGGTGGTCGGGCTTCGGCATGAGCTGGTTGGCCTTGACGAGGGCCAGTTCGGCGAGCCCGCCGAAGTTGGTCTCGAAGCCCCAGATCCGCTGCTGCGGGTCGAGCATCGTGTCGTCGTGGCCCTGGTGCTCCTCGAGTTCCACGTTCAGGCAGTGCGCGACGACCTCGTCGCCGACCTTCCACTTGGTGACGCCCGCGCCGACGGCGAGCACGACGCCGGCCGCGTCGGAGCCGATCACGTGGTACGGCAGGTCGTGCCGCTTGGTCAGCTCCGACAGCTTCCCGTACTTCTCCAGGAACCGGAACGTCGACACCGGCTCGAAGATCGAGGTCCAGACGGTGTTGTAGTTCACCGCGCTGGCCATGACGCCGATCAGCGCCTCGCCGGGGCCGACCTCGGGGGTCGGCACCTCCTGGACCCGCATCGACTGCCGGGGGTCCTTGTCGCGGTGCGCGACCCCCTCGAACATCCCCTCGTCCTCGCGGCGGACGACGACCCCCCGATAGCTCGCGGGGATCTTGATCGCGGCCAGTGCCTCGCGGTCGCCTGCGTTGATGGCGGTGCGGATGTCGTCCATGGGTGCCTCCTGTGACCGGCGTCTCTGCCCGCATGTTACTCATGGGTAGCAGGGTGCGCGCAGCACTCTGTGAGATACCGCACTCCGGTCATACGTTGTCACATGAACGATCGTTAAGGAAGCCCTTCCGGTAAGAAAATCCCGGCCTCAGTGCCCGGCCGCGGGCTCGACGAGTTCGACCAGTACGCCCCCGGCGTCCTTGGGGTGCACGAAGTTGATCCGGGAGTCCGAGGTGCCCCGGCGGGGGGCGTCGTAGAGGAGCCGGACGCCGCGTTCGCGCAGCTGGGCGCAGGCGATGTCGATGTCGGCCACCGTGTACGCGACCTGCTGGACGCCCGGGCCGGACCGGTCGAGGAACTTCGCGATCGTGGACTCGGGGGACAGCGGGGCGAGTAGCTGGACGCAGCCGCCCTCGGCGGTGGGCCCGACGGCGAGCATCGCCTCGCGTACCCCCTGTTCCTCGTTGGTCTCGGTGTGGACACACCGCATGCCGAAGGTGTTCTCATAGAACGCGATGGCGACGTCGAGGTCGGCTACGGCCACCCCGACGTGGTCGATGCGGAGCAGGCCGATACCGTCGGAACGGGGTGCTGCCCCCGGGGCTGCGGATGTGGTCATGCCCCTAGTCTGGACGAACTTCAATCGTGGAGGCGACATGGGCTCGGTGATCGTCAACGGCGCGCGTACCCCGATGGGGCGGCTGCTCGGCAACCTCAAGGACTTCTCGGCCACTCAGCTGGGATCCGTCGCGATCAAGGCCGCTCTCGAGCGGGCCGGGGTCGCGCCGGAGCAGGTCCAGTACGTGATCATGGGTCAGGTGCTGCAGGCCGGCGCGGGGCAGATCCCCGCCCGCCAGGCGGCCATCGGGGCGGGCATCCCGCTCAACGTCCCCGCGCTGACCATCAACAAGGTCTGCCTCTCCGGGCTCGACGCGATCGCGCTGGCCGACCAGCTGATCCGTGCCGGTGAGGTCGACATCGTCGTCGCCGGCGGCATGGAGTCGATGACCAACGCGCCGCACCTGCTCGTCGGCCAGCGCGCCGGCTACAAGTACGGCGACGTGGTGATCAAGGACCACATGGCCCTCGACGGCCTGACCGACGCGTACGACAACATCCCGATGGGCGAGTCGACCGAGCGGTTCGTCGGCAAGCTCAACATCTCCCGCGAGGAGCAGGACGCGTTCGCGGCCCGCAGCCACCAGCGGGCGGCCAAGGCGCAGAGCAACGGCGTGTTCGCCGACGAGATCGCGCCGGTCAGCGTCCCGCAGCGCAAGGGAGACCCGGTCGTGCTGTCCGAGGACGAGGGCATCCGTCCGGACACCACGGTCGAGACCCTGGCGAAGCTGCGCCCGGCGTTCGACAAGGCCGGCACGATCACGGCCGGCACCTCGTCCCCGATCTCCGACGGCGCCGCCGCCGTGATCGTGATGAGCAAGGCCAAGGCCGAGGAGCTCGGCCTGGAGTGGATCGCGGAGATCGGCGCGCACGGCAACGTCGCGGGTCCGGACAACTCGCTGCACTCCCAGCCGTCCAACGCGATCAAGCACGCCCTCGACAAGGAGGGCCTGACGGTCGCGGACCTGGACCTGATCGAGATCAACGAGGCGTTCGCGGCCGTGGGCATCCAGTCGATGCGCGACCTGGGCGTCAGCGACGAGATCGTCAACGTCAACGGCGGGGCGATCGCGCTCGGCCACCCGATCGGCATGTCCGGCGCCCGGCTGGCGCTGACCCTCGCGCTGGAGCTCAAGCGCCGGGGTGGCGGGGTCGGCGCGGCCGCGCTCTGCGGTGGTGGCGGCCAGGGTGACGCGTTGCTTCTCCGCGTGCCGCGTAGCTGATGCGCGGAGGGGTACCACTGGCGTTCTTCGCCCAGCTCCTCGGTGGCCAACCGGCCACCGAGGCCGCTGACGGCTACGACGGTTACGAGTTCTGGCTGGGGGCCGACGCGAACGGCACCGGTGGGGCACTGATCGTCATGCGCGAGGACGAGCCGATGGTGCCCGATGAGCCGTACTGCCTGGTCTGGGGCGTGCAGGAGGGGACGACGTACGGCGGCGTCCGCGCGGTGACCGTGACCGAGGGCCAGGTCGAGTTCGATCTGGCCCCCGGGAACGCCGCCGAGTTGGACGTGCCCCGGACGTTCCGGATCGCGTTCGCCCCGGAGCAGACCGAGATCGTACGAAAAGGTTTACAGCGGACACTGGGTGAGGAAGTCGTGGCATGACGCAGGATGAGGCCCCCGCCCGGACCCGTCTCCGCGACGCCGACGTCCCGACCCTGGTCGGCCTGGCCCGCGAGGGCGACCCGCGCGCCGTGGCCCGGCTGATCACCCTGGTGGAGAACGCCAGCCCGCTGTCCCGGGAGATCGCCGCCGAACTCGCCCCGAACACCGGCCGCGCGCCGGTGATCGGCATGACCGGCTCGCCCGGGGTCGGCAAGTCCACCACCACGTCCGCGCTGGTCACGGCCTACCGCCTGGCCGGCAAGCGGGTCGGGGTGCTCGCCGTGGACCCGTCGAGCCCGTTCTCCGGCGGCGCGATCCTCGGCGACCGGGTCCGGATGCAGGACCACGCCACCGACCCCGGGGTGTACATCCGCTCGATGTCCAGCCGGGGCCACCTCGGCGGGCTGTCGGCGACCACCCCGCAGGCCGTCCGGGTGCTCGAGGGCGCCGGCTGCGACGTGATCATCATCGAGACGGTCGGCGTCGGCCAGGCCGAGGTGGAGATCGCCTCCCTCGCGGACACCACGCTCGTGCTGCTCGCCCCGGGGATGGGCGACGGGATCCAGGCCGTCAAGGCCGGCATCCTGGAGATCGCCGACATCTTCGTGGTCAACAAGGCCGACCGGGACGGCGCGGACAGCACCGCGCGGGACATCCGGGGCATGGTCGCCCTGAGCGCGCCCGGTCCGGGGGCCTGGCGGCCGGAGCTGGTCAAGACGGTGGCCTCGAAGAGCGAGGGCATCGATCTGGTACTCGCCGCGATTGACAACCACCGCGAGTGGCTGATCACGCACGGTGAACTCGACCGGCGTCGTACGGCCCGGGCATCGGCCGAGATCGAGGCCCTCGCACTATCCACTCTGCGGGCAAAGCTGGGCAACCTGCGCGGTGAGGCCGCATTGCCCGATCTGGCGGCAAAGGTGGCCACGGGAGGTCTCGATCCGTTCACAGCCGCGGACGCGCTTCTCGCTGGACTGCGTTAGTCCAGCTCACTCAGGTCCTCGGCGCCTGCTGAGGTGAGATTTATGGCCCCGGCCGATGCCTGTGGCCTTCGTGAGTCACCAGTAGCTAAGCTCCCTGCGCGGTCCCCTGCGATGTGGCTCGGGCGCGGAATCAGGGGAGGCTACGTTGACGGCTTGGACCGTCACGCTGCGTGGGATCAGGTACCGCTGGGGCCGCTCTCTCGCCGTGCTGCTGTTGGCCACGGTGGCCGTGACCGCCGCGGTGCTGGCCCCGGCGTACGCGCGGGCCGCCCAGCAGTCCGTCCTCCTCGACGGCCTGACCAACGCGCCCCCGACGGCCACCGGCCTGCTGGTCTCCGCGGCCACCCCGGCGGACGCGGCGGCCGCCCCGACGGCGGGCACCAAGCTCGCGATCGGCAACGCGCTGCTGCGGTACCCGACCCTGAAGGCCGCGTTCGGCGTGCCCGTCGCGTCCGTGGAGGCCGAGTCGCTGTTCGGTGACCCGTCCGACGCGCTGGCCGCGCGGCTCGCGTACCGCGACGGGGTCTGCGAGCACCTCGTCGTCACCGGGGCCTGCCCGGCCACCGAGGGCCAGGTGCTGGTCAGCGACCGGTCCGCCAAGGACAACGGCCTGGCGGTCGGCCAGCAGGTCACCCTGCGCGGCAAGCCCGGCAAGGCCAGGACCCTGACCATCACGGGTACCTACACGCCGACGAACGCCTCCGAGAGCTACTGGGGCCGCACCGCCTACTTCACCGCCGGCGTCCCCGGCCCCGACGGCGCGAGCACCCGGACCGACACCCTGTTCACCTCCGTCGAGGACGACGTGCGAGGGCTCGGCACCGACGCGCGGGTCCGGGTCGAGTACCCGCTGAGGGCCACCGCCCTGAACCTCGACAACGTGGCCGGCGCCCGCGAGGACCTCAAACTCCTCGGCCGCGCCCTGCCCTCCGCCGGCGGACTGCAGGTCACCTCCGCGCTGCCCGGCGTCCTCGACGACATCGTGGTGGAGCAGGAGGCCGTCGCGCGCAACGTACCCGTCGTCGCCATCCCGCTCGTCCTGCTCAGCCTGTTCGTGCTGTTCCTGCTGGTCGCGGCCGTGACCGAGGAACGCTCACCCGAGCTGGCCCTGGCCAAGCTGCGCGGCTACCCGCTGGCCCGCGCCGGCCGGTTCGGGCTCGCCGAGACGCTGGTCCTGATCGTGCTGGCCGCCCCGCTCGGGCTCGTCGCCGGCATGCTGCTCGTCCGGGCCGCCGCGTCCCTGGTCCTCGCCCCGGGCACCTCCGTCGAGTTGTCCGGCGCCGTGCTGCTCACCGCCCTGGCCGCCGTCGCGGGCGCCGTGCTCGCCGCGCTCGGGGCCGGCTGGCGCACCCTGGGCCGGCCGGTACTGGCCCTGCTCCGCCGGGTACCCAACCGGGCGAAGTGGCGGGCGACGATGCTGGAGGTGGCGGCGGCGACGTTGGCGGCGGTCGCCCTGTTCCAGGCCTTCCGGGACCGGTCCTCCGCGCTCGCCCTGGTCGCCGCGCCCCTGTTGGCGCTGGTCGCGGGCATGGCGGTCGCCCGGCTGCTCACCGGCTACGCCCGGGGCTCGCTCCGCCGCGCCGGCCGCCGGGGCCGGCTCGCCGCCCTGCTGTCCGCCGCGCAGCTCGCCCGCCGCCCCGCCGGACACCGGATCGTCGTCGTCCTCACCGTCGCCGTCGCGCTGCTCACCTTCGCCGCCACCTCCTGGGACGTGGCCGCCGGGGCCCGGGCCGAACGGGCCCGGCAGACCGTCGGCGCCGACCGGGTCTACACCGTCGACGTCGCCCACCCCGACGCGCTCGTCGCCGCCGTCGCCCAGGCCGACCCGTCGGGCCAGTCGATGGCCGTCGTCCGGGGCCAGGCCCACTACGGCGACGGCTCCGTGGAACTCCTCGCCGTCGAGTCCGCCAAACTCCCCGCCGTCGCCGACTGGGCCGGCCGGGACCTGAAGGCGCTCGCCGGCAGGCTGCGCCCCGGCGCGGTCGCCCCGGTCGTGGTCAAGGACCGGATCGACGTCGACGCCGTCATCTACGGGCTGAAGACGGAGAAGGACAAGCCGCTGCGGCTCGTCGCCGTCGTCAGCGCCGCCGGGGAACCGCCCCGCACCGTGAGCCTCGGCGTGCTCAGCTCCGGCCCGCACACCTACGGCGCCCCGCTGCCCGGCTGCGCCACCGGCTGCCGGCTGCTCGGCCTGGGCGTGTCGCGCACCCCGGGCAGTACCGACGTGTTCACGGTCGACCTCGCCGTCAACGCCGTCCGCGGCGCCGACGGGCCGGTCGAGGCCGGCTTCGACGCCGAGGGCCGGTGGCGCAGGCTCGCCGCCCGCGCCCCGCAGGCCGAGCTGACCGTCCGCGCCGGCCCCGCCCTGGGCCTCAGCGTCCGCAGCGGCGACGCCGGCGACGTGATCGCCGAGCACGTGTCCGCCCCCGACGTGATCCCGGCCGTGGCCGTCGGGGCCGTGCCCAAGGGCGACGCGTTCTCGTTCCCGGCGCTCACCGAGAAGCCCCAGCAGTTCGGCGTCGCGGCCCGGGGCGACCGGCTGCCCCGCGCCGGCGACCGGGGGCTGCTGTTCGACCTCGACTACGCGGTGCGTTCCGCCGAGCGGACCACGAGCCTCGCGGACACCGACACCCTGCGGTACGAGGTCTGGGCCTCCCCGAAGGCCCCCGCCGACCTGGGCGCCAAGCTCACGGCGGCCGGCGCCCGGGTGGTCGGCACCGAGTCGATCGGCGGCACGGTGACCCGGCTCGAACGGCTGGCCCCGGCGCTGTCCCTGCGGCTGTACCTGCTCGCGGGCGCCGCCGCCGTCCTCCTCGCGGTCGGCGCGGTACTGCTGACCGCGTACGTCGGCGCGACCAGCCGGCTCAACGAACTCGCCGCGCTCCGGCTCGCCGGGGTGCCCGCGCGCACGCTGCGCCGGGGGGTGCTGCGCGAGTACCGCGCGCTGCTCGGGATCCCGCTGCTCGTCGGCGCGGTGACCGGGATCGGCGGGGCGGCCCTGATGCTGCCCGGCCTGCAACTCGTCTCGGTGCGCGACCCCGCCGGGCTGGGCCGGATGGCCGACGCGTTCGGCGCGGGCTGGCTGCCGGTGGCGCTCGTGGCCGTGGTGTGCGGCCTCGGGTTGGCCGTCGCGGTGGTGCTCCGGATGTTCGCGGGCGCGTCCCCGCACCGACTGCGGGAGGGTGAGCGATGACCGAGCCCCGACACGACCAGAACGGTGGGGCCCATGAGTTCCGGGGTTGGTTGGCCGATCCGGAACCGGAGGCGGAGCAGGTGACCGAGCAGTGGGCCCCGGCGCCGGCCGCGCCCGCCCGGGAGCCGTGGCCGGCCGCCGAGCCCGCCGCCCCCACCCGGGAGCCCTGGCCGCAGGAGACCGCCGCCCCGGCCCGGGAGCCCTGGCCGCCGACGCCGGCGCCCGCCGCGCCCGCCGCCGAGCCCGCGCCCCGCGAGCCCTGGCCCGCCGCGCCGCCCGTCGAGCAGTGGACGGCCCCGGCCCGCGAGCCCGAGCCGGACCTGTGGAACCCGGTCCGCCGCCCCGAGGCCCTGCCGCAGGCCGAGGAGCCCACCTGGCTCCGCGACCAGGCCCCGGCGGCCCCCGAGGCCCGCCCGGCCGCGCCCGAGCCCACGTGGCTCCGGGACCACGCCCCGGCCGCCCCGGCCCCGGCCCTGACGGACCTGGACCGCCCCCTGACCCGCCGCGACGTCACCGGCTACACCACCTCGGGCGTGCCCCTGGTGCGCCGGGTCGCCGGCGCGGCGGTCACCTGCCGCGGCCTGGTGTACATCTACCGCCTGGAGGGCTACGACGTCGTCGCCCTGTCCGGCGTGGACCTCGACATCGCCCCGGGCGAGTCCGTGGCCCTCGTCGGCCCGTCGGGTGCCGGCAAGTCGACCCTGTTGTCCCTGCTCGCGGGCCTGATCTCCCCGGCGGCCGGCCGGCTGGAGGTCGGCCCGCACGACCTGGCCAAGGCCACCGAGGTCGAACTCCAGCGGATGCGGGCCGCCGACATCGGCGTGATCCTGCAGGGCGCGGGCCGCAACCTGCTGCCGTACCTGACGGCGGAGCAGAACATCCACTTCGCCCAGGGCGGCGCGGCCCGCCGGGACCGGAGCGGCCTGCCCAAGCCGAAGGAGCTGCTCAGCCTCGTCGGGATGAGCGGCCGGCGCGCCCGGCTCCGGCCGTCGGAGATGACCCCGGGGGAGCGCCAGCGCCTCGCCCTGGCCGTCGGGATCGCCAACGGCGCGGGCCTGCTGCTCGCCGACGAGCCGACCAGCCAGCTCGACGCCCGGTCCCGGGACGAGATGCTCCGGGCCCTCGACGCGGTCAACCGGGCCGGTACCACCGTCGTGGTGGTCACCCACGACCCCGAGGTCGGCGCGCAGATGGGCCGCACGGTCACGATCCGCGACGGCCGGGTCGGCGCCGAGGGCCTGCGCGGCGAGGACTTCGCCGTGATCGGGCGCGACGGTTCGCTCCATTTGCCCCCAGAGGTACTCGAGGTTTATGCACCTGGAACCTTGATGCGGGTTGAGTTGCAACCGGACGGAACGGTACGACTGAACGCGATGACCCCGCCCCAGGAGGACCAGTGAAGACCCTTGTAGTCGACGGACTGACCGTCAGGTACGACGACCACGCCGTGCTGACCGATGTCTCCGTCGTCGCGGCGCCCGGTCAGCTCCTCGCGGTGACCGGCACGTCGGGCGCGGGCAAGACCACCCTGCTGTGGGCGATGGCGGGGCTGCTGAAGCCGGCGGCGGGCAGCGTCACCGTGGACGGCGCGGCGCTGCGGGACCGCGACCACGCGGTGTCCGAGGGCGTGGTGCTGATGCCGCAGGACAACGGGCTGGCCGCCATCCTGACCGCCAACGAGAACGTGCAGGTCGCGCTGCTCGCGGGCGGGGTCACCCCGCCCGACGCCGCGCAGCGCACGGCCGACAGCCTGGAGAAGCTGGGCCTCACCGGCCAGGCCGAGCAGCTGGTCGAGGAGATGTCCGGCGGCCAGCAGCAGCGGGCGTCCATCGCCCGTGGCCTGGCCATGCACGGCACGATCGTGCTGGCGGACGAGATCACCAGCGAGCTGGACGCGCAGAACCGGCAGCGGGTGATCGAGCTGCTCCAGGCCGAGGCCCGGCGGGGCGCGGCGGTCGTGTTCGCCACCCACGACCCGGAGGCGGCGGCCGCGTGCGACGCGGAACTGCACCTGGTCGACGGCCGCGCGGAGCTGGTGCGCGGCTAGAAGGACATTCGACGGGTACGGGGGCCGCACGCCGGCCCCCGTCGCCCGGTCAGCGCTCCTCGAACTCCGGCGTGTGGATGTCGTCCACGAGGATGTTCACCTCGGTCACGGCCACGCCCAGCATCCGCTCGACGGCCTCGATCACGTTGGCCCGTACGGCGTCGCACACGGTCAGCACCACGTGTCCGTACTCCACCACCAGGGTCAGGCGCACTTCCGCCTGCCCGCCGGTCAGCTCCACCGACACGCCCCGGGTCGCCGAGGCGTCCGTCGTACCGAGCCCGATCCGTTCCCGGACCGACTGGAACATCCGGGACACGTCGCCCCCGAGGTCGTGCACGCCCTCGACCTCGCGGGCCGCGATCGCCGCGACCTTCTCGACCACCTCGTCGGCCACCCGGGTCACGCCCCTGCTCGCCGGGACCTCGGCGGTACCCCGGCGGTCCGGGGCCCCGCCGGCGCGGCGCTCCGGGGTGTCGGTACCGGCCCGGCGCTCGGCGCGCGGTGGTTCGACGCGCTGGGGTTCGGTGCGCTGTTCCGGGATCTGTTCGAGCTGCTCGGCGCGGCGAAAGGCGCTCAGCGAGTGTTGCCCCGTGGGGGGCTCGACGACCACCGGGGGCACGTACCCGACGGGGTAGTTGTTGGTGTTCACCGGGGCGTACTCCTCCGGGACCGGGACATAACCACCCAGGCGGGGGGCCGACGCGTCAGGCTGCTCCGTCATAGTTCGCAGCCTATGGCCGGTGTCAACCGTCCGCCGGGGCAGGGGTCGCCGACCTGGCGGGATCGTTGACTGTGGATGTCGATCTCGCAAACGGACACCCAAACCGCCGGGCAAAGTCGGACAGCCGGGACCAGCTAGAATGCTCTGCGTGATGGCTCCGGGCTCCGCGTTCGGGTTGTTTGCACCAGCAGTACCACTATCGTCCGGTTCTGCGTTTTCTATCCTGCTTGTTGACGTTGAAGGACTCTGCGCGTGACAACCCTCAAGTCCATAAATGAGCTCCTGCGGCACAACGGGCCGTTGGAGGCCGAGATCCTTGAGGCGTGCGCCCGGCTCGTGGCCAGCGGTTGGTACGTCCTCGGCAACGAGGTGGCGGCGTTCGAGGCCGAGTTCGCCGACTACTGTGGACAGCCGCACGCGGTCGGCGTGGCCAACGGCACCGACGCCCTCGAACTCGCGCTCCGGGCGGTCGGCGTGGCGGCGGGCGACCGGGTCGCGGTCGCGGCCAACGCCGGCGGGTACGGCACCATCGCCCTGAACGCCGTCGGCGCCGTCCCGGTCTTCGTCGACGTCGACGAGGTGACCTTCGGCATGGACCCCGACGCCCTGGAGGCGGTCCTGCGCGCCGGGGACGTCCGGGCCGTCATCGTCACCCACCTGTACGGCCGGCTGGCGGCGATCGAGGAGCTCACCCGCCTGGCCGCCGCGCACGGGGTCAAGCTCGTCGAGGACTGCGCGCAGGCGCACGGCGCGGCCCGGGGCGGCCGCAGGGCCGGGGCCTGGGGCGACGCGGCGACCTTCAGCTTCTACCCGACCAAGAACCTCGGCGCGCTGGGTGACGGCGGGGCCGTCGTCACCGGCGACCCCGAGGTGGCCCGGACGGTCCGCCAGCTCCGGCAGTACGGCTGGGACCGCAAGTACAGCTCCGCGATCGCCCACGGGCGCAACAGCCGGCTCGACGAGCTCCAGGCGGCCGTGCTGCGCACCAAGTTGCCGTACCTGCCCGACTGGACCGCTCGGCGGGCGGCGGTGGCCGGCCGGTACGCCGAGCGGATCGACAACCCGCTCGTCACCCTGCCGGCGGTGTCCGGCGCGGACTACGTGGCCCACCTCTACGTCATCCGGGCGGCCGACCGGGACTCTCTGGCGGCGCACCTCCGCGAGAACGGCGTGCCGCACGACATCCACTACCCGACGCCGGACCACCGGCAGCCGATGTTCGGCGACGCCTTCGCGGACGTGTCGCTGCCGGTGACGGAGCGGCTGGCCACCGAGGTGCTCACCCTGCCCTGTTTCCCGGAGCTCACCGACGCGGAGATCGACTGGGTCGCGGACACGGTCAACGCGTGGAGGCCGTAGCCGTGTACTCGCTCGTCATCCCCGTGTACAAGAACCAGGACTCGCTCGCCGACCTCCTGGTCGTGGTCGACAAGCTGAACATCCAGCTCGACGGCCGGCTGGAGGCCGTCTTCGTGGTCGACGGCAGCCCGGACGACTCCGCGGCGATCCTCCGCGACGCGCTGCCCCGGCAGGACTTCGCGTCCCGGCTGATCGTGCTGTCCCGGAACTTCGGTTCGTTCGCCGCGATCAGGGTGGGCCTGCAGCACGCCACCGGCGAGTACTTCGCGATGATGGCCGCCGACCTCCAGGAGCCGCCCGAGCTGGTGATGGAGTTCTTCACGAGCCTGACCACCGAGGAGTACGACGTCGTGATCGGGACCCGCGAGTCGCGCGCGGACCCGCTCAGTACCCGGCTGCCGTCCACGGTCTTCTGGGCCGTCTACCGCAAGTTCGTCTCGCCCCAGATCCCGAAGGGCGGCGTGGACGCCTTCGGCTGCAACCGGGTGTTCCGGGACACGCTGCTGGCCTGCGAGGAGGCCAACACGTCGCTCATCGCGCTGCTGTTCTGGCTCGGCTTCCGGCGCAAGGCCGTGGCCTACGATCGCCAGCAGCGCGTGCACGGCACGTCGGCCTGGACGCTGCGCAAGAAGGTCCGCTACCTGATGGACAGCGTGTTCGCGTTCACGGACCTGCCGATCAAGGTGCTCCTCGGCTTCGGCGGCCTCGGGGTCGCCCTCGCCGTCGTGCTCGGGCTCGTGGTGCTGGTCGCGCGGGTGTCGGGCTGGCTCACCGTCCCGGGGTACGCGGCCACGATGCTCGTCGTCCTGTTCTTCGGCGGCGTCAACACCCTCGGCCTCGGCCTGATCGGCTCCTACGCCTGGCGGGGCTACGAGAACACCAAGAAGCGGCCCCTGGCGATCGTGCTCCGCGAGCTCGCGTTCCCCGGTGTCGAGGCACAACCGCGGAAGGACGACTGATGTCGACGTACGTGCACCCCCAGGCCCTGTGCGAGTCGACCGCCATCGGGGCCGGCACCCGGGTGTGGGCCTTCGCCCACGTGCTGCCCGGCGCGGTCATCGGGGCCGACTGCAACATCTGCGACGGGGTGTTCGTTGAGAACGACGTCGTCGTGGGCGACCGGGTGACCGTGAAGTGCGGCGTGCAGCTCTGGGACGGCGTGACGCTGGAGGACGACGTCTTCGTCGGGCCGAACGTCACCTTCACCAACGACCGGATGCCGCGCAGCAAGGTCTACCCGGAGTCCTTCCAGAAGACCGTGGTCCAGGCGGGCGCGTCCATCGGGGCCAACGCGACGATTCTCCCGGGCGTCGTCATCGGGCGGTCCGCGATGATCGGCGCGGGCGCCGTGGTGACGAAGTCCGTCCCGCCGTACGCGATCGCCGTCGGCAACCCGGCGCGGATCACCGGCTACGTGGACTCCCCGGAGTTCGTCGGCGAGGACACCGTCGGCGGGGTCCCGGCGGGCCGGGTCGAGACCACCAAGGTCGAGGGCGTGACCCTGCACCACCTCGACCACGTGAAGGACCTGCGGGGCGACCTGTCGGTGGGCGAGTTCGACCGCGACATCCCGTTCGTCCCCCAGCGGTACTTCATCGTGTTCGACGTGCCCAGCGAGAAGACCCGCGGCCAGCACGCGCACAAGGAGTGCCACCAGTTCCTGATCTGCGTGCAGGGCCAGTGCTCCGTGGTGGCCGACGACGGCACCTCGCGGCAGGAGTTCCTGCTGGACAGCCCGGCGACGGGGCTGTACCTGCCGCCGATGGTGTGGGGGACCCAGTACAAGTACTCGCCGGACGCCACGCTGCTGGTGTTCGCCTCGCACACCTACGACCCCGACGACTACATCCGGGACCACGCGGAGTTCCTGGCCGCCCGGGCGGCGTGGTGAGCGGTCCGGCGGACGACGTCGTGACCGGTCCGGTGGCCGGTCCCGCCACGGACTCCCCGGCGGCCCCCGCCGCCACCGGCCTGGTGGCCCGCCTGATCGCCGACCGCCGGGTGCGCTACGTCGCGGCGGGCGGGATCGCCGCCGTGGTGTTCTACGGCACGTTCTCGGGCACCTGGCTCCTGTTCGGCGGCCGGGTGCCGTACCTGGCGGCGGTGCTCGTGGCCAACATCGTCACGGCGCTCGTCACGTACCCGATCTACCGCCGGTCCGTGTTCGTCTCCTCCGGGCCGTACGTGACCGGCTTTCTCCGGTTCTACGCCGTCTCGCTGTGGAGCCTCGCCTACAACCTGGTGGCGCTGCCGCTGCTCGTCGAGGTGCTCGGCGTGCCCGTGCTGATCGCGCAGGGCATCGTGATCGTCACCGGGCCGCTGATCAACTACCAGATCCACCGGCTGTGGGCGTTCAAGTAGCTACCTGAGCGAGTACACCGCGATGTGGCCCCGGACCAGCCGGAGGTCCGCGAGCCGGGCCAGGTCCGGGGACTCGACCCCGACCTGGCGGTTCACCACGATCCACCGGACCCCGTAGTCGTCCCGGAGTTCCCGCAGGCCCCCGGCCGTCGGTCCGGTGATCGCCGCGTCGTTGCGCGCGAGGAGCTCCTGGTCCCAGAACGGCAGCAGCGCGGCATTGATCTTGAGGTCGCGGGCGGTGTTGGCCAGGCGCGGGACGTAGCTCCAGCTGCCGACCAGGGTGTGCCGTTCCGTGTAGGCGTTCAGCCAGAAGGACAGCTGGGTCGAGTCCACCCCGACGGTCCGGTGCTGGTTGGTGACGAGCACGTCGTCCGGGTCGGACCGGTCGCGGACCCAGTGCGCGGCGTCGACCATGTCGCGGGTCACGAGCTCGTGGTACCCGCCCCACCGGCCGCCCAGGCTCCGGGTGTCGATGTACAGGGCCGGGGCGCCGGCCATCAGGACCACGCTCAGCGCCGCCAGGGCGGCCACGCCGGCCGGTATCCGTCCGGTCCGGCGCAGGAGCCCGAGGAAGAGCCCCGCGACGACCGCCACGACGACGGTCGCCACGACCGCGGCGACGACGGGCTTCCAGATCCACACGCCGAGGCCCTGCACGAAGCGCCCGCTGTGCCGGAGCACGCCGAGCACGCCGGTCATGGCCACGGCGGCACCGATCAGGACCGCCGCCATCGTCCGGCCCCGCACGGAGTGGCGTTCCGCCAGCCGGACGAAGCCGATCGCGGACAGGATCGCGCCCGCGCCCCAGATGGACCGGAGGAAGTACAGCTGGCTGCTGCCGGGGTGGCCGAGCAGGGTGGTGCCCCCGACCCCGGCGGCGATCGCGCCCAGCAGGAACCACTCGACGCCCGTCCACGGGGCGCGCTTGCGGACCGCCAGGTAGGCGAGGACGACCACGCCGGCCAGCCGGGGGAGCTGGTAGGCCGCGTAGCCGAGGACGGCGATGACGTAGAGGGCGACCTTGCGCGCCCAGGAGCCGTGGTCGACGGTCGTCAGCGACAGGCCGACGTTGGACAGCGGGTCCAGGGACACGCCGAGGGACTGGAAGCGGTAGAGGACGGCCATGGCGAACAGGTACACGCCGACCAGGCAGGCGAGCAGGAGCCAGACCCGGGGCTGCCGTTGCCGGCGGAGTACGCCGACGCCGAGCACCAGGACGACCCCGGCCAGGATCGTCGGTACCCCGCTGGACTTCGCGCCGGTCAGGGCGAGGCCCAGCCCGATGGCCAGCGGCCACACCCCCCGGCCGAGCGGGGCCCCGGGCAGCCCGGACGGGCGGATCACCTCCACGGCCACGATCAGGAGGGCGAACGTGAACAGCCAGCTGTAGGCGGCGGTGGGGCTGGTCCAGACGAACGTGGTCGAACTGCCGAAGTAGATCGAGAACGTCTCCAGCGACAGCTCGCCGACCGCGAACGTCAGCGCTGCGGCGAGCGCGCCGACCCACGGCCGGCCGGTGATCCGCCACCCGGCGAGGGCCAGCACCAGCACGGCGCCGACGCTGACCAGGATCGGGTCGAACCGGAAGTAGACCGTGGCCAGGTCCGTGCCGCTGATGATGCTGCCGGCGGCGTGGTGCGCGGAGGCGAACCAGTGGTAGTGCAGCGGCTCGTTGGTCACCTGGGGCACCGTCAGCGGGAAGTGGTGCTTCGCCTCGGCGGCCAGGGACAGCAGGTACTCCAGGTCGTACAGGTACCGGGACCCGCCCGGCGCGGGCGTCGGCCCCTGCCCGCGCAGCTGGACGTCGAGCATGTAGAGCAGGAAACAGCCGACCACGACGAGGACCGACCACGACCAGGCGATCGGCGTGCGGTGCGGGTAGGTCACCGGCCGCCAGTGCCGGCGCAGCGCCGGGACGGCGAGGAACACGGCGACCACGACCAGCGGCCAGGCGGGCAGCCACGCGAGCAGGCCGAGGGAGCCCGCCGCGACGTAGCCGCCGATCTCCAGGGCCAGGCCGACGACCCCGCCCATGACCAGGTCGTCGAGGAGGCTGTGCGGAGCGCGGCGCAGGGACCGGTAGACCAGGACGCCGGGCAGCATGACCCCGTACACCAGATAGCCGGTGTACTTCGCGATGTCGACCACGGAGGTGCCGAGCACCAGCAGGAGGGCCAGCAGCCCGACCGCGCCCACCGCGGCGGGCAGCAGGCGGAGGAGCGTGGGCGTGCGTCCGCCGGTGGGCGGAGGGTCGACCGGGGTCGTCGCGAGGGACTGGGCACTCATACCTGGGGACACTCCGGCTCCTGCGACGCTGCGTTGCCTCGGGCGGCCCCGACCGCCCGGGGCGAATCCGCCTGTGGTGCGAAACGCGCGAGAGTGGGGCTTCGGCCACCGCGCGCAGATGTTACCAGGCTGGCCGGAGGGCGGCGGGAGTACGAACGGGAAGTGGGACGGCCGTCGGAGGGAATCCCGACTGCCGGACACGGTGAGGCTCCCTAGCGATCGTTAAGGTGCCCGGCCTACTATTCGGAGCGGGGCGCCACCGCGCCTGTTGTGAGTACAGACCCAAACCCAGGGGGATGTCGTGGACGCCGAGCAGATCGCCGCAGGCCGGGCCCGGTGGCAGGAGCGGTACGAGAAGTCGAGGGTCCGCGACGCGGACTTCACCACCTTGTCCGGCGAGACCGTCGAGCCGGCCTACGGGCCGCCCGAGGGGGTCGACTACCCCGGGTTCGAGCGGATCGGCTGGCCGGGCGAGTTCCCGTACACCCGGGGCCTCTACCCGACCGGGTACCGGGGCCGGACGTGGACGATCCGGCAGTTCGCCGGCTTCGGCAACGCCCAGCAGACCAACGAGCGCTACCACCTGCTGCTCAACTCGGGCACCGGCGGCCTGTCCGTCGCGTTCGACATGCCGACCCTGATGGGCCGCGACTCCGACGACCCGAAGGCGCTCGGCGAGGTCGGCCACTGCGGGGTGGCCATCGACTCCGCCGCCGACATGGAGACCCTGTTCCAGGGCATCCCGCTCGGCGACATCACCACCTCGATGACGATCTCCGGCCCCGCCGTGCCGGTGTTCTGCATGTACCTGGTGGCGGCCGAGCGCCAGGGCGTGGACATCCACGGGCTGGACGGCACGCTGCAGACGGACATCTTCAAGGAGTACATCGCGCAGAAGGAGTGGCTGTTCCCGCCCCAGCCGCACCTGCGCCTGATCGGCGACCTGATGGAGTACTGCGCGGCGGAGATCCCCAAGTACAAGCCGCTGTCGGTGTCCGGCTACCACATCCGCGAGGCCGGGGCGACCGCCGCGCAGGAGCTGGCGTACACCCTGGCGGACGGCTTCGGCTACGTCGAGCTGGGCCTGTCGCGCGGCATGGACATCAACCGGTTCGCCCCGGGCCTGTCGTTCTTCTTCGACGCGCACGTGGACTTCTTCGAGGAGATCGCCAAGTTCCGCGCGGCCCGGCGGATCTGGGCCCGCTGGCTGCGGGACACCTACGGCGCGACCAGCGAGAAGGCGCTCTGGCTGAAGTTCCACACCCAGACGGCCGGCGTGTCGCTGACGGCGCAGCAGCCGTACAACAACGTGGTCCGCACCGCCATCGAGGCCCTGGCGGCCGTCCTGGGCGGCACGAACTCGCTGCACACGAACGCCCTCGACGAGACCCTGGCGCTGCCGACGGACTCCTCGGCCGAGATCGCGATGCGCACCCAGGCCGTCCTCATGGAGGAGATGGGCCTGACGAACGTGGCCGACCCGCTGGGCGGCTCGTGGTACGTGGAGGCGCTCACCGACCAGGTCGAGGCCGAGGCGGAGCGGATCTTCGCGAAGATCCTGGAGATCGGCGGCGACGGCACGATCACCACGGGCCTGCTCAAGGGCATCGAGGACGGGTACTTCATGGCGGAGATCGCCGAGAGTGCCTTCGTGTACCAGAAGGCCCTGGAGTCCGGCGACAAGCGGATCGTCGGGGTCAACTGCCACACGGAGACGATTAGCCACGAGCTGGAGATCCTCCGGGTCTCGCACGAGGTCGAGGTCGAGCAGAAGAAGCTGCTGGCGGACCGCAAGGCGGCGCGCGACGACGCTCGGGTGCAGGCGGCCCTGGCCGACCTCGTGGCGGTCGCGCGCACCGACGGGAACATGGTCCCGCCGATGCTGGAGGCCTGCCGCGCCGAGGCGACCCTGGGCGAGATCTGTGACGTCCTGCGGGCGGAGTGGGGAGAGTACCGGGAGCCGGCCCGCTTCTGACAGACTTTCTCCCATGAAGCAGCTCGATCCGCGCAACGCACCATCGATGTTCACCCGTGGCGCCGTCGACCTCGGCGCGATCCGGGACCGGGCGGCGGCCCAGGCGAAAGCCGAAGCCGCCGCCGCGGCCGGAGCTCCAGCGGCCCCGGAACCCGCCCCGGCGGGCGGCTCGATCATCGACGTGACCGAGGCGACGTTCCAGGAGGTGATGGAGCGGTCGCTGACGGTCCCCGTCCTGCTGCTGTTCAGCACCGAGTGGGCGACCGAGGCCGCCGAACTCCGGGCCGAACTGGAACGCCTCGCCACCGAGGCCGAGGGCGCCTTCGTCCTGGGCCGGGTCGACGCCGAGAAGGAGGCCCGGGTCACCCAGGCCTTCCGGGTGCAGAGCGTGCCCACGGTGTACGCCGTGATCGGCGGCCAGCCCACCCCCGGCTTCGAGGGCGTGATCGACAACGCCCAGCTGAAGCAGTTCGTGGACGCCGTGATCAAGGCGGGCGGCGGTGAACCGGCCGAGGCGCCGGAGGACCCGCGCCTGCTGGCGGCCGAGGACGCCCTGATGGACGGGGAGCTGGACACCGCCGCGGCGGCGTACGGCGAGCTCCTGGCGGAGAACCCGGGGGACGCGGTGGCCCAGGCCGGGCTCGCGCAGGTGGAGCTCCTCCGCCGGATCGCCGGGGTCGACCCGCACGCGGCCCTGGCCGCCGCCGAGGCCGCACCCGACGACGTGGCCGCCCAGACCCTGGCCGCCGACATCGAGGTGCTGTCCGGAAACGCCGAGCAGGGCTACAGTCGGCTCGTCGGGCTCGTCCGGCGCACTTCCGGGGCCGAGCGCGACCAGGCCAGGCTGCACCTGATCTCCCTCCTCGCCCTCGCGGCGCCCGAGGACCCGGTCGTCGCGAAGGCGCGCCGGGCCCTGGCCAGCGCGCTGTTCTGACAGGACCGCCATGCCCCCCGGCCCACCGGACGACCCGAGCACCGCGCGCAGGATCGCGGTGCTCGACGCGCCGTCGAACCTCGGCCTCCGCCCGCCGACCATCGGGTCGGTCCCGGGCTGTGGCAAGGCTCCCGGCGCGCTGCGTGACGCCCGGATCGTGGACCGGCTGAAGGCGTACGACGCCGGGTGCGTCACCCCGCCCCGGTACGACCCGGGGGAGTGGCGCCCCGGCGACGGCGTGGCCCAGGCGGGCTCCGTCGCGGTGTACTCGAAACTCCTCGCGGCCCGGATCGGCGGCCTCCTCGACCAGGACTACTTCCCGGTGGTCCTGGGCGGGGACTGCTCGATCACCCTGGGGGTGGCCCTGGCGCTCCGCCGCCGGTCGCTGGCGATGGCGGCCGAGGAGGCGGCGCACGCGGCCCGGGAGGCGGCCCGGGTGGCGGAGTCGAACACGGACCCGGAGCGGTACGCGGCGGAGGTCGCCGCCGCCGTCCGGGCCACCGTCCTGCCGCCCCAGCTGCCCGAGGGCCCCCGCTTCGGCCTGGTGTACCTCGACGGGCACTCCGACTTCCGGCACGAGGGCAACGCGCCGTTCGTGGGGGCGGCGGCGGGGGAGAACCTGGCGCTGGCGACCGGGCGGGGCCAGTTGGCGCTGACGGACATCGACGACCTGAAGCCGTACCTGCACGACCAGGATGTCGTGGTGCTCGGCATCCGCCAGCACGACGAGCACCGGATGGACCTGCGCGCGGCGGGCATCGAGCACCGCACGGTGCCGGCGCTGCGCGCCGAGGGGGCGTCCCGCAGCGCCGCGTGGGCCCGGGAGGTGCTGGCCGACTGCGCCGGCTACTGGGTGCACGTGGACGTCGACATCCTCGACCCGTCGGTGATGCCCGCGGTGGACGCCCCCGACCCGGGCGGCATCGCCTACGGGGAGCTGGAGCTGCTGATCGCGGGGCTGACCGACGCGCCCGAGTGCCTGGGCCTGCACATCTCCGTGTTCGACCCCGACTACGACCCGACCGGGACCTACGCCGAGGAGCTCGTCCAGCTGCTGGTCAACGGGCTCGGTGTCTAGGTTGGTCACTGAGAGTTACCACACACTGAGTGCGATTCGATCACGCTCCGTGCGCGTTGTACCAGGGTGGGGAAGCGTGAATGTCCGGTACGCCATGATGTGTCATCGGCTATCCGGCCAGCACACGGCATCCGGGTGGAGCAAACCCGACTGGCCGTTCAGTCGGGACCGGGCAGCGCATAGGCTGGGATCCAGCACACAGCGCGGTGGGCGAAGGGGAGTGGACCCATATGGAACGGCGTCCGGCGACCGTGACAGACACCATAGAGAGTCTGTCTGGGATCGGTGTCGATGACGAGGCCGAGCTCGCAGAGCCGGTACCGAACCGCGATCGTTTGATCGCCGATGCGTGCGCGTTGGCGGGTGAGAAAGATCAAGAACTTGCGGAGCTGTACTGGCGCCTCGTCCCCGACGAGGAACTCGTCGACGAGAGCCCGCAGGACATGCTGCACGCGACCCTCGAGCACCAGGCCCTGGCGGCCCAACGGCTCCCGGGCGAGCTGAAGCTCGACGTCAGCACGCCGACCAGCGACGGGCACACCACCGTCACCGTGGTGACCGACGACATGCCGTTCCTGGTGGACTCCGTGACCGCCGCCCTGATGGGCGAGGGCCTGGGCATCCGCCTGCTCGTGCACCCGCAGGTCGTGGTGAGCCGCGAGCCGCTCGGCCGCCTGACGGCGCTGTTCCCGTCGGTCGACCCCGACGACGCGGGCGAGGGCCAGCTCGTGGAGAGCTGGATGCGGATCGAGGTGGACCGGGTGCGCGACGAGGCCCAGGCCACGTCGCTGCGCAACGCCATCCAGCGGGTCCTCACGGACGTGCGCGAGGTCAACGAGGACTGGCCGAAGCTCCAGCACCGGGCGCTGAGCCTGGCCGACGAGCTGTCCGGCGCCAAGCTGCCCGTGCCCGACAAGGACATCAACGACACCGTGGAGCTGCTGCGCTGGTTGGCGCAGGACAACTTCACCCTGCTGGGCTACCGGGAGTACGAGCTGGTGGACGGCGAGTTCCTCCAGGCCAAGCTCGGCACCGGCCTCGGCATCCTGCGCCAGGACTCCACCACGCCGCGCGCGCTGTCCTCCATGACCCCGGAGGCGTACGCCAAGGCGCTCGACCAGCGGCTCCTGATCATCACGAAGGCCAACTCCCGGGCGACGGTGCACCGCACCGCGTACCTGGACTACATCGGCGTGAAGACGTTCGACGACAACGGGGTCGTCAACGGCGAACGCCGGTTCCTGGGCCTGTTCGGCTCCGGCGCGTACCTGCACTCGGTGCGCGACCTGCCGGTGATCCGGCGCAAGGTCGACGAGGTGCTGGACCGCTCGGGCCTGTCCCCGCGTTCGCACTCGGGCAAGGACCTGATGGAGGTCCTGGAGACCTACCCGCGCGACGAGCTGTTCCAGATCTCCACCGACGAGCTGTTCCACACCGCGATGGGCGTGCTGCGCCTGGCCGGTCGCCGCCAGCTCAAGCTGTTCGTCCGCAAGGACGCCTACGGCCGGTTCATCTCGTGCATGGTCTACCTGCCCCGGGACCGGTTCACGACCGGCAACCGGCTGAAGATGCAGGAGATCCTGCTCGCCGAGCTCAACGGCATCGGGGTGGACTACACGACCCGGGTGTCGGAGTCGACCCTGGCCCGGGTGCACTTCATCGTGCGCACCGACCCGGCCGCCCCGCCCGGGGAGATCGACACCGACGCGATCAGCGAGAAGCTGTCGGACGCGACCCGGCTGTGGGACGACGACTTCCGGCTCGTCCTCGACCGGCACCTCGGCGAGGACCAGGAGAAGCGGCTGTTCGCGCGGTACATCGACGCGTACCCGCAGACCTACAAGGACGAGCACACGCCGACCGAGGCCGCGAAGGACATCGCGAAGCTGGAGCTGGTGGACGAGCCGGGCGAGTTGGCCCTGCACCTGTTCCGCCGGCGGAAGAACGACGCGGACCTGCGGTTCAAGGTGTTCCGGTTCGGCGAGCCGATGGTGCTCTCCGCGGTGCTGCCCGTGCTGCACTCCCTCGGCTTCAAGGTCACCGACGAGCGGCCGTACGAGATCCGCCGCTCCGACGGCACGGTCTACCTCTACGACTTCGGCCTCGTGGCCCCCGAGGACTCGTCCCCGGCGCCCGAGATCCGGGCCACCGTGGAGAACGCCTTCTCGGCCACCTGGCACGGCGAGGCGGAGGTCGACGGGCTCAACCAGCTCGTGCTGCGCGCCGGGCTGTCCTGGCGGCAGGTCGTGGTGCTGCGTGCCTATGCGAAGTACCTGCGGCAGGCGGGCACGGTCTTCTCCCAGGAGTACATGGAGGAGACGTTCATCGCCTACCCGGGCGTCGCGACGCTGCTGGTGGCGCTGTTCGAGACCCGGTTCGACCCGCAGCTGGGCCTGACCGAGGAGGCGCGCGCCACGCACGCCGACGAGCTGGTCACGGCACTGAAGGCGGAGCTGGACCAGGTCGGCAGCCTCGACCAGGACCGGATCCTGCGCAGCTTCCTCACCCTGATCCAGGCGACGCTGCGCACCTCGTTCTTCCAGCGCTCGGCGGGCGGCCGGCCGAAGTCCTACATCGCCTTCAAGCTCAACCCGGAGGCGATCCCGGACCTGCCCCAGCCCCGCCCGAAGTACGAGATCTGGGTGTACTCGCCGCGGTTCGAGGGCGTCCACCTGCGGTTCGGCGCGGTCGCCCGGGGCGGTCTGCGCTGGTCGGACCGCCGCGAGGACTTCCGGACCGAGATCCTCGGCCTGGTCAAGGCCCAGATGGTGAAGAACGCGGTCATCGTGCCGGTCGGCTCGAAGGGCGGCTTCGTCCTCAAGCAGGCGCCGCCGGCCACCGACCGGGACGCGTTCTTCGCCGAGGGCGTGGACTGCTACAAGCTGTTCATCTCGGCGCTGCTGGACGTCACGGACAACCTGGTCGCGGGCAAGATCGTGCCGCCGGCCGAGGTGGTCCGGCACGACGGCGACGACCCGTACCTGGTGGTGGCCGCCGACAAGGGCACCGCGACGTTCTCGGACACGGCGAACGGCATCTCCGAGGCGTACGGCTTCTGGCTGGGCGACGCGTTCGCCTCCGGCGGCTCGGCCGGCTACGACCACAAGAAGATGGGCATCACCGCCAAGGGCGCGTGGGAGTCGGTCAAGCGGCACTTCCGCGAGATGGGGCTGAACACCCAGACCGAGGAGTTCACGGTCGTCGGTGTCGGCGACATGTCCGGCGACGTGTTCGGCAACGGCATGCTGCTGTCGGAGCACATCCGGCTCGTGGCGGCGTTCGACCACCGGCACATCTTCCTCGACCCGAACCCGGTCGCGGCCACCTCGTTCGCCGAGCGCGCGCGCCTGTTCGAGGTGCCGCGCAGCAGCTGGGACGACTACGACCGGTCGCTGATCTCGGCCGGCGGGGGCGTGTTCCCGCGCACCCTGAAGTCGATCCCGCTGACCCCTGAGGTCCGGGCGTCCCTGGGCCTGGACGAGGGCGTCACCGAGCTGTCCCCGCCGGACCTGATGAAGGCCATCCTCAAGGCCCCCGTCGACCTGTTCTGGAACGGCGGCATCGGCACGTACGTCAAGTCCTCGCACGAGAGCCACGCGGACGTCGGCGACAAGGCCAACGACGCGATCCGGGTCAACGGCAGGGACCTGCGGGTCAAGGTCGTCGGCGAGGGCGGCAACCTGGGCTGCACCCAGCGCGGCCGGATCGAGTACAGCCTCGCGGGCGGGCACATCAACACCGACGCCATCGACAACTCGGCCGGCGTGGACTGCTCCGACCACGAGGTCAACATCAAGATCCTGCTCAACGGGGTCATGCAGCGCGCCGAGCTGGACCTCGCCGAGCGCAACGTCCTGCTCGCCGAGATGACCGACGAGGTCGCCGAGCTGGTGCTGGCCGACAACTACGGCCAGGCCACCGCGCTCGGCAACGCCCGGGCACAGTCGCACTCGCTGCTGCCCGTGCACCGCCGGCTCATCGCGGAGCTGGAGCGCGTCGGCCGGGTCAACCGGGAACTCGAGGCGCTGCCCACCGAGGAGGAGCTCGACGCCCGCGACGCGGCGGGCCTGGGGCTCACCTCGCCGGAGTTCGCGGTGCTGCTGGCCTACGTCAAGATCGTGCTGGAGGACGAGATCCTGGCGTCCGCCGTGCCCGACGAGGACTGGACCACCGAGGTGCTGTCCGGCTACTTCCCGACCCCGCTGCGGGAGCGGTACGCGGCCGACATGCACAACCACGCCCTCCGCCGCGAGATCGTCACCACGGTCCTCGTCAACGAGGTCGTCAACCGGGGCGGCATCTCCTTCGTGTTCCGCGCGGCGGCCGAGACCGGGGCCGAACCGGCCGACGTCCTGCGCGCGTACGTGGTGGTCCGCGAGGTGTTCGGGCTGCGCGACCTGTGGCGTTCGGTGGAGGCCCTCGACAACGAGGTCCCGACCGACACCCAGACCCTCGTGCTGCTGGAGGCCCGCCGGCTGATGGACCGGGCGGTGCGCTGGATCGTCCAGAACCGCCGGGTGCCGCTGGACGTGCCCGCCGAGATCGCCCGGCTCCGGCCCGGCGTGGCCAAGCTCCTGCCCGAGCTGAACACCCTGTTCCGGGGCGCGGAGCGGACGGCGCTGCGGGCGCACATCACGATGCTCACCGAGAAGGGCATCCCGGAGCAGCTGGCGGACTGGGCCACCCGGCTCATCTACGGCTTCGGGGTGATCGACATCGTGGAGGTCGCCACCGCCACGGGGGCCCAGCTCGACGAGGTCGCGGGGGTGTACTTCGTCCTCTCCGAGCGGTTCCGGGTGGACTCCCTGCTCACGAAGATCTCGCAGCTGCCCCGGGCGGACACCTGGCAGACCCTGGCCCGGATGGCTCTGCGCTACGACCTGTACGCGGCCCTGGCGGCGCTCACCGCCGAGGTCCTCTCGGCGTCGGGTTCCGACCTGCCGGCCGAGGAGCGGGTCGACGTGTGGGAGCAGGTCAACGCGGCGTCCATCGTGCGGGCCCGCAACGCGATCGGCGAGTTCGACGACTCGCGCGCGGACCTGGCCCCGCTGTCGGTGCTGCTGCGCCAGATCCGCACCCTGGTGCGGACCTCGGCGGCGTAGACCATACAGAGGGGTACGGAAGGCCCTCCCGCGTCGCGGGCAGCCGTACCCCTCAACTGGGTTTGATCGGAAAGGGATGTCCCGTCCTGGGGCGTCCCTTTCCGCCGCTCCGGACGCGGAGCGGTCACCGGCGCGCCACCCACCCGGCGGCGCAAAGGCCGGATAATGCGGGACGGCGGGGCGCCGGCGGCGGAGGATGGGGCGATGGGGGACTGGTTCGACCATCGGATCATCGAGACCGGACGGCTGCCGCTGTTCTGCTTCTTCGCGTGCCTCGTGCTGGCGTTCTCGTTCATCCGGCTGTCGGTGCGGATGATCCGGGCGCAGGTGAAGTGGTGGCCCGGCAACGTCCAACCCGGTGGGCTGCACATCCACCACGTCGTGTTCGGGGTCGTGTTCATGATCGTGGGCGGGGTCGCCGGCATCTCGATCTCCGACGAGAAGACGATCTGGCTGGCCTGCTCGGCCTCCCTGTTCGGGATCGGCACGGCGCTCGTCCTGGACGAGTTCGCCCTGATCCTGCACCTCAAGGACGTGTACTGGGGCGAGCAGGGCCGGACCTCCGTCGACGCGGTGTTCGTCGCCGTCGCGCTCACCGGGCTCCTGCTGCTCGGCGTGCGGCCGTTCGGCCTGGAGGACGTGACGGTCTACAACGACGACGGGGCGGTCAGCCGCAACGGCACCCGGGCCGTGGTCGTGTTCACCCTGCTGATCAACGGGCTGCTGGCCGTCCTGACCCTGCTCAAGGGCAAGATCTGGACGGGCCTGGTCGGCATCTTCCTGCCCGTGCTGCTGATCGTCGGGGCGATCCGGGTGGCCCGGCCGGCCTCGCCGTGGGCGCACTGGCGGTATCCGCCGGACTCGCGGCAGATGGCGCGGGCGCTGCGCCGGGAACGGCGCTACCGCAGGCCCGTGATCAAGGCGAAGATCTACGTCCAGGAACTGATCTCCGGACGCCACGGCTGAACCCATTTTCCGGGTACGCCGGGGATGTGACCCGCCTGCGGCGGCATTTCCGGACGGGTGGCCCCTGCCAGCCGGGCCCGGCAGTCCCCGCCGTCCCGGGTCCCCGTCAGCTCCACGGCGGAGTCGGCCCGGACAACTCCGCCCCGGCCCAGGCCGGAGAGGCCCCGCCCGGTCTCCCGGTGCGGGGCCTCTCCGACGTGCGCCGGCGCCTAGAGCAGCAGGTCCGGCAGCTCCCGGACCGAGTTCAGGATGTGCGTCGCGCCCGCGGTCCGCAGCGTGTCCGCGTCGTGCGCCCCCGTCAGCACCCCGCCCACGACCGACGCCCCGGCCCGCAGCCCCGTCAGCACGTCCGAGGACGTGTCCCCGACCACGGCCACCGCCCGCACGTCGTCCACCTGGAGGTGCAGGAGCGCCGTCAGGACCAGATCCGGATACGGCCGCCCGCGCCCCGCCTCGGCCGGCGTCAGCGTCAGGTCCGCGATGTCCTGCCAGCCGAGCGCCGCCAGGAGCGCGTCGGCGGTGGTCCGGGCGAACCCGGTGGTCAGCGCGACCTTGATCCCGGCCTCCCGCAGCTCGGCGATCGTGTTGGCGGCCCCCGCGATCGGGGCGGCCCGCCCGGCCCGGACCAGGGAGCCGTACGCCTCCTCGAACGCCAGGTTCGCGCCCTGGGCGGCCGCCTCCTCGCCGAGCAGGGCCCGGAACACCGAGATCTTGGACTCGCCCATCGTGCGCCGCACGTAGTCGAGCTGGTCCTCGGTGTGCGCGGGGAGCGCCGCCTGGAACGCCTCGATCACGAGCCCGTCGTCGGCGATCGTCGTCCCGGCCATGTCCAGCACCACGAGATCGATCATCGCCGCCACCCCGTCCCCGCGCCCGAACGCGTCCCCGTCCGCCCCGCCGCGAGACCCTCCGGCCCCGCCGCCACCACGTCGGTCATGGTCACCACCCCGCCTCTTCCGCTGTCTGTTCCGCCATCGCGGGTGATCCAGTCATGCCCCGGCCGCCGGGGCCGGTCACCAGCCACACCCCGGGCAGGGGCTGCGACCGGTGCAGGACGGCCTTCGGGTCCAGGCACTGCGCGTACACGCCGGCCCAGCGGCGCGTGATCCGCGGCAGGGGACGGCCCAGGAGCGCCGAGGCCACCTCGGTGAGATGGTCGTACGGCGGCTCCACCACGTCGAAGCCGAACGGGTGCTCGTACTCGTGGGTGTCCCCGATGGTCAGCCCGCCGTCGAGCCGCTGGACCATCAGGAGCTGCATCCTGTGCTCCGCCGCGACGGGCGCCTGCGGTTCGGTGAGGCCCTCGGAGCGGAAGAAGGGGTAGTACCGGAAACTGTCGCCGTCCGCGACGGCCGTGGTCAGCGCCGTGTCCAGCGGGGCGGTCTGCGCCATCTGGAGCCGCACCTTGCGGATGGGCAGCTCCGGGGCCAGCTCGCGGACCAGCCCGCCGAGCCACGCGCCGGTCGCCAGGACCACCTGGTCGGCCCCGTGGGTGTCCCCGTGGTCGTCGCGGACGCTGCCGGTGGCGACGTCGCGGACCTCCCGGCCGGGCAGCCAGGTGTACCGGCCGCTGAGGGCCAGGTGCGCGCGCAGGGCCGGCAGGGCCACCCGGGACTCCACGGCCGCGTCCCGCTCGCAGTGCAGCGCCGCCAGGTACTCGCCGCCGAGCGCCGGGTTCAGCGCCCGGGCGTCGGCGCGGCTGAGGAGGCGCAGGCCCCGTACTCCCGCGGTGGGTTCCCGGAGGGCGGCCTCGGCGACCTCGACCTCGGCCTCGGTCCGGCAGACGGTGAGCGAACCGGCCGGCCGGAAGCCCACGCCGGGCACGGCCGCCCCGATCCGTTCCCACAGTTCGCGGGCCCGCAACGCCGTCTCGACGTCGGGGCCGTCCAACCGGCCGCTGACCCAGACCAGGCCGAAGTTCCGGACGGACGCGCCGCGCGCCTCCGCCTCCCGTTCCAGGTGTACGACCTGATGGCCGCGCTCGATGGCCCACCACGCGTGCATGGTGCCCAGGACGCCGCCGCCGACGATGACGATCCGCACTCGCAACTCCTCACGATCTTGTCGATCGTCAGGCTGCTCGGGCGGGGTGGCATCCAGGCGTCCCCGAGGTGTCCGCCGGGTGAAGTTCGGTCGGGTAAATGGTCTAGACCAATTCTGCGGTACCGGTCCCCGGGCTCGCCGCGTCCCGCGGGGCACCCAGCACCTCCGCCGCGGCCTGCCCGTTCGCGCGGCTCGCGCCGTGCGTCGTCACGAACGCGGACACGCCCGCCGGCCGCCACGCCGAGGGCCAGCCCATCTCGACCACCACGACCGCCGGGTGCCGGGCCGCGAGCGCCTCGATCAGCGCGCGGGCCTGGGGCCAGCGGTGGGTGTCGCGGCCCACGACCACGATGTCCCGGTCGCCGGCCACGGCGGACAGGTCGGCGGCGGACGGCCCCAGGTACGGCGCGCCGTTCTGGGAGATCGACACCGTGACCAGCTCGCCGTCCAGCGGCAGCCCCCACGGCACCGTACCGACCGCGATGTTGGACTCCGAGCCCAACTGCACGAGCAGCGGCTCCTTGAGCGGCGGCAGCGAGCCCTCGACCCGCACGGCGCGCCGGGCGGCGGTGCGGATCGCGTCCCGGACCGCCTCGGCGCTCTCGGCGGCCACCGGCTTGAGGTCGGCGACCGAGGCGGCGCCCCGGGCCACGGCCTCCTCCAGTCGGGCGACCGGCAGCCGGCCGCCCCGGGCCGCGAACACGATGCCGTCGATGATGGACTCGCAGAGCGCCTCGTTGATGTCGGAGCCCAGGCAGAGCAGGTCGGCGCCGGCGAGCAGCGCGCGGACGGCCGCCTCGGGCAGGCCGATCGCCCCGCTCGCGCCGCGCATCTCCAGCGCGTCGGTGACGACCGCGCCGGTGAAGCCCAGTTCGCCGCGCAGCAGGTCGTTGAGGACCCGGCCGCTGGCGGTGGCGGGGGAGTCGCCGGTCAGCTCCGGTACCCGGATGTGCGCTGTCATGATCATGCGGACGCCGGCGTCGATCGCTGCCTTGAACGGCGGCAGGTCCCGGCCGCGCATGACCGCGAGGGAGTCGGTGATGGTCGGCAGTTCGAGGTGCGAGTCGCTGACCGTGGCCCCGTGGCCGGGGAAGTGCTTGGCGCAGCCGGCCACCCCCGCGGACTGCAGCCCGTCGATCGCGGCGGCGGTGTGCCGGGACACCAGGGCCGGGTCCGCGCCGAACGAACGGGTCCCGATCACCGGGTTCTCGTCGGCGGAGTTGACGTCCACTGTGGGCGCGAAGTTCACGTTGATCCCGACGGTGGCGAGTTCGAGGCCGATGCCCCGGTACGTCGCCCGGGTCAGCTCCGGGTCGTCGGCCGCGCCGAGTGCGGCGTTGCCGGGATAGGGGCTGCCTTCGTGGTACGACAGCCGGGTGACGTCGCCACCCTCCTCGTCCAGGGCCAGCAGCACGTCGGGGTTGGCGTCCCGGAGCTGCGTGACAAGTGTGGCGAGTTGGGCACGGTCCACGATGTTATAGCCGAAGAGGGTATACCCAGCCAAGCCCTCTTTGAGCAGTCTGATTGCCCAGGGGGGAGCGGTCGTTCCCGGGAAGGCGGGCAGCATGGTGCTGAGGGCGAGCCGGCGGAGCGTCGGGTCGGTCATGCCCTGGGGTGTCCTTTCGCTGGCTCACCGTAAGCTGTCCATATTCTCACGGTGCGGAAATCTAATAGGAAACTTTCCTAAAGACTAGAGGACGATATCAGTATGAGTCCAGGCCGCCGCCCCGGCACGCCCCGGCTGCTGCGCGCGCTCAACGATCGAGCCGCACTCGAACTGCTCCTTGCCCACGGCCCCCTCACCCGGGCTCAGTTAGGAGAGTTTACAGGTCTATCCAAGGTCACGGCGTCCCAGCTCGTGGAGCGTCTCGAACAGC
The DNA here is from genome assembly GCF_053902585.1 of Longispora urticae. Lineage (NCBI taxonomy): Bacteria > Bacillati > Actinomycetota > Actinomycetes > Micromonosporales > Micromonosporaceae > Longispora > Longispora urticae. The sequence continues at coordinate 229,976 of NZ_JAQZSH010000027.1, forward strand.
GGGGACTGGTGACCCACGTCGGTTCCCAGGCCGGCGGCCGGGGGCCGAACGCGCTGCTCTACGCCCTGGTCGCCGACGCGGCGTACGTGGTGGGCGTCGATGTCGGCCCCACCCGGGTGCAGGCCGCCGCCGCCGACATCACCGGCAAGGTCGTCGGTCAGGTCACCATGTCGACCCACGACTCCGACGACCCGGTCGGCGTCGTGCACGCGGCGGTGACCAAGGCCCTCGGCTCCGCGCCGCTGTCCCGCCTCAAGCGGGTCGTGCTCGGTACCCCCGGCCTCGTCGACCCCGCCACCGGCGACCTGTCGTTCGCCTGGGACCTGCCGCACTGGCACCAGGGCCTGCTCGGCGCGCTCCGGGAGGACCTCGGCGTCCCCGTCGTGTTCGAGAACGACGTGAACCTCGCCGCCGTCGCGGAGTCCCGGCAGGGCGCGGCGGTCGGTGTGGATGACTTCGTCCTGATCTGGGTGGACCGCGGCGTCGGCATGGCGTCGATGATCAACGGTCGGCTGCACCGTGGCGTCACCGGCGCGGCCGGCGAGATCGGCTACCTGCCCGTCCCCGGCGGTCCGCTCCCGCAGGGCCTCTCGAACCGCGAGCAGGGCTCGTTCCAGAAGGTGATGGGCGCCGAGGCCGTCGCGGCGGTCACCGACTCCGACGAGATGGCCCGCCGGCTCGCCCTCGGTGTCGCGGGCGCGTGCGTGGTCCTCGACCCCAGCCTCGTGGTCCTCGCCGGCTCCGTCTCCCTGGAGGGCGGCCGGGACCTGGCCGAACGGGTCGAGCGCGAGGTGCACGCGATCGCGCCGATCATCCACCCGAAGGTGGTGCTGGCCGAGGTCGACACCGACCCGGTGCTGAACGGGGCGCTGCTCACGGCCGTGGACGCGGCCCGCGAGGAGATCTTCGAGTCCTAGGGACGCGCTGAAAGGGGGCCCGTCCTGGTCGGACGGGCCCCCTTCACGCTGCCCGGGTGTCCCGGGTGGGGCCGGAGTCCCGGGTGGGGCGCCGGGGCCTGGCCGGGTGCCTCCGGCCGTCGGACCGGGACCGTCGACCCTTGCTCAGGTCACGTCCCGCCGGGTGAACGACCAGAACGCCACCCCGAGCGCCAGCACCACCGCCACCCCGAACACGACCGCCGAGTCGGTCATCGTCAGGGTCCAGCCCTGCGGCATGCAGTCCGCCGTCCCGGAGCACTTCGTGTAGTCGGCGAACTCCAGCTTCTTGAGCACCCACGCGCCCGCGTAGCTCGACGGCACGAACCGCTCGTACTGCGGCACCTCGAACAGCCCGGCGAACAGGATCCGCACCCCGACCTCGCCGACCAGGATCACCCCGATCGCCGCGCCCAGGGCCGCCGCCGTCCGCCGCCCGATCGAGGCCACCGCGAACGCGACCGTGCCGATCACCAGGGTCAGGGCGAGCATCCGCAGCCCGGTGAGGCCCAGCGAGGCGGCGTAGCCCGACGTGACCCCGTCGACGTTGCCCCGGAACCGGGCGGTCAGCCACAGGATGCCGGCCCACACCGCGCCGAGCGCCAGGAAGACGGCCGTCAGACCGGTGAGCAGGGCGACGTACTTGCCCAGCAGGGTCGGGGCGCGCTTCGGCCGCCAGAGCAGCAGGTTCGCCACGCCGCCGCTGGACCACTCCGCCCCGATGAACGAGGAGCCGACCAGGAACGCGAACAGGCACATCAGCCCGCCGAACACGGCGACCAGCGGCTCGGCGTTCTCCCGGAACGCGAACGTCGACGGCAGGAACCACTCCGGGTTCGCCGGCTCGATCATGTCGCAGTTCCGGCCCGGGCCGTTCGAGTCCGGGGTGCCCCGCTGGCAGCTGTCCCGCATCTCGGTCGTCGTCGCGGTGGCCTTGACCCGGGCCGCTGCCCAGTCCGCCTCCGAGATCTTCTGGTTGCCGACGAACAACCCGGCCGCGATGACCAGCAGGCCGCCCACCAGCACCAGCAGGGTCATCTTCGTGAACCGGCGACTGGCCAGCCGGTTCCACTCCGCCCTCAGGAGATTCATCGGATGCCCACCTGCTGGTCCACGCTGTCGGTCAGGGTCAGGAACACGCTCTCCAGGTCGGGGCGCAGCGGCACGAGCTCCGCCACGTACAGCTCCCGGGCCGCGAGCGTGCGGGTGATCCACGAGGGGTCGACCAGATCACGGACCACGAACCCGTCATCGTGTACGTCGACCTGGGCCCCCGCCTCCGTCAGGATCTCGGCGGCGAGCAGCGGCTGGTCCACCCGCACCCGGTACTCCCCGCGGTCCTGGCTGGCCAGCACGTGCTCCACCGGCCCGGACACGATGGCCCTGCCCTTGGCCACGATCGTCACCGAGTCGCAGATCTGCTGCACCTCGCCGAGGATGTGGCTGGACAGCACCACGGTCACCCCGTCGGAGGCCAGCTCGCGCATCAGGTCCCGCATCTCCCGGATGCCCGCCGGGTCGAGCCCGTTGGCCGGCTCGTCGAGGATCAGCAGCCGTGGCTTCTTGAGCAGCGCGGACGCGACCGCGAGCCGCTGGCGCATCCCGAGCGAGTAGCCCTTGACCCGGTCCCGGGCCCGGTCGGTCAGGCCGACGGTCGCGAGCACCTCATCCACCCGGGACAGCGGCACGCCGCCCGCCTGGGCCAGCAGGGTCAGCGTCTTGCGCCCGGAGAAGTTGCCGAAGAACTGCGGACTCTCCACGATCGCGCCGATCGAGTCCATCACCTCGGGCAGCGCCGCCGGCACCTCCCGGCCCAGCAGCACCATCCGGCCGGCGTCGGCCCGGATCAGGCCCAGCAGGGTCCGCAGGGTCGTCGTCTTGCCCGAGCCGTTCGGGCCGAGGAAGCCGTGCACCTGCCCGGCGGCGACGCTCAGGTCCAGCCCGTCGAGTGCCCGGTGCTCACCCCCGAACACGCCCTTGTACGTCTTTCTCAGTCCCTCGATCTCGATGACCGCCGTCATTGGCTTCCCTCCTGCACCGCCGGGGGGCCGACCGGCCGTCCCCTCAGCCGGGGCGGGCGCGGCGGAACGTGTGCCGCACCACAGTACGTCGCGGTGCCCGCTGTGGGCACTCGTGGTTGGATGGTCACGTGCCACATGCCGACACCGTTGTTGACCTCGCCGCCGTCACGGTCACCCGTGGCGACACCCGTCTCGTCACCGACATCGACTGGCAGGTGGAGCTGGACGAACGCTGGGTGGTCCTCGGCCCCAACGGCGCCGGCAAGACCACGCTGCTCCGGCTGGCCGGCGGCCGGCTGCACCCCAGCTCCGGCTCCGCGCACGTCCTCGGCGAGAAGCTCGGCGCGGTCGACCTGGCCGAACTGCGGACCAGGGTCGGCCTGACCAGTGCGGCGCTCGCCGACCGGATCCCCGTGCACGAGTCCGTGCACAACGTCGTCGTCACCGCCGCCTGGGACGTCGTCGGCCGGTTCCGCGAGGACTACGAGGCCATGGACGACATCCGGGCCCGGGTGCTCCTCGACCAGCTGGGCGTCGCGCACCTCGCCGACCGGGAGTACGGCACCCTGTCGGAGGGCGAGCGCAAGCGCGTCCAGATCGCCCGCGCCCTGATGGTCGACCCCGAACTGCTGCTCCTCGACGAGCCGGCGGCCGGGCTGGACCTGGGCGGCCGCGAGGACCTGGTCCGCCGCCTCGCCGAACTCGCCTTCGACCCGGAGGCCCCGGCGATGGTGCTGGTCACCCACCACGTCGAGGAGATCCCGCCCGGGTTCACCCACGCGATGCTGCTCCGGGACGGCGGGGTCGTCGCCCAGGGGCTGATCGGCGACGTGATCAACAGCGTGACGCTGAGCGCGACGTTCGGCCTGCCGCTGACCGTCGAACTCCGCCAGGGCCGCTACACCGCCCGGGCGCTCTGACCCGACCAGGACATCCACCCGGGCACGCGGGGCCCGACATGCGGTCGAGTGCCTCCGTGGCCGGTGACCGCCCCACTCGTAGCCCTCCCATGGTGTCGATCTACCGCACCAACCTGATGCTGAACCGGTCGGCCGTCAGCTCCGCGGGCTCCCAGCTGCGGCGCAGCCGCGCCCGGACATGGGTGTCCTCCGTGAGTGAGGCGCACAACGTGAACACCCGCTGCCCCTGCGACCCCGGCAGCACGCCCGACTCGACCCGGTCGGCGACCAGGCTCACCCCGGCCGGCAGCGGCTCCAGCTCCCAGCGGTAGCCCGTGCCGCCGCGCTCGGGGAGCACCAGCTCCAGGGTCTGCCCCGGTGACACCGCCACCGAGCCACCGTTGTGTTCCGCTCCGATCCGCACCGCGCCACCCGCCTTCCGGGACCCCGTTCCCCAGTATGGGGGCCGCGTCAGGGTGATCCCTGATGGCAGACGTGCCAGGGCCGGGCACGCTGGAGAGGTGCGATTCATACTGAACGTGTTGTGGCTGGTCTTCGGCGGATTCTTCCTGGCCCTCGGTTACGCGATCGCCGGCGCGATCTGCTTCCTCCTCGTCGTCACCGCCCCGTTCGGCATCGCGGCGTTCCGGATGGCGAACTACGCGCTGTGGCCCTTCGGCCGCACCATCGTCCGGGCCCCCGGGCACGGGGCGATGTCCTCCCTCGGCAACATCCTCTGGTTCGTGGTCGCCGGCTGGTGGCTGGCGCTCGGGCACCTGGTCGCCGCGATCGGGCTGTGCGTCACGATCATCGGCATCCCGTTCGGGATCGCCCACTTCAAGCTGATCCCGGTGTCGTTGACGCCGCTGGGGCGCGACATCGTCGACCTGTAGCCCGCCCGACGCGACGCGGTGGCTCCCCGGGGCCGCCGCGTCGCTCCCGTTCCCGGCCGGCCGCCGTGGGCCGCGCCCGGCCACCCGCCCCGGCAGGGGAGTGCGCGGCACCGGGCCGTCGGCGCGGGGTTAGGCTCGACCCGTGGCTGACCAGCGGATGCTCGACCGGGTGCGGGCCCTGCTCCGCAAGGCCGAGTCCACGACCTTCCCCGAGGAGGCCGACGCCCTCACGGCCAAGGCCCAGGAGCTGATGGCCAAGCACGGCATCGACGACCTCGGCCCGGGCGCGGACACCGGCCCCGTGCACCGCCGGATCCCCGTCCCGCCGCCGCACGACACCGCCAAGGCCATGCTCCTCGACGCGGTGGCCGGCGCGAACCGGTGCCGGGCCGTCTGGTCCCGGGAGGGGGCCTACGCCACGGTCTTCGGGTTCGCCGCCGACCTGGACGCCGTCGAGGTGCTCTACGGGTCCGTCATCGTCCAGGCCACGAAGGCGATGATCCGCGAGGCGCGCACCCGGGCCCGGTACGGCCGCCCCGACACCCCCGCGTTCCGCGAGTCCTTCCTGATCGCCTACGCCGACCGGATCGGCGCGCGCCTGGCCCGGACCACGGGGGAGGCGACCCCGGAGGATCTGCTGCCCGTGCTCGCGTCGCGGGAGGTGGAGGTCCGGGCGGCGGCCGACAAGCTGTTCCCCGAGGTGGAGAGCGTGCCGGTGGCGGTGCCGAGCCGGGAGGGCTGGAACTCGGGTTCGCTCGCCGCGAACCAGGCGGCCCTGCGGGACCACCGGGGCGTCGAGGGCCGCTGACCGCACCGGGCCCCGGGCCGTTGACCCTGGTCACTGACCGGCCTCCGCCCCGTCCGGGCCCCGTAGGGTAGGACCGTGTCCACCCTGAGAGACCTCGTCGAGGAGCACACCGACCTCGAACAGACCGACATCGACCACCTGCACCGCCTCGCCGGCGACTGGCAGCTCCTCTCGGACCTGTCCTTCGCCGACCTGCTGATGTGGGTGCCGGTGGAGAACGGCGAGTTCCGGTGTGTCGCCCAGGTGCGCCCGACGACCGCCCCCACGGCCTACCTCGACGACCAGGTCGGCCACGTCCTCGGCGGCCCGGACGTCGCGCACCTCGCCGTCGCGCTCGACGAGGCCCGGATCTGGCGGGAGGGCGACCCGGTCTGGTACGGGGACACCCCGGCCCGGCGCGAGGCCATCCCGGTGCGCACGCCCGACAGCCCCCGGGTGATCGCCCTGCTCGGCCGGGACACGAACCTGTCGACGGCCCGCACCCCCAGCCAGCTGGAACTCAACTACCTCACGACCGCCGACGACCTGACCCAGATGGTCGCGGACGGCACGTTCCCGCCGCCGCACCGGCCGGGGGAGACGACGAGCGCGCCCCGGGTCGGCGACGGCCTGATCCGGCTCGACGCGGACGGCAAGGTGGTCTACGCGAGCCCGAACGCGCAGTCGGCGTACCGGCGGATGGGTTTTCCCAGTCATCTCACGGGTGAGGACCTGGCGGCCCTGACCGGCCGGCTCGCGGACGACCCGCTGGAGGGCGGCGAGGCCGTCGAGCGGATCTTCGCGGCGCTGCGCGGGGAGTCGCCGGCCCGCAAGGAGATCGACGGCCGGGGCGCGACGCTGCTGCTCCGGGCCCTGCCGCTGCTGCCGGGCGGGCACCCGATCGGGGCGGTGGTGCTGTGCCGGGACATCACGGAGGTGCGCCGCCGGGACCGCGCGCTGGTCACCAAGGACGCGACGATCCGCGAGATCCACCACCGGGTGAAGAACAACCTCCAGACCGTGGCGGCGCTGCTGCGGCTCCAGGCCCGCCGGGTGGACTCGCCGCAGGCCAAGTCGGCGCTGGAGGAGTCGGTGCGCCGGGTCGCGTCGATCGCGCTGGTGCACGAGACCCTGTCGATGGCCTCGGACGAGACGGTCGAGTTCGACACGATCGTGGACCGGGTGGCGTCGATGGCCGCCGAGCTGTCGGTGGCCGAGAGCCGGGTGACGATCCGCCGGGAGGGCACGTTCGGGGTGCTGTCCGCCGAGATCGCCACCCCGCTGGTCATGGTCCTCAACGAGCTGTTGCAGAACGCGGTCGAGCACGCCTACGGCCCGGCCGAGCAGGGCGAGGTCGTCATCTCCGCGCACCGCTGGCGCCGGCAGCTGCACGTGACGGTGTCCGACTCGGGCCAGGGACTGCCGGCCGACTTCGACCTGGACGCGTCCAAGCGCCTGGGCCTGCAGATCGTCCGGACCCTGGCCACGGGTGAGCTGCGCGGCACGATCGAACTCCGCAACCGCGTCGACTCCGGGATGGAGGCCGTCGTGGTGGTCCCCCTGAGCCGCCGATAGAAGATCATCCGACGGCTACGAGTGGGGCGGTCCCCGGAGACGGAGGGCTTCAGCCGGGTGTCTCCGGCATGAGCCCCAGCTGGGTGAGGAAGTCCACCTGGTCGTAGTACAGCCGGTAGCTGGTGATCCGGCCGTCCTCGACGGTGGCCAGGTCCACTCCCCGGATCCGGATCGACCTCCCCGTGGCGGGCAGCTTCTCCCCGGAGGGCAGCTCGATCGGTCCGGAGTTCTTCCCGTGGAAGAAGCCCTCGTCGATCGCGGTGTCCCCCTGTTCGTACTTGGCCAGCGTGTCGTACCTGCTGTCCGGGATCGCGTCGTACATGGTGCGCCACCACTCGACGATGTTGTCCCGCCCCCGGATCTCGCCCAGGTCCGGCGTGAAAGCGACCGCGTCCTCCGCGTACAGCTCGGCCACGGCCTTCAGGTCCCGGGTCGTGGTGCTGATCTCGGTGAGCCGGTCCATCACCTCTCGTGCCTGTCCCATGATCCACCCCCTCGGGTCGACGATGAACGCCTCCATTTTCCCACGGCCCATGTCACGGGAGTGTTCGAAAATTCGGTGGCTGACCTGCACGTTCGCGCCTCCCGGGCGTCCCCGGCGCGGGACAATCAAGGCGTGCGCGCCGACCTGCCCGCCCGCTTGACCCTGCCCTACTCCGAGCAGGGCGACCCGACCGCCGTACCCGTCGTCCTCCTCCCGGGGGTCGGCGACTCGCACCGGGTGTTCGAGCCCCTGCTGGCCCACCTGCCGCCGGACGTCCACGCGGTGGCCCTGACCCCGCGCGGCTGCGGCGACGCGACCCGCCCCCGGGACGGCTACGGCACGCCCGACCTGGCCGCCGACGTGGCGATGTTCCTCGACGTGCTCGGCCGGGACGACGCGGTCCTCGTGGGCGCGTCGAGCGGCGGGCTGGTCGGCCAGCGGTTCGCCGCCGACCGGCCGGGCCGGGTCCGGGGCCTGGTGCTCCTGGGCGCCCCGGTGACCCTGCGGGGCAACCCGAAGGTGGAGGAGTTCGGCGCGGGCCTGCTCGTCGACCCGATCGAGCCGGGATACGTCCGTCGCATGTGGACGGACCTCCTGCTCCGGCCGTTGCCCGACGGCGTCCTGGACGTCCTCGTCGAGGAGAACCTCAAGGTCCCGGCCCGGGTGTGGCGCGCCCTCCTGGAGGGTCTGGTCGCCGACTCCTCGGCCGACGACCTGGCGAAGATCACCGCGCCGGTCCTGGCGCTCTGCGGGGACCGCGACCCGGTGCTGTCGTTGGCGGACCAGCGGGCCCGGGTGGCGGAACTGCCCCGGGCGGAGCTGGTGGTCTACCCGGACGCCGGGCACTGCTTCTACCTGGAGGAACCGGCCCGGGTGGCGGCCGACCTCACGGACTTCGTGCGATCCCTGTGACCGGAGGCGCCCACCGAGCCCCGGCCCCGCGACGCGCGGCCCCCGCCCGTCTCCGGTGGTACCCGGCCCCGGACGCGCGACAGCCCCTGCCGGGTGGAGGTCCGGCAGGGGCTGTCACCCTGTTGCCCCGTGGGTGAGGGCGCTCTCGGTCGCCCTCACCCGGGGAGGTGAGGCATCAGGCGGTCAGCACGCTCCGGCGTCCGACCAGACGGCCCACGACTGCGGGGCGCCCGGCTCGGCTCCGGTGGAGTACCAGGTGGAGTTCCACTTGTGGCCGTTGTGGTTGACCACGTCACCCGGCACGTAGCCCTGGCTGGCAGACCAGGCGGGGAGCCCGCCGCAGCCACCGGGGTCGGTGCCGGTCACGGTCAGGGTGTAGGTGGCCGAGTGCGTCGCGCTCGTCCCCGTCCCGGTGACCGTGACCGTGTAGACGCCGGCCGGCGTGCTGGCCGACGTGGCGATCGTCAGGCTCGACGAGGAGCCGGACTGCACCGACGACGGGCTGAAGCTCGCCGTGGCTCCGCTCGGCAGACCCGAGGCGCTGAACGTCACGGTCTGCGGGCTGCCCGCGGTGGTCGTGGTGCCCACTGTGGACGTGACCGACGCGCCGGCCTGCGCGGAGCCCGAGGTCGGGTTCAGCGCGACCGAGAAGTCGTTGGCCACGGTGCCGACCGTCAGCGTGTAGCTCGCGGTCCGGGTGACGGATCCGCTGCCCGTGACGGTCACGGTGTACGAACCGGCCGGCGTCGAGGCGCTGGTCTGGATCGACAGGGACGAGGAGCCGCCGGACTGCACCGACGACGGGTTGAAGATGGCGGTGGCCCCGCTGGGCAGGCCGGAGGCGGTCAGGGTGACCGTCTGGGCCGTGCCGGAGGTCGTGGCCGTGCTCACCGTGCTGGAGACCGAGCCGCCCGGCTGGGTGTTGCCCGAGTTCGGGCTGACCGAGACCGAGAAGTCGTTCGTCTGGGTGCCGCCGACGGCGAGCTTCCAGATGGCGTACGCGACACCGTCCGCGCCCCGGTTCAGGGCCGTGGCGTTGATGTTGTTGGTGGTGTCACACGAGGAGTGGTAGCAGGGGTCGTACGCGGCGTTGGCCGAGCCGCCCCACTTGGTGGCCTGCGCCGAGGTCTTGCGGGCGCTCGCACCGGTGGCGTAACCCGAGGTCGGGATGCCGCCCTGCTGGAACGAGTAGTCGTCGGAACGGCCCTGGCCCTCGACGTTCTCCTCCGGCGCCAGGTTCAGCGACGCCCAGTACTCGCGCAACGGGGTGGCCGTCGTCGAGTTGACGTTGTTGATGAAGTACCCGGCGTTGGTGGAGGCGATCATGTCGAAGTTGTAGTAGCCCTTGATGGCCGCCTTCGCGCTCGCCGACAGGGAGTTGACGTAGTGCTTGGAGCCGTTGAGCCCCTGCTCCTCGTCCGTCCACCAGCCGAACCGCACGTGCTTGGTCATGGTCGGGTTCTGCGCGGCCAGGACCAGCGCGTTCTCCAGGAGTACCGCCGAGCCGGAGCCGTTGTCGTTGATGCCCGGGCCCGCGCTGACGCCGTCGAGGTGCGCACCGAACATGACGGTGTTGTTGACGTCACCGCCCGGCCAGTCGGCGATCAGGTTGTTCGACACGTAGGTGCAGCTGGTGCACTGCTGCTCGGTGACCGTGTAGCCGGCCGCCTGGAGCTTGCCCTTCACGTAGGCCAGCGACTGGGTGTAGCCGCCCGAGCCCGCGCGCCGGTTGCCGCCGTTCTGCGAGGCGATCGTGTTGAACTGGGTCAGGTGCGCCTGGACCTTCGCGACGTCGATGTCCGGCGCGTTCGGGTTCGGGTTCACCGTGCCGACGGTCAGGTTGTACGTGGCGGTGTGCGTGACACTACCGGTACCGGTGACCGTGACGGTGTAGCTGCCCGGGGTCGCCGAGGCCGACGCCGTGAGGCGCAGGCTGGACGAGGAGCCGGAGGTGACCGACGCCGGGGTGAAGGCCGCGGTGACGCCGGCCGGCAGGCCCGAGGCGGTCAGGTTGACCGTCTGCGCGCTGCCCGAGGTGGTCGTGGTGCCGACCGTGGTGGTGACGTTCGACCCCGGCTGCACGGAACCCGAGGACGGGCTCAGCGAGATCGAGAAGTCGTTCGCCGGGGTGGTGCTGCAGGTCGCCTCACCGGACTGGGCCGGGACGGAGACGGCGAGCCACGCGGCCTTGACCGTGGCGCACTCGGGGCCGCCCGGGTAGAGGTTCGCGGCGGCCTGCACGGTCGCCTTGCGGACCGTGGCGTGCACCCAGGTCGAGCCCTTGGTCAGCAGCGCGGTGTGGAAGATCTTGCCGGCCTTCTGGATCCCGATGCCGGTGATCGACGCCGGTCCGCCGGAGCAGATCGGGCTGTTCGGCTTGCCGCCACCGGGGGCGGAACCCTCGGCGAGCAGGTAGAACCAGTGGTTCTGCGGGCCCGCGGCGGCGTGCACCTCGGTGTTGGGGATCGAGGAGCTGTAACAGTTCGGGTCGCCGCCGACGAGCGACGGGTTGTACATCTTCCGGATCGGTCCGCTGCCGACCAGGTCGACCTCCTCGCCGACGTCGTAGTCCGGCGGGTCGTTCGGGTTGTTGGCGTAGGCCTCGGTCAGCGCGCCGAAGATGTCACCGGTGGACTCGTTCAGGCCGCCGGTCTCGTTGCCCGAGCCGCCCTGTCCGGTGCCGGAGAACTGGAAGATCGCGTGCCCGTACTCGTGCGCGACCACGTCGATCGGGGTGGCCTGCTTGGTGTTGGCCTGGTTGTGGCCGAAGTTGGTGTAGCTGCCGTTCCAGAACGCGTTGACGTCCGCGAGGCCGACCCGGGCCGGGAACGCCCCGCCGTTGCCGTTGAAGCCGTTGCGGCCCAGCCACTGGCTGGCCATGTCCCATTCCTTCTGGGCGGCGTAGAGCGCGTCGACGCAGGCGGTCTCCAGGTTGGTGCCCTGGCCGTTGCCCCACGCGTCGTCGGTGCCGGTGTAGGCGGTACCGCCCTGGCCGCCACAGCGCAGGCTGCTGCGGGTGGTGTCGGTCATCGACCACGAGGTACCGGAACCGCTGGTGTTGATCGTGACGTTGCCGTTGAAGTACCCGTTGCCGGTGCCGGCCTTGACGTCGTCGTACTTGTCGGCGACGGCCCCGGTCCGGGCGTCGACGTAGACGTGCAGGTTGCTCGGCGCGGTGGCGGTCCGTCCGGCGACGGTGGTCGACCACACGAGGCGCGGGTTGTCGCCGGCGAGCACCGACAGCACCGGGGCGCTGACGTCGGTGACCTGGGCGAGCTGGGCCTTCGCGGTCGCGGCCGCGGCGGCGGCGGTCACGGTGGGCTGGGTGCCGACGGTGATCCGGGCGGTCGGCGAGGCGTTGACGCCCCGGACCTTGCCCTCGGTGTCGGTGGTGACGACCGCGTCCCCGCCGATGACCGGCAGGCCCCGGTAGGTGCGCTCGTAGGCGTTGTAGAAGAGACCGCGCTCGCCCGCGACGGACTTGATCCGGCGGAGGCTCTCACCGGGGCCCTTGGCGAGCCCGTCGAGGCCCGAGTCCGCGGCCACGTCGGCGGCGGACACGGCGCGATTCGCGAGATCGACCGCTGATGGACTGGGGATGGCGGCAGCGCTTGAGGGGATGATCTGCGCGGTCGCGGCTACGATGCCGATCCCGAGCAAGATCGTTGCTGTCCGTTTCACTGAGGTGCTCCTAGGCGACTGTTATCTGTGTAACTGTCAGCACCAAATAAATAAGACTGTTAACAGATCGGTCAATGCCGATCCACCCTTGACGGACCCTTGCGCGGCGTCCAACTCGGCTCGGACCGGCTGTTTTCGCACCTCACAGCCCTGGACTTACCGGGCGCCCGGCCACCGCCGCGAGCCCCGCCCGCCCCAGTCGGGGGCCGGCCCTCAGCCCCACCCCGACCGCCGGGCGCCCCCGGGGCGCCTCCCCGGATCAATCCGGTGATCCCGCCCACACCGCCCCGGGGCACCCGGCCGGGCCCCGTCGGCACGGTCGACGCCCAGTGACCGGGACCATACTGGTGCGCGACGGCCCGACGTGCGACGATGGCCACCATGTACGCCGCCCTGCGCCGCCGCCTCGTGGTCCGCCGCCACGTGGACTACGGCCGCGTGCGCAGCGCCATCTGTCCGGCCCTGTAGACGCCGCCCGCAATTTCCTCGCCGGGCGCGCGGTTCGCGCCGGCAACTTCGCAACTCGGCACAGACCGTGCGCCTCTCCGTATCCAGGAGACGCAGCATGACGACCAGAGCCAAGGGACAGGGCCAATGGGCCCTCGGATACCGCGAACCGCTCAACCCCAACGAGCGGATGAAGAAGGACGACGACGGGCTGAACGTCCGCGCCCGGGTCGAGAACGTGTACCAGTACACCGGTTTCGCTGGGATCGACCCTTCCGACCTGCGGGGCCGGTTGCGCTGGTGGGGCCTCTACACCCAGCGCAAGCCCGGGATCGACGGCGGGAAGACGGCCGTCCTGGAGCCGCACGAGCTCGAGGACGAGTACTTCATGCTCCGGGTCCGGATCGACGGCGGCCAGCTGTCCCTGGAGCAGTTGCGCGTCATCGCCGACATCTCCGTGAAGTACGCCCGCAGCTCCGCCGACCTCACCGACCGGCAGAACATCCAGCTGCACTGGATCCGGATCGAGGACGTCCCCGCGATCTGGAAGGCGCTGGAGGCGGTCGGCCTGTCCACCCAGGAGGCGTGCGGTGACGTCCCCCGGGTCATCGTCGGCAGCCCGGTGGCCGGGGTCTCCGCGGACGAGGTGATCGACCCGACCGACGTGATCCGCGAGATCGAACGGCGCTTCGTCGGCAACCCCGAGTTCTCGAACCTGCCCCGCAAGTTCAAGTCCTCGATCTCCTGGCTGCCGGACGTGCCCTACGAGGTCAACGACGTCGCCTTCGTCGGCAGCGTGCACCCCGACCACGGCCCGGGCTTCGACCTGTGGGTCGGCGGCGGCCTGGCCGTCAACCCGATGCTGGCCAAGCGGCTCGGCGTCTGGGTGCCGCTGAACGAGATCCCCGAGGTCTGGTCCGGCGTGATCGGCATCTTCCGCGACTACGGCTACCGCCGGCTGCGCACCAAGGCCCGGCTGAAGTTCCTGGTCAACGACTGGGGCGTGGCGAAGTTCCGTGACGTGCTGGAGAACGAGTACCTCAAGCGCAAGCTCTCCGACGGGCCCCCGCCGGTGCTCCCGGAGCGCCCCATCGACCACATCGGTGCCGCCCCGCAGGTCGACGGCAACTTCTACCTGGGCGTCGCGCCGGTGGTCGGCCGGGTGTCGGGCGAGAAGCTGCACGCCCTGGCCGACCTGCTCGAAAGGCACAACCTCCGACGGGTACGCACGACGGCGTACCAGAAGCTGCTCGTGCTGGATATTCCCCCGGCGGCCGTGGACACCGTCGCGGCCGAGCTCGACGGGCTGGGGCTGAGCAGCCGGCCCTCCACCTGGCGGCGCGCGACGATGGCGTGCACCGGCATCGAGTACTGCAAGCTCGCCATCGTCGAGACCAAGGGCACCGCCGAGAAGCTGATCACCGAACTGGAGTCCCGGCTCGGGAACGTCGACGCGGACATCTCGATCAACATCAACGGCTGCCCCAACGCCTGCGCCCGGACCCAGGTCGCCGACATCGGCCTCAAGGGGATCCTGCTCGGCGGCAAGGAGGGCTTCCAGCTGCACCTCGGCGGCGGCCTGGCCGTCTCGGCCGGCGCGTGGGCCGAGGACCCCGACGACCCCGACGCGGTCCCGACCGGCGGCCTCGGCCGCAAGCTGCGCGGCCTGAAGTCCACCGCCGAGGACCTGCCCGACTACGTCGAACGCCTGACCCGCCGCTACCTGGCCGCCCGCTCCGACGGCGAGACCTTCGCCGCCTGGGTGGCCCGCGCCGAAGAGGAGGCACTGGCATGACCGCCGCCTTAGAGAAGCTGGCCTACAAGGCCGGCAACGACCTGGAGGAAGCCACCGCCGAGGAGATCGTCACCTGGGCCGTGGAACAGTTCGGCCCGAAGTTCTGCGTGACCAGCTCGTTCGCCGACGCGCTCCTGGCGCACGTGGTGTCGCGGGTCGCGCCCGGCGTGGACGTGATCTTCCTGGACACCGGCCTGCACTTCGCCGAGACCCTGGCCGTCCGCGACCAGGCGGTCCGGAGCCTGCCGATCACGGTGAAGTCCGTACCGCCGCAGCGCACCGTCGGCCAGCAGGACGGCGACCACGGGCCCCGGCTGTTCCACCGCGACCCGAACCAGTGCTGCCACCTGCGCAAGGTCGAGCCGCTGATCCGGGCCCTCGACCCGTACGTGGCGTGGGCCACCGGGCTCCGCCGCGACGAGGGCCCGACCCGCGCCGACACCGCCGTGGTCGCCTACGACTACGAGCGCGAGAAGGTCAAGATCGCGCCGCTGGCCCGGTGGACGGCCGCCGACGCGGACGCCTACATCGCGCTGCACGACGTACCCGTGAACGCGCTCATCGACCAGGGCTTCCCCTCGATCGGCTGCTGGCCGTGCACCCGGGCCGTGGCGCCCGGGGAGGACCCGCGCGCGGGCCGGTGGGCGATGTTCGAGGAGAAGACCGAGTGCGGCATCCACCAGTAGGGCCGCCGTCGCCGACCCTGGACGGGGCCGGTGGGCAGCCCTCCCGGGGCCCGGCGTCGGACGGTGCCGGGCACTCCGCGTCCAGGCCGGCGCTGGTCCTGTTGGCCCACGGCAGCCGCGACCCCCGGGCGGCCATGACGACGGAGGACCTGGCCCTCGCCGTGTCCGCCGCCCGTCCGGGCCTCGACGTCAGGGTCGCCTACCTCGACCACGCCTGGCCCCGGCCGGGCACGGTGCTGGCCGACCTGGCCGCCTCGGGGGCCGGCTCGGCGGTGGTGGTGCCGCTCCTGCTCACCTCGGCGTACCACGGCACCGTCGACGTCCCCGCCGTCCTGGTCGACCCGCCCCTGCCCGTGCACCGCACCCCTATCGTGGGCACCGACCCGGCGCTGTACCCGGCCCTGCTGCGCGGCCTGCGCTCGGCCTTCCGGGCCCGGTTCCCGGTCATCGGCTACGCCGGGGCCCCCCGCTTCCCGGTACCGGACCGGTCGCCGCAGTCGGATGTTCTCCCCGGGCCGGACCAGCTCCACGACCCGGACCGGTTGGGCCACGCGGACTGCCCGCCCGGACTGGCGGAGCCGGACCATGTGTCCGGGGCGGCACCACTCGCCGAGCCGGCAGGCCTCTCCGGGCCGGCCCGGTCCGCCGCGTCGGACCGCTCCGCCGAGTCGGCGCGGTTCGCGGACCCGGGCCGGTTCGCGGACCCGGGCCGGTTCGACGAGCCGGAGCCGGACACCTCGTGGTTCCCGGTCCCGCACGCCCGGATGCCCGCCCTGTCGGGACCCCGGCCGGCGGAGTCGGGATGGCAGCTGGTCCCGCCGGGGGGCCCGGCCGCGTCCCATCAGCCCCGCACGTCGCCCGAGACACCCGGCACGGCGGACGCGGACGCCCGGCGCCTGCGGACCGTCCCCGGGCAGCCGACCGCGCAGACCCGGGCCGGCCGGCTCGGCCTCCCCGGAGCGGGCGTCGGCGGGTGGCCGGTCGGGGCACAGTGCGACGGGCTCGTGGTGATCGCCGCCGGTACGTCCGACGACGCGGCCCGCGCCGGCCTCGCCTTGGCCGCCGCCGGGCTGGGGGAGCGGCTGGGGGTCCCGGCGCGGATCGGTTTCGCCTCCGGACCCGGCCCGAGGCCCGACGAGGCCGTCGCGGCGCTGTACGCGGCCGGTGCGCTCCGGGTGGGTGCCGCCTCGTGCTTCCTGGCCCAGGGCCGGCTCTACGACAGGGCCCGAGACCGCGCGCTGCGGGCCGGGGCGGTGGCCGTGGCCGAGCCGCTGGGGGCGGCGCCGGAGCTGGTGGCGGTCGTCCTGGCCCGGTACGCGGCGGCGACTCTGCCGCTGTCGGCGGTCGCATGAGGACACTTGCACGGTGTTCGAATGTGTGTTCGAATAATGGGGTCAGGTTCGGCCCGGGAGGTTTCACGGCCGTTGCCACCCGGGTCTGACGACGGCCCTTCGGTCAGTGGGGCCCGCGCACGCGAAAACGACCGAGGCCCGGGTTGGTCACCCGGGCCTCGGTCGAAAACGAGATGCGCACAACTCAATACAGGTGCTGGCGTGCGAGGTGATGCGACGTTCTGTGGTGCGCTCCGGAGAAGAAATTCCGGATCACTGCGGCGTTCACGGGAACTATGAGGTTCCGGTCCTGCCACGGAATTCTGGTGTTTCGAGATCTTGATCGCGCGTGTCGACAGTGCGCGGTGTGGATCAGGCGGTGCGAGCCTGGACCCGGAAGCTGCCGCGCCGCTTGAGGGCGCGCCGCTCTTCCTCACTCATTCCGCCCCACACGCCGGCGTCCTGACCACTCTCGAGGGCCCACTGCAGGCACTCGCTGGTCGCGGGACACCGCCGACACACGGCCTTGGCCTGCTCGATCTGGAGGAGGGCGGGGCCGGACGTCCCGATCGGGAAGAACAGCTCCGGGTCCTCGTCGCGGCAGGAGGCAACGTGACGCCAGTCCATGAGGGCAACTCTCCTTGGATTGTGGATCTTCAATGACTGCGGATGTCTTACGTGTCCCGCGCTCAAGCGAAGCTGGGGGCCACCGCAAGCGCGGGAGCGGGCTGTGGTACACGTCTTGCTTCGTTCGCTTGTGAATACTTTCACGAACTCACGCGATGTCAAGAGGTGAGTCCCAAGAAACTTCGACACGGTGAGCAACGTCACCGACTGTTTGTCCGAATTTTATCGGGATTCTCGATCCTGCGATCGCGACTGTATGTAGTTATGGTAGAGCCTGTCGTGACCGCGTGCCCGCGATTTCCGTGAGCCGAGCGTCACCATCTCCGCGATAGCCCACGAGACGCCCAGCAGAGGCGGCATCCAGTGGACTCAGACGATGTCCCGGATCGGGAAAACCCGTTTGGTGGAACAACGAGACGGACGAACAGACGATACGACCGCCGATCAGCAAACTACGCGCAACGCGTCGGGAACGGCGCGGAACTCGACACTGCGCCGTTCGCCGACGTAGTCGCCGTCGACCTGGAACGCCATCGCTTTCGGTGTACTCAGCGTGAAACCCGCCGAGTCGTGCAGCCTCAGGACGCGCTTCCCGTGGGGTTCCCGCCCGCTTGACAACATCTGGGTGATTGTTCTAATGGTGCTCGGCAGCCACAGCCCCCGCAGGGCGAGCACGTCGAGCCCGAGGTCGAACGACGCGTCCGGGTTGGGATGCACCGGTTTCGTCCCGATGTACGTCCACGGTGCGGTGTTCTGCACGATCGCCATGGACAGGCCCGTCTCGTCCGGTTCGCCCTGGCGGCTCAGGGTCAGGTGCGGGTGCCGCTCCTGCCGGCTCGCGTACTGGGTCATGGCGGCCTGGAAGTACAGCAGGGGGGACGCGGTCCGGCCCCGGCGGCGGGAGCGCTCCACGCGGCGGGTGACGGCCGCGTCCATGCCGTAGCCGGCGCAGAACGTGAAGTACCGGTCGTCGGCCCGGCCGAGCCCCACGGACCGGCTACGGCCCTCTCGGACGGCCTCCAGGATCACGCCCGCCGCGTCGACCCAGGAGTTGGGCAGGCCGAGGGCGCGGGCGAACACGTTCGTCGAGCCGCCGGGTACGACGGCGAGGGCGGTGTGCGGGGCCGGGCCGTCGGCGAGCAGCCCGTTGACGGCCTCGTTGATCGTGCCGTCCCCGCCGAGGGTGACGACGAGGTCCATGCCCGCTTCCACAGCTTTTCGGGCCAGTTCCGCCGCATGTCCTCTATGTCCGGTGTGTTCCACCGTGAGGTCCAGTTCCGAGGCCAGGGCCCGCGCCAGGACGTCCCGGCTGCGTTCGTTGGTGGTGGTGGCCTTGGGGTTGACCACGAGGAGCGCCCGCATGGCCGGCACTGTACCGCCCGGTAGGCTGTCCGGCGTGGCAGAACCGGTGGACCCAGTGCGACCCGTCACCCTCAAGGCCCTCGTCGGCCTCCTCTGGGGGAAGGCCGCGGTGCTGGTCGGGCTGACCGGCTGGCTGCTCTACGCGGACCTCTCGGGTCGCGCGGGCAGCACGAAACTCGCGAACTTCGTCACGGTCTACACCGCCGTGTACGCGGTGCTGCTGTTCTTCGTCGGCTGGGCGGTGTTCCGCCAGCGGAGCTGGTCGCGCGGGCCGGCCATGATGCTGGAGCTGTTCCTGCTGCCGATCGGCTACTACATGGTCGCCGGCGGGCAGCCGCTGCTGGGCGTGCCCGTGATCGCGCTCGGCGCGCTCGGCGTGTTCCTCGCGCTGCACCCGCGCACCCGCGCCGCCCTGGGCCTCGACGTACCCCGTCAGAGCCCCTGAGCCGGCGCGGGTCGCGTCAGCGCGTCTCGGTCAGTGCCACCCGGAGTCCGGCCAGGGTCCGGGTCAGCAGGCGGGACACCTGCACCTGTGAGATGCCCAACTCGGCGGCGATCTCGGCCTGGGTCCGGTACTCGAAGAACCGCAGGGCCACCATCCGCTTCTCCCGTTCGGGGAGCTGGCTGAGCAGCGGACGCAGCGCCGCGCGGAACTCCACCGAGTCCAGCGCCTGGTCCGGAGCCGCCCGGTCCGCGTTGTCCAGCGGGACCACGCAGAGCCGTTCGCTCTCCAGGGCCTCGGACACCGCCGCGGCCGAGGAGCCCAGGATGCCGGCCAGTTCGACCAGGGTCGGGGCCCGGCCGAGGCGCTGGTGCAGGTCGGCGGACGCCCGGCTCGCGGCCGACCGCAGTTCCTGGAGCCGGCGGGGCAGGCGCAGCGTGTTGCTCTTGTCCCGCAGGTGCCGCTGGAGTTCCCCGGTCATGGTGGGCGTCGCGAACGTGGTGAACTCCGCGCCCCGGTCCGGGTCGTAGCGGTCCATGGCCTTGAGCAGTCCGACCATCGCGACCTGGATCAGGTCGTCGAAGTCCTCGCCCCGGCCCTTGAACCGGCGCGCCAGCCCCTTGACCAGCGGCAGGTGCCGCCGGACCAGCTGGGTGCGCAGGGCCCGCCACGGCCGCGAGTACTGCTCGGCGGCGGCGAGCCGGGCGAGCAGTTCCCGGGTCTCTGGTTCGGGTGCTTTATCAAGATAAATCGACGGAAAATAGCTGAGAGGCTCGACCGAGCGACTGGGTCGCGGGATCATGGTCGTCAGCGTGGCTGTCGTCATCCGGCGCTCGCCCGACGCTTGGTCATCCGGATCGTCGCCACGCCGGACTGCAGCTCGGCGGCGACGTCGGCGACCAGTGCGGCGAGAACCCGCCAGGCGAACGTCTGGGTGTCCGGCAGGGCGCCGGTGGCCGGGGCGCTGATCGCCACGGCCAGGCTGTCGGGTCCGACATCGAACCGGCACGTCAGTTCGGTGTCCTGCGGGTTCCCGATCGCCGGGAGCAGGAGAGCGCACGCCTCGTCGACGGCGATCCGGAGGTCCTCGATCTCGTCGAGGGTGAAGTGCAACCGGGCCGCGAGGCCCGCCGTGGCGGTGCGAAGAACGGAGAGGTAGGCGCCGTCCGCCGGAACGGTCAGCTCCACGATGTCATCGGTCATCGTCTGGGCGGTCATGGTCTATCGACCCCCTGCTGCTGTCGTGGTCACGTCTAGCCAAACGGGCGGCGCGGCCATCGGTAATGGCCAGGTCCGGGTTACCCCGGTTTGCTCTTTCGAGGAGTCATCCTTCCGGCAAGGAGCCTTGATCGCAAGAGCCCAGGTGAAAGCCCGGATGGCGGCTGAATGGCGAAAAGTCCACAGTATGCGGAGCGCGTCACCATGGGTGCCCGTTCGAAAACAGATGATCACAGTGATTCTCCTAAATTGCTGACTCCTGTTCTATGGCCAATCGCTCACGCGGGATGCTTGGAACTCGGGCCGGAAGGCGTAAGGTGATGAGGTGTTCACTGTCCTCGTCGAGGGGCCGTCAATGACGCCGACCCTGCGCGACGGAGACAGGCTCATCGCGCGACGCGGTGGCCGGGCCATCCGCCCCGGTGACCTGGTCGTGGCCCGGTTCAGAGCCCGTCCCGACACGATCGTGGTGCGGCGGGTCGCCCGGCAGGTTCCCGACGGTTGGTGGCTGACCAGCGACAACCCGTTCGGCGGGGACGACTCCCACACCCTCGGCGCGGCAGAGATCCTCGGTCGGATCCTCTGCCGGGCCAGCCCACGTCCGGGCCCACTGCACGGCCCACCCGCCATTCTGAGCTAGGAGATCCGTGGACCCCGTCTTTGAACTGCACCGCGGCGGCAAGATCGCCGTCACTCCCACGGTGGGACTGGACAGCAGGGAGGACCTCTCCCTGGCGTACACCCCGGGGGTAGCCCGGGTGTGCGAGGCCATCGCGGCCGATCCGACGCTGACCCGGGAGTACACCTGGGTGGGCAACACCGTCGCCGTGGTCACCGACGGCACCGCCGTGCTCGGGCTCGGCGACATCGGCCCCCGCGCCGCGATGCCCGTCATGGAGGGCAAGGCGGCCCTGTTCAAGAAGTTCGGCGACGTCAACGCCGTGCCGATCTGCCTGGACACCAAGGACCCCGACGCGATCGTGGAGATCGTCCGGGCGCTCGCCCCGTCCTTCGGCGGCATCAACCTGGAGGACATCTCCGCCCCGCGCTGCTTCGACATCGAGCGCCGCCTCGACGACCTCCTCGACATCCCCGTCTTCCACGACGACCAGCACGGCACCGCCATCGTCGTCACGGCGGCCCTGCGCAGCGCGGCGACCCTGCTCGGCCGGTCCCTGGCCGACACCCGGGTGGTCGTCTCCGGCGCCGGGGCGGCCGGCGTGGCCGTCACGAACATGCTGCTCGCGGCCGGGGTCGGCGACGTCATCGTGGTCGACTCGCGGGGCGTCATCGACGCGGCCCGGGGCGGGGTCAAGGCCGAGCTGGCCTCCCGTACCAACGTCACCGGGATCCGGGGCGGGATCGGCGACGCCCTGCACGGGGCGGACGTGCTCGTCGGCGTGTCCGGTGGGCAGATCCCGGCCGAGGCGCTGGAGCGGATGACCCCGGGCGGCGCCATCTTCGCCCTGGCCAACCCGAACCCGGAGGTGCACCCGGAGCTGGCCGCGCGGTACGCGAAGGTCGTCGCCACCGGCCGCAGCGACTTCCCGAACCAGATCAACAACGTGCTGGCCTTCCCCGGGGTGTTCCGGGGCGCGCTGGACGCCCGGGCCACCCGGGTCACCGAGGCGATGAAGCTCGCGGCGGCCGACGCCATCGCGGGGCTCGTCGCGGACGACCTGCGCCCGGACCAGATCATCCCGAGCGCGCTGGACCCGAGGGTGGGGCCGGCCGTCGCGGCGGCCGTCGCGGCGGCGTCCAAGAACTGAACAAGCACGCTGCGCGTTCCGGTGGGTACCGGTCCGCGCGGGCGACCAGGGGGCGGCGTTCCGGGAGGAGCGCCGCCTTCGGTGTACCCACCGCGCCCGCGTCGGGCCGCTTCCCCGGCGTACCCGTCGAAAGGGTCTAGAGGGTGTAGCCGCCGCGGTGGTAGATCAGGGGCTCGGTGGCGGCGGCGTCGAGGGCGTGCACCCGGCCGAGGACGAAGTCGTGGTCCCCGGTCGGGATGACCGCCTCGATCACGCAGTCCAGCCACGCCGTGACCCCGTCGAGGACTGGCGCGCCCGAGTGCGGGGCGGGCCGCCACTCCAGGTCCACGAACCGGTCCGCGCCCGGCTTCGCGAACAGCCGGGCCACGTCCTCCTGGCCGGCGGCGAGGATGTTGGCGCAGAACGCGCCGTGCCGGCGGATCGTCGGCCACGAGCCGGAGGTGTGCGCGGGGAAGAACCCGATCAGCGGCGGGTCGAGCGACACCGACGTGAACGAGTTGATGCTCAGCCCCGCCGGTCCCTCGGGGCCGAGGGTCGTGACCACGACGACGCCGGTGGGGAAGTGGCCGAGGACGCGACGGTACTCGGCGGCGGTGATCACGGGCATCGGACCATTGTGCCGGCTGTGTCCGCACTTCGGGCGGCTCGACCGTCGAGGTGACGTCGCTCACGGTCCGGGGCCGGGAGCGCTGATAGGTTCGCGGCATGTTCGCCGCCTACGCAGCCAGGATCAGCCCCGAGGACCCGCTGTCGGCCCTGGAGGTCGGCGAGCTGGCGGAACCGGAGACGCCCGCCGACTGGGTGACCGTCGAGGTGCGGGCCAGCGCGCTCAACCACCACGACCTGTGGTCCCTGCGCGGGGTCGGCCTCGGCGCGGAGGCCCTGCCGATGGTGCTCGGCTGCGACGCCGCCGGGGTGCACGACGGCCGCCGGGTCCTCGTGCACGCCGTGATCGGCGAGGGCGAGGACGAGACCCTCGACCCGCGCCGCACCCTGCTCAGCGAGAAGTGGCCCGGCACCCTGGCCGACACGGTGCGGGTGCCGGCGCGCAACGTGATCGAACTGCCGGACGCGATCAGCTTCACGGACGCGGCGTGCCTGCCGACGGCGTGGCTGACGGCGTACCGGATGCTCACCACCCGGGGCCGGCTCCCGAAGGGCGGCAGCGTCCTCGTGCAGGGGGCCGGCGGCGGGGTCGCCACGGCCGCCGTGGTGCTCGCCCGCGCGTTGGGGGCCCGGGTGTACGCCACGAGCCGCTCGGCGGAGAAACGCGCCCAGATCGAGGCCCTGGGGGCCGTGGCGTTCGACTCCGGCGCGCGGCTGCCCGAGCGGGTCGACGTCGTGATCGAGACCGTCGGCAAGGCCACCCTCGACCATTCCATCAGATGCACCCTGCCGGGCGGCCGGATCGTGGTGTCCGGCTCGACCAGCGGTCACCTGGCCACCGTGGACCTGCGCCGGGTCTTCTTCCTCCAGCAGGAGATCCTGGGTTCGACCATGGGCACCCGCGACGAGCTGGCGGCGCTCCTCGACCTGGTGGCCACGAGCGACATCAAACCCGTGATCGATTCGGTACGGCCGTTCGCCGACGTCCGGGGGGCGTTCGAGGTGCTCGCGTCAGGTGACGTGTTCGGGAAACTGGTGCTGGAGCACTGACCGGGTCTGGGTCGCGATCTCCAGCTCCTCGTCGGTCGGCACCACGCACACCGCGATCCGCGCCCCCGGCGGGGAGATGACCGCCTCGCCCGCCTCGTTGCGGCGCGGGTCGACCTGGATGCCGAGTGGTTCGAGCCCGGCGAGGACGCCCGCCCGGACCACGGGGGAGTTCTCGCCCACCCCGGCCGTGAACGCGATGGCGTCGAGCCGGCCGAGCACCGCGTGGTACGCGCCGACGTACTTGCGGATCCGGTGGCAGTACACGTCGAAGGCCAGGGCGGCCTCCGGGGCGGTACTCGCCAGCAGGTCGCGCATGTCGGAGATCCCGGACAGGCCGAGCAGCCCCGAGCGGCGGCTGAGCAGGTCGTCCACGTCCGCCGGGGAGTAACCGGCGCGGTTCAGGTGGCCGGGGATCGCCGGGTCCAGGTCGCCCGGCCGGGTACCCATCACAAGACCCTCCAGAGGGGACAGTCCCATCGAGGTGTCCACGCTGATCCCGCCCCGGACGGCCGTGGCGCTGGCCCCGTTGCCCAGGTGCAGCACGATCGTGTTCAGCTCCGAGGCCGGCCAGCCCAGCAGCGCGGCCGTGCGCCGGGAGACGAAGCGGTGCGAGGTGCCGTGGAAGCCGTACCGCCGGATGCCGTGCTCCGCCGCGACCGCCGCGTCGATGGCGTACGTGGCCGCCGCCTCCGGGATGGTGCTGTGGAACGCGGTGTCGAACACGGCGACCTGGGGCAGGTCGGGGCGCAGGGCGCGGGCGACCTCGATGCCGGCCAGGTTCGCCGGGTTGTGCAGCGGGGCCAGCGGGATCAGGTCCCGGATCGCGGCCTCGACGGTCGCGTCGATCAGGGTCGGTTCGGAGAACCGGGTGCCGCCGTGCACGACGCGGTGGCCGATCGCGGTCAGGGCCGGGTCGGCGAACAGGTCGGCGAGGGTGCCGATCGCGGCGGCGGGGTCGGTGACGCGTTCGACGAGGCCCTCGGCGATCCGGGTGTCGCCGTCGAGGACGCGGTACTTGACGCTGGAGGAGCCGACGTTGAGGACGAGGACGCGGTCGCCGGTGGGCGGGCCGGGGTGGGAGGCCGGGCCGGGCTCGGAGGCCGCACCGGGCAGCGCCGCCCCGCTCACGACTGCGCCTGGATCGCCGTGATCGCGATCGTGTTGACGATGTCCTGCACCGTGGCCCCCCGCGACAGGTCGTTCACCGGCGCCCGCAGCCCCTGGATCACCGGCCCGACCGCGACCGCCCCGGCCGACCGCTGCACCGCCTTGTACGTGTTGTTGCCCGTGTTCAGGTCCGGGAAGATCAGGACCGTGGCGTGCCCGGCGACCGCGCTGCCCGGCAGTTTCGCGGCGGCCACCCCGGGATCGATGGCCGCGTCGTACTGGATCGGACCCTCCACCGCCAGGTCCGGCCGGCGCTCGCGCACCAGGGCGGTGGCCCGGGCGACCTTCTCGACGTCCGCGCCGGCACCCGAGGCCCCGGTGGAGTAGGACAGCATCGCGACCCGGGGCACGACGCCGAACCGGGCGGCGGTGTCCGCCGAGGACAGCGCGATGTCGGCGAGCTGTTCGGCGGTGGGGTCGGGGTTGACGGCGCAGTCGCCGTACACGAGGACCCGGTCGGCCAGGCACATGAAGAACACGCTGGAGGCGACGGACACCCCCGGTACCGTCCGGATGATCTCGAAGGCGGGGCGGATCGTGTCGGCGGTGGTGTGCGCGGCCCCGGACACCATGGCGTCGACCCGGCCGCTGTGCACGAGCAGGGTGCCGAAGTAGTTGACGTCGGTGACCCGGTCGTAGGCGGCGTCGAGGGTGGAGCCCTTGTGTTTGCGCAGCTCGTCGTAGGTGTGCGCGAACTCGTCGCGCAGCGGGTCGGTCACCGGGTCCATCAGGGTCGCGCCGGACACGTCCAGGCCCAGGTCGCGGGCCTTGCGTTCGATGTCGGCGACGGGGCCCAGCAGCACCAGGTCGGCCACGCCCCGGCGGAGCACCGCGTCGGCGGCCCGCAGGATCCGGTCCTCGGTGCCCTCGGGCAGCACCACCCGGCGCTTCGCGGCCCGGGCGCGCTCGATCAGCCGGTACTCGAACATCAGGGGGGTCACCCGGGTGGTGTGCGGGGCGGCGATCCGGTCGGCCAGTTCGGCGGCGTCCACCCCGGTGGCGAACGCGCCCAGCGCGGCCTGCACCTTGCGCGGGTTGTCGGCGGTCGGCCGGCCCTCCAGCCCCGCCAGCGCGGCGACGGTGTCGAAGCTGTCGGACTTCACGCCCACGATGGCCAGGTCGCCGAGCCGGGACAGCAGTTCCTTGATCCGCCGGTCGGGCTTCTCGCCGAGCGTGAGCACCAGGCCGGCGGGGGTGCACAGCCCGGCGGCGTGCGCGGCGTGCGCGGCCACGATCAGGTCGGCCCGGTCGGCGGGCGTGATCAGGAGCGCGCCGTCGGACAGGTGCGACAGCGCGGTGGGCACGTGCGCGGCCCCGAGCAGGAAATCCAGGACATTCCGCTGGTACGCCGCGTCGCTGCCCGCCAACCGCCGGCCCCCGAGCGCGGTCACCACCTCGGCGACGGTGGGCGCGGCGACGGTCGGCTCGTCGGGGATCGCGTACACCGGGACGGGCAGGGTCACTGACGACGGCTCGACGGCCCGGTTGACCACGACCGCGAGGACCTGCGCGCCGAGCTGTTCCATGGTGTGGAACGCGGCCCGGGTGGCGGCCGCGGTAGCCTCCGCGGAGCGGCCCCGGCCGTCCACGACGGGCAGCAGCACCGCGTCGAACTCGGCGGCCAGCCGGACGTTGAACGCCACCTCGGCGGGCAGTTCCGTGTGGTCGTCCTGGTAGCCGAAGTCGCTGCCGACCACCAGCACGGCGTCCACGGACCGGGCCAGCTCGTTGTACCGGCCGACGATCAGGCTGACCAGTTCCTCCGTCCGGCCCTGGCCGACCAGGTCGCTGGCCTCCGCGTACGTCGCGCCGTGGCCGACCGTCAGCCCGTA
Source organism: Longispora urticae (assembly GCF_053902585.1). Taxonomy (NCBI): domain Bacteria; kingdom Bacillati; phylum Actinomycetota; class Actinomycetes; order Micromonosporales; family Micromonosporaceae; genus Longispora; species Longispora urticae. The sequence goes on from NZ_JAQZSH010000027.1 coordinate 256,495, forward strand.
GTGCCCGGCGAGCAGGTCGAGGATGCCGTCCCCGGCCGGGCCCGGTGCCGCGCCCCGCACGAGCGGCCGGAACGCGGCGACCCGTCCGAGCCGGGCGACGAGGATCTCCGCCACGCCGAGGGCGACGGTGGACTTGCCGCCGCCGGAGCTCATGCCGGCCACGTACACGCAGGTGGTCACGGGCACTACGCTAGCGCCCCCACCCGCTCGGGCTCCCGTTCTTGTCCCAGGTCACACCGGACCGCGTTCTCGGCGGCCAGGGCCAGCCGGCGACGGGAACGGTCGGGCTCGATGGCCGGCAGGGCGGTGACCTCGATGGTCAGCTCCCGCAGCGCGATCACCCGGCGCAGCGACGCCCACAGGGTGTCCTCGCCGATGAACGACGCCGACCGGGTGCTGTACCGCAGGCTCACCGGCCGGATCCGGGCCCCGGAGTCGATCGCGGCCTGGAACGCGGCCCGCCGGAACGGCCCCACCCGGGCCCCGCACCACGTGGTGCCCTCGGGGAAGACGAGCACGCTGCGGCCGGCCCGCAGTACCCAGGTGAGGGTCGCCACGGTGTCGGGGAGCGCGCGCGGCCGGGTCCGGTCCACGAACACCGTGCCGAACGACCGCGCGACCCGGCCCAGCAGCGGCCAGCCGTCCACCTCGTGCTTGGACAGCGGGGCCGCCCCGGTGTGGCTGAGCAGGACGAGCACGTCGAGCCACGACACGTGGTTGGGGACGATCAGCTCGCCGGACCCCAGGACGCCCCGGGAGTCCACCCGGACCCCGATGATCCGGGGCACCCGGCGCAGGGCCGGCGGGTGGAACGGGGCGGCCAGGAGCAGGGCGAACACCCCGAGCCACCGGACCAGCTGGCGTGGCCACCCGGCCCGGGGCCCGTCGTGCGCGGGCAGGCACGCGACCTCGCACGGCGAGAGCGGCAGCCAGCCCAGGGCCGGTGGGTGGTCATGGTCGACGCTCATGTCTCGCCCAGGAAGTGGCGCATGTACCGCTGGTCGACCCGGTCGAGCGGCAGCAGGGTGAACAGGTCGGCGCAGCCGAAGTCCGGGTCGTCGGCCGGCGGTCCGCCGACCCACGCGCCGAGCCGCAGGTAGCCGCGCAGCAGCGGCGGGATCGCCACCCGGCCGGGGACGGGGCCGGACACGTCGAACGGGCGGTGCGGGGTGACCCGCAGGGCCGGCGGCGCGAGGTGCTTGCCCTGGACCTTGGCCCACACGGCGGCGGCGTCGGCGGCCGGTACGGAGGCACAGCCGGCGAGCCAGCGGTGCCCGGTGAGGTGCATGTACCGCGCGAGCCCCGCCCAGAGCAGGTTCACGACCGCGCCGCCCCGGTGGTCGGGGTGCACGCACGACCGGCCGGCCTCGACCAGGCTGGGCCGCAGGTCGCGGAGGTTGCCGAGCGCGAACTCGGTGTCCGAGTACAGCCGGTCCATCCGGCCGGGCGGCAGCAGGCGGTACGTGCCCACCGGCATGCCCGTGCCGTCCTGGTACACGATCAGGTGGTCGCAGTGCGCGTCGAACTCGTCCTCGTCGTGCGAGTCGTCGCCCGCCAGCTTCGCGCCGAGCTCGCCGGCGAACACCTCGTGCCGCAGCCGCTGGGCGGCTCGCACCTCGACGGAGTCATCCGTCATCACCACGGAATAGCGCGCGGCCTCGTCGATCGCGGGGGCCGCCGGTACGAGCACTCGGGATGCCATGGGTCTGAGGTTGAGGGCCGCAGGCCTACGGCCCTCAACGACGGAATTTCGCGCAGGTGAATTATCCTCGACCTGTGCTTATTGATGGACGTTTCTGTGGTCCGCCCGGGTCGGGCAACGGTGGCTACACGGCGGGGCTGCTCGCGGGCTCGGTGCCGGGGGCCCGGCCCGGCGACGCGGTCGAGGTGACCCTGCGCCGCCCGCCGCCGCTGGGTGTGGAGTTGCCCGTCGAGGCCGAGGAGGGTTCCGCGACGGTCCTGCTGCCCGGTCCGGGGGACGACATCGTGGTGGCGCACGCGGTCCTGCTGGACCACCTCGACGTCGTGCCCGCCGCGTGGACGGCCGAGCGCGGCGTCTACCCCGGACACACCCACCACCCCTTCCCGTCCTGCTACGTGTGCGGCCCGGACAACGAGGACGGCCTGCACATCTACCCCGGCCGCCCCGCGCCGGGCCGGACCGCCGCCGACTGGGTCGTCCCCGAGGATGTGAGTTCAGCCACAGTGTGGGCCGCGCTGGACTGTCCCGGGGGCTGGACGATCCAGCTGGAGGAGCGCCCGTCGGTCCTCGGCCGGTTCGCGGTCCGGATCGACGAACTGCCCGCGCCGGGTAGCGAATGCGTCATCGTCGGTGAGCTGCGCGGTACCGAAGGGCGCAAATCGCATCCCGTGACGAGCCTCTACGGCCCCTCCGGCCAGCTGTTGGCTGTGGCCCGCGCCACGTGGATCGCGCTGGCCTGACCCGGTTACCCAAAACCGCTTTCGGGCGCGTAGCCTGGATCGTCGGACGTGCTTAGAGCTCCACAAACCGCGCTGAAAGAGGCGATCGCGGCCGTGTCGACCCAGCAGAATGCTCAGGACAACCCCCTCGCGGGCTTCGGCCCCAATGAGTGGATCGTCGAGGACATGTACCAGAAGTACCTGTCCGATCCAGCGAGTGTGGACCCCGCCTGGCATAACTTCTTCGCTGACTACAAGCCTGAGGCCGCCCCGGCCGCCCCGGCTCCCGTCGCACCGGCCCCCGCGCCGGTGACACCCCCGGTGACGGCCCCGCCGCCCGTGGAGACGGCTGCCGCGGCCCCGGCGACGCCGGTCAAGCCGGCCCCGGCTCCGGCCGTGAAGGCCCCGGCCGCCCCGGCGGTCAAGAAGCCCGTGCCGCCCGGCACCACGGTGATCAAGGGCGTCGGCGCCAAGCTGGTGCAGAACATGGACGCGTCGCTGACCGTCCCGGTCGCCACCAGCGTGCGCGCCGTGCCCGCCAAGCTGCTGGCCGACAACCGGGTGGTCATCAACAACCACCTGAGCCGCGCCCGGGGTGGGAAGGTCAGCTTCACCCACCTGATCGGGTACGCGATCGTGCGGGCGCTGGCCGACTTCCCCGAGATGAACAACTCGTTCACCGAGGTCGACGGCAAGCCGGCGGTCGTCACCCCCGAGCACGTGAACTTCGGGCTCGCGATCGACCTGAAGAAGCCGGACGGCTCGCGCACCCTCGTGGTGGCCAGCATCAAGGGCTCCGAGCAGTACGACTTCCGGGGCTTCTGGCAGGCGTACGAGGACATCGTGCGGCGCGCCCGGCGCAACGAGCTGACGATGGACGACTTCACGGGCACGACGATCTCCCTGACGAACCCGGGCGGCATCGGCACCGTGCACTCGATGCCGCGGCTGATGGCCGGCCAGGGCACGATCATCGGCGTCGGCGCGATGGAGTACCCGTCGCCGTTCCAGGGCATGAGCGACGAGCAGCTCGCCGACATGGCCGTCAGCAAGATCATCACGCTGACCAGCACCTACGACCACCGGATCATCCAGGGCGCGCAGTCGGGCGAGTTCCTCAAGCGCATCCACGAGCTGCTGCTCGGCGAGTCCGGCTTCTACGACGACATCTTCACCTCCCTGCGGATCCCGTACGAGCCGGTCCGCTGGGTCAAGGACGTGCCGCGCACCTCCGAGGGCCAGATCGACAAGGCGTCCCGGGTGATCGAGCTGATCCGGGAGTACCGGGTCCGCGGCCACCTGATGGCGGACACCGACCCCTTGGAATACGAGATCCGCCGGCACCCCGACCTCGACATCCTCGAGCACGGGCTGACCCTGTGGGACCTGGACCGGGTGTTCCCGGTCGGCGGCTTCAACGGCCAGCAGAAGATGAAGCTGCGCGACGTCCTGGGCGTCCTGCGCGACTCCTACTGCCGCCGGATCGGCATCGAGTACTTCCACATCCAGGCTCCCGAGGAGCGCAACTGGATCGCGGAGCGGGTCGAGAAGAAGTACGAGAAGCCCCCGGTCGAGGCGCAGAAGCACATCCTCAACCGGCTGAACGCGGCCGAGTCGTTCGAGACGTTCCTCGCGACGAAGTACGTCGGGCAGAAGCGGTTCTCCCTCGAGGGCGGCGAGAGCCTGATCCCGCTGCTCGACGAGGTGCTCGCGGACTCCGCGACGGCCGGCATGGACGAGGTCGTCATCGGCATGGCGCACCGCGGCCGGCTGAACGTGCTCGCGAACATCGTCGGCAAGCCCTACGAGAAGATCTTCTCGGAGTTCGAGGGCTTCATCGACCCGAAGACCGTGCAGGGCTCCGGGGACGTCAAGTACCACCTGGGCATGACCGGCAAGTTCACCACCCCGGACGGGCTGCACGCGACCACGGTCTCCGTGGTGGCCAACCCGTCGCACCTGGAGACGGTGAACCCGGTCCTGGAGGGCATCGTCCGGGCCAAGCAGGACCGGATCGACCTCAAGCTCGAGGGCTACACGGTGCTGCCGGTCCTGATCCACGGGGACGCGGCGTTCGCCGGCCAGGGCGTGGTCGCCGAGACCCTGAACCTGTCCCAGCTGCGCGGCTACCGCACCGGCGGCACGGTGCACATCGTCGTCAACAACCAGGTGGGCTTCACGACCGCGCCGGAGTACAGCCGCTCGTCGCTGTACTGCACGGACGTCGCCCGCATGATCCAGGCGCCGATCTTCCACGTGAACGGCGACGACCCCGAGGCCGTGGTCCGGGTCGCCAAGCTGGCGTTCGACTACCGCCAGGCGTTCAACAAGGACGTCGTGATCGACCTGATCTGCTACCGCCGGCGCGGCCACAACGAGGGCGACGACCCCTCGATGACCAACCCGCAGATGTACCAGATCATCGACACCAAGCGTTCCGTCCGCAAGCTGTACACCGAGGCGCTGATCGGCCGGGGCGACATCACGGTCGAGGACGCCGAGGAGGCGCTCCGCGACTTCGGCGGCATGCTGGAGACGGTGTTCCGGGCGACCAAGGAGGCCACGGCCAGCGCGAAGCCGGCCAGCCTGCGCGCGCACGTCACCGAGGCCGAGCCGGTCGTGGAGACCCGGGTGGACGCCTCGGTGCTCCGCCGGGTCGGCGAGGTGCACGCCGCGGTGCCGGAGGGCTTCACCCCGCACAAGCGGATCACCCAGCTCCTCGAGAAGCGCGCGAAGATGTCCGTCGAGGGCGACATCGACTGGGGCATGGGCGAGATCGTGGCCTTCGGTTCGCTGCTGATGCAGGGCGTTCCGGTCCGGCTCGCGGGCCAGGACTCCCGGCGCGGCACGTTCGTGCACCGGCACGCGGCGATCGTGGACGCGGTCAACGGCTCCGACTACCTGCCGTTGCAGCACCTGGCCGAGAACCAGGCCTCGTTCTTCGCGTACGACTCGCTGCTCAGCGAGTACGCGGCGATGGGCTTCGAGTACGGCTACTCGGTCGAGCGCCCCGAGGCCCTGGTCCTCTGGGAGGCCCAGTTCGGTGACTTCGTCAACGGCGCGCAGTCGATCGTCGACGAGTACCTCTCCTCGGGCGAGGCGAAGTGGGGCCAGCGCGCGAGCGTGACCCTGCTCCTGCCGCACGGCCACGAGGGCGCCGGTCCGGACCACACCTCGGGCCGCCCGGAGCGGTACCTGCAGCTGTGCGCCGAGGACAACATGCGGATCGCCAACTGCACCACCCCGGCGAACTACTTCCACCTGCTGCGCCGCCAGGCGTTGTCGCCGAAGAAGAAGCCGCTGGTCGTGTTCACGCCGAAGTCCCTGCTCCGGCACAAGCTGGCCGTGTCGCAGATCGAGGACTTCACCACCGGCACGTTCCAGCCGGTGATCGGGGACCCGACGGTGACCGGTGCCGCCAAGGTGCTGCTGTGCTCGGGCAAGGTCTACTACGACCTGCTCCAGGCGCGGACCGACCGGGGGATCACCGACACGGCGATCGTCCGGGTCGAGGAGATCTACCCGCTGCCGGTCGACGAGCTGCGGGCCGCGCTGGCCCCGCACCCGGGCGCGGCGATCTCCTGGGTCCAGGAGGAGCCCGCCAACCAGGGCGCCTACTCGTTCGTGGCGCTGAACCTGTTCGGCGAGCTGGGCATCAACCCGCGCCGGGTCTCCCGGCCGTCGGCGGCCGCCCCGTCCACGGGCTCCGGCAAGGTCCACGAGGTCGAGCAGGCGGCGCTGATCAACGAGGCCTTCGCCAGCTAGGTTCCACGTCTGTTCCGGGGAAGTCGTCGCGGCGGCTTCCCCGGCACTGTTTCCAGGGGGCGTCATGTATTTCACGGACCGGGGTATCGAGGAGCTCGCCGAGCGGCGCGGCGAGGAGACCGTCACGCTGGACTGGCTGGCCGAGCGGATGAAGGAGTTCGTGGACATCAACCCGGACTTCGAGATCCCCGTCGAGCGGCTGGCGACCTGGCTCGCCCGGCTGGACGACGACTTCGAGGAGTAGTAGCTTTCGAGTGCTTTGTGCGGTTTGATCAGGTTGATGCGCCGCACACTGCTCGTCCTGCTCGTCCTCGCCGGGGTGCTGACCGCCGCCCGGGCGGAACCCGTCGCGCGCCGCGCCCCCGGGCCCGAACACCTGGCCGTCGGCGGGCCGGCCCGGACGGGCGTGCTCACCGGGTACCAGATCAGGTCCTCCGCCCTGGTCCCCGTCGGGGGATCCGAGGTGTCCCGGACCGGCTTCGACACCGCCGGCTGGGCCCCGGTGCCCGCCCGCTCGACCGTGTTCGGCGGCCTGCTGGGCACCGGCGCGTACCCCGACCCGTTCCACTCCACCGCCATGGCCGCCGTGGACCCGGCCGCGTTCGCCGTGCCGTGGTGGTTCCGCGCGGACTTCCCGGTCGCCCCGGACGCCGGGGAGCACACGTCCGTGGAGTTCAGCGGGGTGCTGTCCCGGGCCGAGGTGTGGGTGAACGGCACCCGGGTGGCCGGCGCGGACACCGTCGTCGGCATGTACCCGACCTACGAGTTCGACCTGTCCGCCCTGGTCCGGCCGGGGGTGAACACCCTGGCGTTCCTGGTGCACCCCAACGATCCGGCGCGCGACCTGACCACCGGCTGGATCGACTGGAACCCGGCCCCGCCCGACCGGAACACGGGCCTGGTCGGGGACGTGACCATCCGGCAGTCCGGCCCGGTGGCGCTGCGCGGCGCGCGGGTCCTCACCCGGCTGGAGCTGCCCGGCCGGGACCACGCGGACCTCACCGCGAAGGTCGAGGCCCGCAACAACTCCGACCGGCCGGTACTGGCGGCCCTCACCGGGTACGCGGGCCCGGTCCCGCTGAACGCCACCGTGGCCCTCGCCCCGCGCGAGACCCGGACGGTGACCTTCGAGCGGGCCACCGTGGTCCAGCCACGGGTGTGGTGGCCGGCGGGGATGGGGGAGCAGCACCGGTACGAGCTGCTGGTCGACGCGACCGTGGCCGGCCGGTACTCCGACGGCGCCCGCGACCGGTTCGGGGTCCGGGGGGTCACCACGAGGGTCGAGGACGACATCCGGCACTACGCGATCAACGGCCGGCCGCTGGTGATCCGGGGCGCGGGCTGGTCGCCGGACCTGTTCCTCCGCGACGACCCGGCCCGGCTCGCCCAGCAGTTCGCGGCGGCCCTGGACCTGGGGCTCAACACGCTCCGCCTGGAGGGCCGGCTGGGCAACGACGACCTGTACGAGGAGGCCGACCGGGTCGGGCTGCTGCTGCTCCCCGGCTGGGAGTGCTGCGGCAGGTGGGAGGACCCGGACAGCTGGACGGCGGAGGACCACGCGGTGGCGCGCGCCTCGATGGCCGGGGTCGCCGCCCGGCTGCGCAACCACCCGAGCGTGCTGTCGTTCCTGATCGGCAGCGACGAGGCCCCGCCGGAGCGGGTGGCGGCGGACTACCTGGCCGCGCTGGGTGCCGCCGACTGGCCGACCCCGGTGCTGTCCTCGGCGTCCGGGGCCGAGAGCCCGGGAACGGGGCCGCCGGGGCTGCGGATGACCGGGCCGTACGACTGGGTGCCGCCCGGCTACTGGTACGCCAAGCGGGACGGCGGCGCGTGGGGCTTCAACGCGGAGACCAGCGCGGGGGCGGCACTGCCCAGTATGGACACCCTGCGCGCGATGTCGACTCGTGAGGAACTGGACCGGCTGTGGCGCGAACCGGACGCGCCCGTGTACCGGGCCGGCACCCAGGGGTTCGCCGACCTGCGGATCTTCCACGCGGCGCTCGCGGGGCGGTACGGGCCGCCGACCGGGCTGGAGGACTACGTCGGCAAGGCGCACCTGGCCCAGTTCGAGGCGGTCCGGGCGCAGTTCGAGGCGTACGCGCGCAACTCCGCCGACGAGGAGCGCCCCGCGACCGGGCAGATCTACTGGAACCTGACCGCCGCCTGGCCCTCGGTGCACTGGCAGCTGTTCGACAGCTCCCTGGACCCGACGGCCGGCTACCACGCGGCGAAGCGGGCACACGAGCCGCTGCACGTGCAGTACTCCTACGACGACCGGTCCGTGGTGCTCGTCCGCCGGGGCCGGGACCTGTCCGGGCTGACCGTGCGCGCCGAACTGTTCGGGCTGGACGGCCGCCGCCTCGACGGGGAGGAGTACACCGACGTCACCGCCGAGGGCGGCAACCGGGGCGGCACCGTCGGCGTGACCCGGCTCGGCACGGTCGCGGCCCCCGACGAGCCCACCTATCTGCTCAGGCTGGTCGCCACCGACGCGAAGGGCAGAGAACGCAGCCGCAACGTGTACTGGCTCTCCGCCGCCCCCGACGTCCTCGACTACCCGGCGACCAGCTACATCACCACCCCGACGTCCTCCTACGCCGACCTGACGGGCCTGGCCGGGATGGCCCGCGCGGAGGTGGCGGCCGCGTACTCGTCGGAGTCCCGGTCGAACGGCGACACCGTGACGACGGTGACCCTGAGCAACACCTCGCAGGTGCCGGCGTTGCAGGTCGGCGCCCGGGTGCTCGGGGCGGGCGGCCGGTCGGTGCTGCCGGTCCGGTGGTCGGACAACCTGGTGTGCCTGTGGCCGGGGGAGTCGGTGACCCTGCGGGCGACGCACCGGGCGCCGGGGGCGGTGACGGTCCGGGTCGAGGGCTGGAACGTGACCTCCGGGGCGGCCGCCCCCGGGCCGGCACCGGCGCCGGGGCGTGATCCCGGGCAGGGGCGGCCTCACGGGCGGTAGGCGGCCCCGGGTGGCCCCACGCGGGCCCAGACAGGCCCGGCAGGCACGTCGGGGCCTTGGGCGGGCAGCCGGCCCGCCACCTACCGCTCGCTGTCCAGATGCGCCATCATCGGCGCCGCGTACCGGGCCCCGGCCGCGGCCCCCACCGGCACCGCCGCCTCGATCGCGGCCAGGTCCCCGGCGTCCAGCACCACGTCCAGCGCCCCGAGCGCCTCGGCCAGCCGGACCCGGGTCCGGGCCCCGACCAGCGGCACGATGTCCGCGCCCTGGGCGAGCACCCACCCGATGGCCAGCTGCGCCACGGACACGCCCTTCGCGGCGGCCACGGTCCGCAGCGTCTCCACGAGCCGCAGGTTGGTCTCCAGGTTCGACCCGCTGAACCGGGGGCTGTGGCCCCGGAAGTCGTTGGCGGCCAGCGACCGGTCGGGGGTCCAGTGCCCGCTGATCAGGCCCCGGGACAGCACCCCGTAGGCGGTGACGGCGATGCCCAGTTCCCGGGTCACCGGCAGGATCCTCTCCTCGATCCCCCGCGAGATCAGCGAGTACTCGATCTGCAGGTCGGTCACCGGGTGCACGGCGTGCGCGCGCCGGATCGTGTCGGGGCCGGCCTCGGACAGGCCGACGTGCCGCACGTACCCCGCGTCGATCAGGTCCTTGATCGCGCCCACCGTGTCCTCGATCGGGACCTCCGGGTCGACCCGGGACAGCCGGTACACGTCGAGGTGGTCGACGCCGAGCCGGCGCAGGCTGTAGGTGGCGAAGTTCTTCACCGCCGCCGGCCGGCCGTCGTAGCCGAGGAACGCCCCGTCGGGTCCGCGCAGCGCGCCGAACTTCACGCTCAGGGTGACCTGGTCGCGGTCGCGGGTCGCCAGCGCCTCACGGACCAGCAGCTCGTTGTGGCCCATGCCGTAGAAGTCGCCGGTGTCGAGCAGGGTGATCCCGGCGTCGAGGGCGGCGTGCACGGTGGCGATGCTCTCGGCCCGGTCGGACGGCCCGTACAGGTCGGACATGCCCATCGTGCCGAGGCCGAGGGCGGAGACGGTCGGGCCGGTGGTTCCCAGGGTTCGCGTGTTCATGGCACCCAGCCTGCGGCGGCGGGAGAGGGGGCGGGAGAGACCCGTCGAGCCTGGGATCGACGATCCCAGGCTGGGCCCACGGGGCTGGGGCATGCTGGGAGCCATGGACCGCGTCGAGTTCGCCCACTTCCTGCGCGCCCGCCGGGCCCGGATCACCCCGGCCGACGTCGGGCTGCCCGCCGGGGCGCGCCGTCGGACCCCGGGACTGCGCCGGGAGGAGGTCGCCCAGCTCGCCGGCATGTCCGCGGACTACTACATCCGGCTCGAACAGGGCCGGGGCCCGCACCCGTCGACCCAGTTGCTGAACGCGCTGGCCCGGGCGCTGCGGCTGACGTCCGACGAGCGGGACCACCTCTACCACCTGGCCGACCAGCCGCCGCCGGTCCCGAACCACCCGACCGGGCACGTGAAGCCGGCGCTGCTCAAGCTGCTGGACCGGCTGACCGACACCCCGGCCCAGGTGCTGTCCGACCTGGGCGGGATCCTGGCCCAGAACCCGCTGGCCTCGGCCCTGTTCCGGGGCACCCTGGGCCGCAACATCATCTGGGAGTGGTTCGCGAATCCGGAGGCCCGCGAGCTGTTCCCGGTGGCGGAGCGCGCGCACCACGCCCGGGCGCACGTGGCGCACCTGCGGGCCACGGCCGGCCGGCGGCGGTCCCCGGAGGTGACCGACCTGGTGGCCCGGCTGCTGGCGGTCAGCGACGAGTTCCGGGCCCTCTGGGACGCGCACGAGGTCGCGGTACGCCGGGCCGACACGAAGACGGTGCTGCACCCGACGGTCGGCCGGATCGAGCTGGACTGCGAGGAGCTGCTCACCCCCGAGCACGACCAGACCCTGCTGCTGTACAGCCCCCGGCCGGGCACGGATGCCGCCCAGAAGCTGGAACTGCTCCGGGTGGTCGGTACCCAGGACTTGGGTGGCTCTCAGGAAACTCTCAGCCTGTTCTCAGCCGGGGTCGAGCCGCGCCCGGAATGATGGTGCTATGACCACGCCGGAGGCCCGCCTGCTCGTCGTCGAGGACGACCCGAACATCGTCGAGCTGCTGTCCGCCAGCCTGCGGTACGCGGGCTTCGACGTGGCCACCGCCATGAGCGGGGCCGACGCGATCACCACGGCCGGCGAGCACCGCCCCGACCTGGTGGTCCTCGACGTGATGCTCCCCGACTACGACGGCTTCGAGGTCATCCGGCGGATGCGCGCCGACGGCCGGCGGGTGCCGGTGGTGTTCCTGACCGCCCGGGACAACACCGACGACAAGATCCGCGGCCTGACCCTCGGCGGCGACGACTACGTGACGAAGCCGTTCAGCCTGGAGGAGCTCACCGCCCGGATCCGGGCCGTGCTGCGCCGTACCCAGGGCGCGGGTCCGACCGGCCGGCTGAGCTTCGGTGACCTGGAACTCGACGAGGAGACCCACGAGGTGTACCGGGCGGGCCAGCGCGTCTCGCTGTCCCCGACGGAGTTCAAGCTCCTGCGGTACCTCATGATCAACTCTGGTCGGGTGCTGTCCAAGCGGCAGATCCTCGAACACGTGTGGAACTACGACTTCCGCGGCGAGGACAACATCGTCGAGTCGTACATGTCCTACCTGCGCCGCAAGATCGACACGACGGAGCCCCGGATCCTGCACACGATCCGCGGCGTGGGGTACGTGCTGCGGGCCTCCGATGTTTGAGCGCGTCCCGCTACGCGTCAAGCTCGTCGCCGCCGTCCTCGGCCTGGTCGCCGCGGCGCTGCTCGTGATGGGCGTGGCCACGGTGACGGCCCTGCGCGGCTACCTCCTCGACCGGGTCGACACCCAGCTCAAGTCCGTCGCGGACCCGATCGACACCCAGGTCCGGCGCGGGGCCACGAAGCTGGGCTTCGACCCGCCGAGCGGGGTCCAGTCGTCGTTTTCGGTGCCGAACCCGTTCGTCGTGCAGCTGCGCGGGCCGGAGGGCAACGTGCTCGCCGAGTACCCCAGCGACCTGGACGTCGACGAGGGCCCCCGGCTCACGGCCGCCGACCTGGCCCGGCAGGACTACTTCATCGTCGACGGCTACGGCAGCCGCTGGCGGGTCGTCGTCGTGCCCGGCCCGGACCCCGGCCAGCGGGTCGTGATCGCCTCGACCCTGTCCGACCTGGACAACGCGGTCGCCCGGCTGATCTGGCTCGACCTGTTCGTCGGTACGGCGGTGCTGATGCTCGTCGCCCTGATCGGCGTGACCGTGGTCCGCCGCAGCCTGCGCCCGCTCGTCGAGATCGAGCGCACCGCCGGGGCCATCGCCGGGGGCGACCTCAGCCAGCGGGTGCCCGAGCGCGACCCGGGCACCGAGATCGGCCGGCTCGGCCGCGCCCTGAACGGCATGCTCGCCCAGATCGAGACGGCCTTCGCGGCCCGGGCGGCCTCGGAGCACCGGGCGCTGCGCTCGGAGGACCGGATGCGCCGGTTCGTGGCCGACGCCTCGCACGAGCTGCGCACCCCGCTGACCACGATCCGCGGCTTCGCGGAGCTGTACCGACAGGGGGCCGGCGAGCCCGAGCAGGTCGTCAAGCGGATCGAGGACGAGGCCGCCCGGATGGGCCTGCTCGTCGAGGACCTGCTGCTCCTGGCCCGGCTCGACCAGCAGCGGCCCCTCGCGCGGGAGCCCGTGCACCTGGACGTGCTGGTCGCCGACGCCGCCGAGGGCGCCCGCGCGCAGGCCCCGGACCGGGAGATCCTCCTGATGGTGGCCCCGGCCGCGGCCCCGGTGGTCGTGACCGGCGACGAGTCCCGGCTGCGCCAGGTGATCGGCAACCTGGTGACCAACGCGCTGACCCACACCCCGGCCGGCACCCCGGTCGCGGTCCGGCTGTCGACGGCGGACGGCCAGGCGGTCCTCGAGGTCGCCGACAGAGGCCCCGGCCTCACCCCGGAGCAGGGCGAACGCGTCTTCGAACGGTTCTACCGCGCGGACCCGGCCCGGAGCCGGCGGAGCGGGAGCACGGGCACCGGCCTGGGGCTGGCGATCGTCGCGGCCATCGTCGCCGCGCACAGCGGCACGGTCGAGGTGTCGTCGGCGGCGGGGGAGGGCGCGACGTTCAGGGTCCGGCTGCCGCTGGCCCCGCCCGACAGTACCGAATAGCTCAAAAGCACTGAAATGGGTTTAAAGCGCTCCCAGGAAACTTTCAGCTGGGGCCCAGGGGGATTCAAGCTTCGGAAGGCAGAGTGGTTTCCATGAGCAACGACGAGACCAACCGCGACCCGCAGTCGACGACGGTGAACCCGGCCCCGTCGACGCCCACCGACACCCCCGCCGCGACCCCGCACGTCGAGTCCGCGCCCGTGGCCACCCCGGCCGCCGGCACCGCACCGACCGTGGCCGTCCCGGCCGCCGCGCCCACCGAGGCGCTGGCCGTCACCCCCGAGCAGCTCGCCGACGCCGTCAGGGCCCAGGCCGAGCGCTCCGCAGCGCTCCGGGGTGACCTCGACCAGGGTGCCTACCAGGCCCCTGCCGAGGTCGCCCGGGAGACCAACCTCGGCCCGGACCAGGCGGCCCTGGTCGGCGAGATCCAGCCCGTGGCCGGCCACACCGCCCCGGGCCCCGGCGGACCGGCCCCGCAGAACCCCGCGACCCTGGGCTACGACGCCCCCGGCTACGACGCCCCGGCCCGCACCCAGGTCACCGCCGCGCTCCCGACCACCGGCCCGGTCCCGCCGCAGGCGCACCCGCACCACCCCCCGGTCTTCATGCCGGCCCCCGGCCAGCCCGGCGCCCCGCTCCCGATGGGCGGCCCCGCCGGCCCCGGCGGCCCGCCGTACTACCCGGGCGGGCACCCCATGCCGGCGTTCCAGCCCCAGCCGACCCCGCGCAAGAAGATGGGCGCGCTCCCCAAGATCCTGATCGGCACCGCCGCGGCCCTGGTGCTCTCCGTCAGCGCCGGCACGGTCGGTGGCCTGGTGGGCTTCGCGCTCGGCGACAGCAACGGCTCCAACGTCGTGGCCACGTCGAACGGCCGCGCGGTCACCAACGGCGGCACGCTCGCCGACGTGGCCGAGCAGGCCCAGAAGAGCGTCGTCGGCGTCAAGACCGGCACCGGCGAGGGCTCGGGCGTCGTGTTCAACAAGGACGGCTACATCGTCACGAACAACCACGTGATCGACGGCGCCCGGGGCCAGATCACGGTCACCCTGTCCGACGGCAAGACCGTGCCGGCCACCCTGGTCGGCGCCGACCCCACCAACGACCTCGCGGTCCTGAAGATCACCGGGGTCGACGGCCTCCAGCCGATCACGTTCGCCGACAGCGGCGACATCAAGGTCGGCGACGACGTCCTGGCGATCGGCAACCCGCTCGGCCTCGACGGCACGGTCACCAAGGGCATCCTGAGCGCCCGGAACCGCACGATCGACGAGGGCGGCGACAACGAGTCGCAGGGCCAGGGCAAGCGGCTCTCGGGCCTGCTCCAGACCGACGCGGCCATCAACCCCGGCAACTCCGGCGGCGCGCTCACCGACTCGGCCGGCCGGCTGATCGGCATCAACACGGCCATCGCCACCGGCGGCTCCGGCTCCAAGGGCAACATCGGTGTCGGATTCGCGATTCCGAGTAACAAGGTGAAGAGCGTCGTCGAACAGTTGATGAAGGGCGGCAAGGTCGGACACCCGTACATCGGCGTCCGCGTCGTCAACAGCACCACCCAGGCCGGCGCTGTCGTGGACAGCACCGAGGCCAACAGCCCGGCCGCCCAGGCCGGTCTGGTCAAGGGCGACCTGGTCACGGGGGTGAACGGCAAGTCGGTGAAGAACAGCGACGAGCTGGTCTCCGCGATCCAGTCGGGCAAACCGGGCGACAAGCTCACGCTGACGGTGGTCCGCGACGGCAAGAACGTCACGGTCACGGTCACGGTGGGCGAGAGCCCCACAGGCTGAACACGGTGAGGGGGTGTGCGGGCCGGGGTTGAGGGGCTTCGGGTCGCACACGAGGAAGCTGGGGCCTGTCCCCTGGTCGTTGAGGGGCGACCAGGAGACAGGCTTCAGCGCTTTCTCGACGGGTACGCGGGGGGCCGCGCCCGGCTAGTCCACCCAGTTCAGGGTCTTCGACACGGCCTTGCGCCACTGGGCGTACCGGGCCTCCCGCTCCTCGACCGCCAGCACGGGCGTCCACCGCGCGTCGGCCCGCCAGTTGGCGCGCAGTTCGTCCAGCGAGGACCAGAAGCCGACCGCCAGCCCGGCCGCGTACGCCGCCCCCAGGGCCGTGGTCTCCGGCACGGTCGGCCGCACCACCGGTACCCCGAGGATGTCCGCCTGGATCTGCATCATCAGCGAGTTCGCCGTCATGCCGCCGTCGACCCGCAGCTCGGTGAACGCCACCCCGGCGTCGCTGATCATCGCGTCGGCGACCTCCCGGGTCTGCCAGGCGGTGGCCTCCAGCGCGGCGCGGGCCAGGTGCGCCTTCGTCACGAACCGGGTCAGGCCCGCGATGACGCCGCGCGCGTCCAGCCGCCAGTGCGGGGCGTACAGCCCGGAGAAGGCCGGCACGAAGTACGCGCCGCCGGTGTCGGGGACGCTCGCGGCCAGCGGCTCGATCTCGTCGGCGGAGGAGATGAGTTCCAGGTTGTCCCGCAGCCACTGGACGAGCGCGCCGGTGATCGCGATGGACCCTTCGAGGGCGTACGTGGCCGGCTGGCCGTCGAGCTGGCACGCCACGGTGGTGAGCAGGCCCCGCCAGGAGTGCACCGGGGTCGTACCCGTGTTGAGCAGCAGGAAGCTGCCCGTGCCGTAGGTGTTCTTGCCCTCGCCGGGGGAGAAGCACGTCTGTCCGAACAGCGCGGCCTGCTGGTCGCCGAGCGCGGCGGCCACCGGCACCCCGGCGAGCTCCGGCAGCCCGGTGACCGGCCCGTACACGGCCGAGGACGGCACGATCTCCGGCAGCGCCGCCCGGGGCACGCCGATCGCGTCGAGGAGCAGCGGGTCCCAGTCCAGGGTGGTGAGGTTCATCAGCATCGTGCGGCTGGCGTTGGTGACGTCGGTGATGTGCCGCCCGGTGAGTTTCCAGAGCAACCACGAGTCGACGGTACCGAAGAGCACCTCGCCCTTCTCGGCGCGTTCGCGCAGGTCGAGGTGGTCGAGGAGCCAGCGCATCTTGGGGCCGGCGAAGTAGGTGGCCAGCGGGAGGCCGCACCGGTCCCGGAACCGGTCGAGCCCACCGGCCGGGCGCGGGGCCGCTCCGTGACCGGTCCTCGGCCCGGACGCCGGGCTGTCGGGCGCGGTCTGTCCGGAGGTCCGCGTCACCGGCCCGGGCGGCGCGGCGGCCAGTTCCCTGATCAGGGCGTCGGTGCGGGTGTCCTGCCAGACCAGGGCGTTGTGCAGCGGCTCGCCGGTCGCGGCGTCCCACACCACCGTGGTCTCCCGCTGGTTGGTGATGCCGAGCGCCACGACCTCGCCGTCCACCTGGGAGAGCGCGCCGGCCACGACGGCGGCCACCGACTCCCAGATCTCGGTCGGCGAGTGTTCGACCCAGCCGGCCCGGGGGTAGTGCTGGGTGATCTCCCGCTGGTCGACGGCCACCACCCGGCCGGACCGGTCGAAGAGGATGCACCGGGAGCTGGTCGTGCCCTGGTCGATCGCGGCGACGAAACGCATGGCCGAAATCTAACCCAACGCGTACGTGGGCGGTGAGAATGGGACGCGTGGCGACTGACGGGGGTCCGGGACGGCTCGCCGGCTGGGCGCTGGTGGTCGCGGGGTGCACGTACGCGGCGTGGGTGCTCGGGTTCTGGGTGAATCCCGGGGTGGACGCGCGGTCGGGCTACGTCAGCTCGTACGCGGCCACGGACCAGCCGCACCGCGCCCTCTTCATCTTCGGCGACTGCGCCACCGGGGTCCTCGTCGTCCTCGCCGTCCTCCTGGTCGCCGTGACCCGGGCCGGCGTGTGGAACCTGTGGGCCGTGGCCGGCTGGCTCGGCCTGGGCCTGTTCGGCGCGGGCACGGTCGCCGACTCGGTCCTCACCCTGGACTGCTCGCCGTACAGCGACGCGACGTGCGCGCTGCTCGAACGCTCCGGGCACGTCTCGCTCGCCCACGAGCTGCACGCGACCACGAGCAGCCTCGCGGTGACCGGCGCGTGCGTGAGCATGTTGGCCATGGCGCTGGCCTGGCGGCGGCGGTGGATCTGGGCCCTGGCGGCGGTCGAGCTGCTCGCCGTCGCGTTGTCGCTGGTCGCGATGCTGGCCGGCGACTGGATGGGGGTGGCCCAGCGGGTCCAGGTCGGGGTGGTGTCGGTCTGGCTGGTGGCCCTCGGCGCGATCCTCCTGACCCGGCCCCGCCCCGAGCAGACCCGACCACAGGAGGCGAGGATCAAACCCCACGGCGAGACGGGTACCGGCCTGCACGTCGTCGACGAGGGCGCCGGGGAGCCGGTGGTCGTGCTGGTCAGCGGACTAGGGGAGGCCTGGTTCGACTGGGACGCGGTGGCCGGGCGGCTCGACACCCGGGTGCTCCGGTTCGACCGGCCCGGCCTCGGACGGAGCGTGCCCGAGCCGGGGCCGTCCACCCTGCGCGCCGAGGCCGACCGGATCGCGGCGGTGTGCCCCGGGCCGGCCGTGGTCGTCGCGCACTCGCTGGGCGGGTTCCACGCGGAGGCCTTCGCCCGCTGGTACCCGGAGAAGGTTCTCGGTCTGGTCCTGGTCGACCCGAGCTGCGAACCGGAGATGAGCCGTCGGCCCGGCTGGTTGTCGTGGCCGCTGAGGGCCGTTCCGCCGGTGGTCAGCCTGCTCGCGGCCGGCCCGGCCCCCGCGCTCGGCCCGTGGGTCCGCAACCGCGCGGTCCGGGCCCAGACGGCCGCCGGGATCGCGCCGGGCAGCCCCGGACAGGTCCGCGAGGTGTTCGGCTCGGCCCGGGTGCTCGGCACCGCCGTCAAGGAACTCCTCGGATACCGGGACATGGCCGCCGAGCTGCTCGAACTGCGCGCGACGGCCGGGTTCCCGCCCGTGCCGGTGGTGGTGCTGACCGCGCTCGGCGACGTGTCCGGCCACGAGGCCGTCGAGTGGCGGGAGCGGCACGCGGCCCTCGCGGCGCTGCTCGGCGGGCGGCAGGAGGTGCTGACCGCCGCGCGGCACATGTTCCAGGTCGACCGGCCGGAGGTGGTGGCGGCGGCGGTCCGCGAGGTCACCCGGGCCGCGCGCCCGGACCGGGAGGCGCCGTGAGGGGCCCCGTGCGCGGCCCGGGAGGCATCGTCGGGCGCCCCGCGGCCGGAACGGGAGGTACCGGTCGGGCGGGCCCCGGGAGGCCCTGGCTGCTGCTCGTGCTGCCGCTGCTGCTGGCCGGCTGCACCGACCCCGCGACCACCATCGCCGAGGGCTCCTACCGCAACGCCGTCGCCCTCGGCGCGGGCCGGGTCCTGGCCGACCAGGGGGTGCACCTGACCCGGCGCCTGCACTGCGTCACCACCAGCCCCGACGACTGGCGCACCGTCCACACGGTGTGCACGGGGCGGGCGACGGACGGCCGGTCGGTCCGGGTCGAGGGCCTGGCGGAGCGCGCCGACACCGCCACCCCGGCGGAGCGCTACGCGATCTCGGTCGACGGCACGGTGCTGGTGCTGACGAACAGCCTGTGAGCGCCCGGGAGCCGGGCCCGGGCCGGGGAGTCGGGCCCCGGCCCTACCGCGCCCGCACCAGCGGGAACGCCAACGTCTCCCGGATCGACTTCCCGGTCAGCAGCATCACCAGCCGGTCCACCCCGAGCCCCAGTCCCCCCGTGGGCGGCATCGCGTACTCCAGCGCGGTCAGGAAGTCCTCGTCCACCTCCATCGCCTCCGGATCGCCCCCGGCGGCCAGCAGCGACTGCTCCGTCAACCGCCGCCGCTGCTCGATCGGGTCGACCAGCTCGGAGTACGCCGTGCCCAGCTCCGTCCCGTACGCCACCAGGTCCCAGCGCTCGGCGAGCCGGGGGTCGTCGCGGTGCGGCCGGGTCAGCGGAGACACCTCGGTCGGGAAGTCCGTGTAGAACGTCGGGGCGGTGGTGGGCTCCTCGACGAGCCGCTCGTACATCTCCAGCACGATCTGGCCCCGGTTCCACTGTGGATTCAGCGGCACCCGGGCGGCCTGGCACAGTTTGCGCAGCGCCGGTACCTCGGTGTCGGCGGTGACCTCCTCGCCCAGGGCGCGCGAGATCGCCGCGTTGACGGGGACGACCGGCCAGTCCCCGCCCAGGTCGTGGCCGCCCACGACGAGGGAGCCGTTCGCGGCGCGGCAGGCGTTCTGGATCAGGTCCTGGGCGAGTACCCGCATGATGGTGTAGTCGGCGTAGGCCTCGTACGCCTCCAGCATCGTGAACTCGGGGTTGTGCTTGTAGGACACGCCCTCGTTGCGGAAGGTCCGCCCCAGCTCGAACACCTTCTCCACGCCGCCGACCGCGAGCCGTTTGAGATACAGCTCGGGGGCGATCCGCAGGTACAGGTCCATGTCGTAGGCGTTCATGTGCGTCCGGAACGGCCGGGCGTTGGCCCCGCCGTGCACCGTCTGCAGCATGGGCGTCTCGACCTCCAGGTACCCCTGGCCGATCAGCGTGGTCCGCAGGCTGTGCACGGCCGCGCTCCGGGCGGTGAGGACCGCGCGGGTCCCGGCGTTGACGGCCAGGTCCAGGTAGCGCTGCCGGACCGCCGCCTCGCCGCCCAGCCCGTGCCGCTTGTCGGGCAGCGGGCGCAGGCACTTGGCGGTCAGGGTCCAGTCCTCGACCCGCACGGACAGCTCACCGCGCCGGGAGGCGACGATCTCGCCGGTGACCCCGACGTGGTCGCCCAGGTCGATGTCGGTGCCCCAGGTGCCGATCGCGGAGCCGGTGAGCAGCAGCTGCACGTCGCCGGTCCAGTCCCGCAGCCGGGCGAAGCACACCCCGCCGTGGTCGCGGAGCAGCAGCACCCGGCCGGCGAGGGAGACCCGTTCCCCGGTGGCGGTGTCGGGGGCCAGACCCGGGAACCTGGTCACCACGTCGGCGCAGGTCGCGGTCCGGTCGTATCCCAGCGGGTACGGTTCCCGGCCCTCCCCGCGCAGCCGCTCCAGCTTCGCGATCCGGACCAGGGTCTGCTCGCCGTACACGGGACCGCCGACGGTCTGGCGGACGACGGCCGGCGGGATGTCGTGCACGTCCCGCTCGGCGGTGACGTCGCGCCGCCCCCGGTTGAACAGCTGCGGCAGGCTCGGCACGGTCACGAAGCCCTCGGCGATGCCGAACGCGATCGAGATCCGGATCAGTTCGCGGCGCTCGGCGAAGCACACGAAGCGCGGCAGCCACTCCGGGTGGTACTTGGCGTTGGACCGGTACAGCGACTCCAGCTGGTACCACCGGGAGAAGAACAGCAGCGTCTTGCGCCACAGCAGCAGTACCGGGCCCGCGCCGATCCGGCCGCCCTCGTCGAACACGGAGCGGAACATCGCGAAGTTCAGCGACACCCGGTCCACGCCGAGCCCCGGGCAGGCCGCCATCAGCGAGGCCACCATGAACTCCATCAGCCCGTTGTCGGCCCCGCGGTCCCGGCGCATCAGGTCCAGGGACAGGCCGCGCGCCCCCCACGGGCTCAGCGACAGCAGGGCCGTCTCGTTGCCCTCGGCGTCCAGGCACTCGACGAGGACGCACCGGTTGTCGGCCGGGTCGCCCAGCCGGCCGAGCGCCATCGAGAAGCCGCGCTCGGTCTCCGTGTCCCGCCACTGCGCGGCCAGGGTGACGATCCGGACCATCTCCTCGGCGGAGATGTCGGCGTGCCGGCGGATCCGGGCGGTGTGCCCGGCGCGTTCCACCCGGTTCACGGCCTGCCGGACGACCCGCATGTCCCGGCCGTCCAGGCTGAACCGGGACGCGTACAGGATCGCCTCGTCGCCGAGCTCCAGAACCCGCAGCCCCGCGCGCTTGTACGCGGTCGCGCCCTCCTCGCTGGCCCCCATCACGGCCGTGGCCCAGCCGTGCGCCTCGGCCTCGGCGAGCCACTCCTCGATCGCGTGCCCCCACGCCTCGGGGTCCCCGATCGGGTCGGCGCTGGCCAGGGACACCCCGGCGACCACCCGGTAGGTGACCGCCGCCTTGCCGCTGGGCGAGAAGATCGCCACCTTGTCGCGCCGGGTGGCGAAGTAGCCGAGGGAGTCGCGTTCGCCGTGCTCGGCGAGGAGTTGGCGGAGCCGGCGTTCGTCCTCGGCGGGCAGCACCGCGGCGGCCCGTTGCGAGCGGAACAGGGTGAACAGGGCCGCGAACAGCGCGACCGCGCCGAACAGGCCGACCGTGAAGTTGACCCAGCCGGGCGCGCCGCCGGTCCGGGCGATGTCGAGTTTGACCGCCCCGCCGAACACCTTCTCCATGGTCCAGCTGAACCGGTACCGGCCGCCCTCCAGGGTGCCGGGGAAGGCCGTGACCAGCGCGTATCCGGCGCCGGTGAACAGGACCGCGAGTGCGCCGAAGACGACGATGGCCTTGCGCAGGCTGGCGGTCTGCACGCTCGCGTAGAACTGGTGCTTGGCCCGGGTCAGCACGAGCACCGCGACCGTGGCGAGCAGGGCGTTGACCGCCGTCGCGTAGGGCAGGTAGGTCGGGACCGGGCCGACGTCGGACGGCTCCTGGTACCGGTAGTACAGCATCAGCGCGCCGAGGAACGCGTCCAGCACGATCTGGAGCGCGAAGTAGCCGAGCAGCAGCCAGTACGCGACCCGCTTACGCCGGGACACCGCCGCGGCGAGCACCCCGATGAACAGCGCGTACGCCAGGTTGGGCGGCGCCGGGACGAAGACGCGTTCGATCGTCTGCCGGACGCCGTACACCCGTTCGCGGAGGACCAGGCTGAGCGCCATGAGCGCGCAGAGCACCGCGAGCACGGTGAGTATGGTCGCGAACACGCTTGGCACACTGCGGGTCCAGCCGGAGCGATTCTCCTCGGCCTGGGTTGCCACAATCCCCCCGAAAAGTAAGGGTCAGGTGAAGTCTGGTCAGCGTTCAAGGTACTGGTCCGGCCGTGCCCGAGCGTGCTCCGGGTCGCCGGCTACCGTGGGTCCATGCAGCTGTTACGCCGCCCGGCAGCCCGGTTTGTCCTCCTTCTGGCAGGACTGGCCGTGCTGGGCGGGCTCGTCGCACTGTACGGCCCGCCGGACGTCGCCGCGATCGACGCGTTCATCGCCGGCAGCGGCCGGGCCGCCCCGCTCGTCGCCGTCCTCGGCTCCATGGTCCTCACCCTCGCGATGGTGCCCCGCACCGTGCTGGCCTTCGTCGGCGGCCTGCTGTTCGGCGCCCTGCCCGGCGGCCTCTACGTCCTCGTCGGCGCCCTGCTCGGCGCGAGCGTCGGCTTCGCGGCCGGCCGGCTGCTCGGGCGCGACTTCGTGGCCGCCCGCACGGCGTCCCGCGAGGACGGCCGGCTCGCCCGCCTGGACGCCTGGCTCGGCCGGCGCGGCGTGTTCGGGGTGCTCGCCGTCCGTCTGGTGCCCCTGGCCCCGTACGGGCTGATGAGCTACGCGTTCGGCACCACCGGTACCCGGTTCCGCGACTTCCTCGCCGGCAGCGCGCTGGGCGCCACCCCGACCAGCCTCGGGTACGCGGCGGTGGGCGCCGCCGCCCTCACCGCCAGCCCCACCGCGCTGGCCGTCGGGGCCGGCGCGCTGGGCCTGCTGATGCTCGGCGGCACCTGGGCGGCCGGCTGGGCCCGCACCCGGCTCGGGGCGCCGACGCTCACGTCGGCCGACGCCGAGCAGGCCCCCGCGGGAGCCCCCGCCGGCACCTGAGCGGACCCCGGCCCCGAGCCGAACCGGGGGTCACTCCCGCCGCAGCTCCACCCCGCCCGTGATCGACAACGCCTCCAGCAGCTCCACGAGGTCGACGGCGGTCAGGCCGAGCACCTTGACGGACACCACCCGGTGCGTCGGATAGTCGCTGGTGGGCGAGCCGTCGCCCAGGATGATGACGGGGTTCGTCGCGACCAGCGTCGGATACAGCTGCGGCCGATCCACGTACTCGATGTTGACCATGCGCTCTAGAGTAATTCCATGGCCCAGACCATCGAGGTCCACGAGATCAGCAAGCACTACAAGGATGTCCGGGCCGTCGATGGCGTGTCCTTCGCCGTCGAGGAGGGCGAGTTCTTCGGCATCCTCGGCCCCAACGGGGCGGGCAAGACCACCACACTGGAGATCATCGAGGGGCTGCGGGCCGCCGACTCCGGCACGGTGAAGGTGTTCGGCGAGTCCCCGTGGCCGCGCAACCCGAAGCTGCTGCCCCGGATCGGGGTCCAGTTGCAGGCCACGGCCTTCTTCGACCGGCAGACCACCCGCGAGCAGATCCGGACCTTCGCCGCGCTGTACGGGGTGCCCGGCAAACGCGCCGACGCCATGCTGGAGACCGTCGGGCTGGCCGAGAAGGCCGACGTGCGCACCGAGAAGCTGTCCGGCGGCCAGATGCAGCGGCTGTCGATCGCGTGCGCCCTCGTCCACGACCCGGACCTGGTGTTCCTCGACGAACCCACGGCGGCGCTGGACCCGCAGGCCCGCCGCAACCTGTGGGACCTGCTGCGCGCCATCAACGCCCAGGGCCGCACCGTCGTGCTGACCACGCACTACATGGACGAGGCCGAGATCCTCTGCGACCGGGTGGCGGTCATGGACCACGGGAAGATCCTGGAACTGGGGCCACCGGCCGCGTTGATCAGCGACCTGGACAGCCCGACCCGGATCACGATCGAGTCGGGGCTGCTCACCGAGGCCGCGGCCGGCCGACTGCCCGACGTGGACCGGGTCGCCGACGACGGGGTGACGCTCACCCTGGAGACCCGCCAACCGGCGGGCGTTCTGGTGGCGCTGGCCGAGCGCGACGCGCTGCGCGGTCTCCAGGCGCGCGGCGCGACCCTGGAGGACGTGTTCCTCAACCTCACCGGACGGGAGTACCGGGCGTGAAGGGCAGTTTCGCGGCACTCTCCGGCGCCATGGTCCGCGCGTTCGTGCGCGACCGCACCGCCATGTTCTTCACCCTGCTCTTCCCGCTGATGTTCCTCGTCGTCTTCGGCGGGATCTTCAAGGACGCCGGGGTGTCGAAGTCCAGGGTGATCGAGATCGGCCAGGTGTCGATCCTGGACAACGCGCCGGCCGGGGCCTTCGACGAGGTCCTGGAGATCTCGCGGCAGACCGACCGGGCGAAGGCCCTCGAAGCCGTCCGGCAGGGCGACTACGCGGCGGCCATCGAGGCCGACGGCGACCGGCTCGTCGTGCACTACTCGGCTGCCGACCAGGTCCGGGCCGGGGTCGTGCGGGGCGTGCTCCAGTCCGTGGTGGACGCCGCGAACCGGGACGGCGCCCCGCTGCGGTTCACCCTCGCGACCGAGCAGGTGGAGGACAGGTCCCTCAAGGCGATCCAGTACTTCACGCCGGGGCTGCTGTCCTGGGCCATCTCGATCGGCGCGACGTTCAGCGCCGGGCTGACCCTGGTGGAGTGGCGGCAGAAGAAGATCCTCCGCCGGCTGCGGCTGGCCCCGGTGCGCACGGCCACCATCGTCGGCGCCCGGGTCTCGGTGAGCGCGCTGGTCGCCCTGGCCCAGTTGGCCGTCTTCATCGGCGTCGCCTCGCTGCCCTACTTCGGGCTGCGGCTCGCCCACAACTGGTGGCTGGCGGTCCCGATGGTGCTGTGCGGGACGCTGGCGTTCATGTCGATCGGGCTGGTCGCGGGCGCCGTGGCGAAGACGGCCGAGTCGGCGAACGCGATCGTGCAGCTGATCGTCATGCCGATGGCGTTCCTGTCCGGGGCGTTCTTCCCGCTGGACAACGCGCCCGGCTGGCTGAAGAGCGTGTCGAACCTGCTACCCATGCGGCACCTGGTCACCGGCCTGCAGGACGCGCTGGTCCGGGACGGGTCGATCGCCAGCGTGCTGACCCCGATGGGCATCCTGCTCGGCTTCGCCGTGGTGCTCACCGCGGTGGCGACCCGGCTCTTCAGGTGGGACGACGTCTGATCCGCTCCTCGACCGCCAGGAGGCCGGCGCGCAACGTGTCGGCCGCCTCGGTGGACCGGCCCTGCGCGAGCAGGTCGTCCGCCAACTGTCGATAGTGGCGGGCCAGTTCCAGGGGAACGGCGCCGCCATCGACGCTGCTGGTGCCCCCGCCGACTGACATGGCTTGAGTGTACGGAAGTTGGCGCCTCAGTAAAGAGGTCAGTTTTCGATGGCTAGACGGCTGAATCTTCCGCCCGGTCGGCGAGTGTGGACCGGGAACGGGGCACGAGCTGGGTGGCCGGGGGCGCCGGCGGGCAGAGCAGGTCGCGGACGCCGACGGCGGTGAGCACCCGGTCGACGAGCGCGTTCTGGTTGTACACCGAGAAATCGATGCCCATCTGGCGACTGATCCGGTACGCCACGACGAGGATGCCGATGCCCGTGGAGTCCAGCAGGGTCACCCGGGCGAGGTCGACCCGGATCCGGGTGGGACCCAGCTGGTCGATGGCCTCGGAGATGGCGGCGCGCAGGTCAGGGGCCGTCGCGTAGTCGATCTCACCGGAGACGGTGACCACAATCTGCCGACCGCCGAGGTCAGCAACGTCGACCGCAAACGTCATCCCGTGCTCCCCGGGCGTTGAGGGTGTGTCTTTGTTCAGCCACACCAGCGTAGCCTCGGTATGGGCAAACGCGCCCGTTACCGCTCCGACAGCCACGATCATGCCAGTCAGGGCGCGGATATACCAGTCGGGAATCGTATATTACGCACTTTCCATAAAAATAGGTCCTGCCCGGACGGCGGGAACATACCGTCGTCCGGGCGGGAACCTTCGTTTCTACTGCCTGCGCAGGCGGGGGGCGAACACGACCAGCCCGAGCGCGGCCAGCGCCACGAGCCACGGCCACGTCGGGGAACCGTCCCCGGCAGACTCGCCGTAACCGCCGGCCTTGCCCGCCTTGTCATAGGCGGAGCCCGGCAGCTTGTCGGCGTAGCGCTTGTTCACGAGCTTCTGGTACGCGGCCAGGCTCACGCCCTCGCCGACCGAGGTGCGCGCGTCGGCGTTGAGCGGGGTGACCCGGTCGCCGCGGAGCACGTACCACGCGTTGATCTGGGGCTCCTTGAACACGGTGCCGCCGGTGCCCGCCAGGGCGTAGTCGACCTCCTCGCTGCCCTCGGCGATGTTCACCACCGTCCACGCGCCGCCCTGCTTCGCCGTCCACACCGAGGCGGACCGGCCGTCGCTGGCCACCGCCTTCGTCGCGATCATGTCGGTGACCGCCACGGCCGCCGACGCGGACTTCACGAAGGCCGGGTTCAGCGAGTACACCGCCACCGGGTCCCCGACGACGCGGGGCGCGGCCGCCGTGGCCCGCGCGGCCAGGTCAGCCGGAGCGACCCCCTGCGGGTTCTGGCCGTTGGAGGCGAAGAACCGGCCGACCTCCGACAGGCTCACCGAGGTGGCCTGCCGGGCCGCCGCGAGGTCCGCGGTCGAGGGGGCCGCCACGCCGGGCGCCGCCGAGGCGGGGCTCGCGATCAGGAGGGCCAGGGTGGCGCCTGCTCCCACCAGTACCAGTCTGGGCATGTTCATGGTGTTCACCTCACAGGCCGATCTGGTAGAGGGAGTGGGTCCAGAAGAACGAGTTGTTGTTGACGTAGTAGCTGTGGGTGCCCCAGTTGTAGCGGGTGCTCGAACCCCACGGGTTGCCCCAGTAGACCCAGCTGCTGGCCGTGTCGTAGCCGTAGATGTCCATCATGTGGCCACCGCCGGACTGCCACTCGATCCGCGTCATGACCGGCCGGTTGGCGTTGATCTCGGTCTGGACGGTGCTGTAGTTCAGCCAGCCCGACACGTACCGGCCCGGCCGGATCCCGATCTGGCTGAACGCGGTCTGGTCGTTGCCGAGGGTCGCCTGGTTGTTCGGGCAGCTCGAGTTCATCGACCGGTTGAACGCCAGGTTGCAGAACTGGTTCTGGCTGTAGCTGTAGCCGTAGAACGCGGCCACGGTGTTGCCGGACGCCGCCCAGCACCAGTTCGAGTACTGCTGGGCCTGCATCGTGATGTTCAACCGCTTCGACGCCAGCGCCGCGCCCACCACGGAGGTGGACTGGCCGGCCGCGGCGGCGGGGGCCGCCGCGCTGCCGGACGACGTGGCCGCTGAGGCTGCTGAGGGAACAGCCACCGCCGCCAGGAGTGCCACCGACAGCGCCGCCGCACGTGCCCACTGTGTGGGACCGCGGGTCAGGGAATTCATATCCGCTCCTTGAGGGGTAGGAGAAGTGCCGTTCGCACACGATCTCCCCGCCGGGCCCCGGAGACAACAGCCCAGCGTCAACCAGCGGGAACTCAGTGAATTGGGCACGCTCAGGGGTGGCTTTCAGGTGACAGGGCTGTGAACATTCACAGATAGCGACGCACGGACGGCCACCCCCTCGGCCGTCCGGCGGAGCCAACTGTCGAACGACTCACCCCTGACGCTGGGGAGGCGCACATGGGGCGTGATGACCTGACGGCGGTGCTGCGGAGTGGTCCCTTCCACCTCGCGCTGCGCGCCGCCATCGAGGCCCGGGGCCTCGCGCTGCAGAGGATCCAGTTCCGGCTGGCCGAACAGGGCCTGCACGTGGGCGTCGCGACCCTGAGCTACTGGCAGCAGGGCCGCCGGCGACCCGAGCGGCAGGACTCCCTGCGGGCCGTCACGGCGCTGGAGGAGATCCTCGGCCTGCCGCCGGCCGCGCTGACCGTGCTCCTCGGTCCGCCGCGCCCCCGGGGCCGGGGAGTGGGCCTGCCGCCGGGCGCCCGGCGGTACGCGGAGCTGATCTCGCCCGTGTCCGCCCTCGACCGGATGCTCGCCGAACTGGACAGCCCGGCCGACGGCAGGCTGCACACGGTCAGCCTGTTCGAGGACATCGACATCGGGGCGGACCGGTCCGGGCTGCGCCGGCGATGTCTGCACGTCGTGAAGGCGCATCAGGAGGTTGACCGGTATGTCACGATTTTCCAGGGGGACGAGGGCTGCGACCCGTTCCTGATCGAGGTCGTCCCCCTCGCGAACTGCCGCCTCGGCCGGACCCGCCGCGACGTGGCCTCCGGCATCGTGGTCGCCGAACTGCTGTTCGACCGGACCCTGCGGATCGACGAGACCCACATCCTGGAGTACGAGTACCGCGACGCCAGCGGGGTCGAGTGCCGTGACTACCACCGGGGGGTCAGGTTCCCCACCGGGCAGCTCACCGTGCAGGTCCGGTTCGCGCCCGAGGTGATGCCGGTGCGGTGCTACCGGTACAACCAGCGGTATCTCAACGGGCCGGACATCGAGCGCACCGAGCTCACCGTGACCGGACACCGGACGATCCACCTGATCGCCACGGAGGTGCCGCCGGGCATCGTGGGGATCCGGTGGGACTGGGAGTAAACAGAACGGCGGGGCCGCGGCGTTCTCCTCTCTGACACACCGAGCGGAGAGGACCTGCGGGTGACGTTCGAGGAGTACGTGACGGCCAGGGGACCGGGGTTGGTCCGGCTGGCCAGGCTGCTGTGCGGGGACCCGCACCGGGCCGAGGACCTGGTGCAGGACGTGTTGGCCAAGGCGTACGCGCGGTGGCGGAAGATCTCCGGCACCGAGCGGCCCGACCTGTACGTGCGCCAGATGCTGGTCAACCAGAACCGGTCCTGGTGGCGGCTCGGCCGCAACCGGGAACTGGCCGTGTCCGAACCCGCGGCGACCGCGACCGTGGCCGGCGCCGAGTCCGGAGTGGTCGAACGGGACGCGTTGTGGCGCATGGTGCTGAGCCTGCCCCAGCGGCAGCGCGCCGTGCTGGTGCTGCGCTTCTACGAGGACCTCGACGACGCCGCCATCGCGGAGATCCTCGACGTGTCGCCCGTGACGGTCCGCACCCACGCGATGCGGGCCCTGGCCCGACTCCGCGAGCTCCACGCGCCGGAGCTGGCGCCCAGTACAGGAGGACAGCAGTGAGCATTGAGGAGAAGCTGGCCGAGACCCTCGCGGTGCGTGCCGAGGGGGAGGTCGACACGGGGGCGCTGCTGACCCGCTCGACGGCCCGCGGCAGGGCGCTCCGACTCCGCAGGCGGGCGGGGATCGCGCTCGCGGCGGTGGCCGTCCTGGGGGTGGCGGTCGCCGTACCCGTCGCGGTGTGGCCCTCGGAGCGGCCGCGCGGTCAGTTCGCGGTCCCCGGGACCACGGCCGCGTCCCCACCGGCCATCCTGAACGTGCTCCAGCCGCCGCTCCTGCCGGCGGCCCCGGGCCCGAGCGCGGCGGACGACCCGGCGGTCGTGGGCAGCGACGCGAACCTGTTGCACCTGACCTTCGACCCGGTGCTGCTGGCCCCCGGGAGGTCCGGGGTCGCCGCCGTCGCGTCCTGGGCGAGCCGGACGGGCATCGAGAACGTGTTCCTGGAGTCGCTGGACGTGAACTTCAAGGCCGGGGCCGCCGCGGAGCAGGAGGACCTGGGCTCCAACCTCACCCCCGTCCGCGATGTCGCGGTGCGCGGCCGGCCCGGGAAGCTGTACTCCGGCCCGGGGAGCGGCGGGGGCCGGGTCCGGTTCGCGCTGCGCTGGGAGCCGGCGCCCGGGGTGGTGGTCGTCGGGACGAACCGCAACGACGCCACGGACGCGGACCTGCTGGCGGCGGCCCAGGCGCTGCGGGTCGACCGGGTCACCCGGTGCGCCTCGACGTTCGGCACCACCGGCCTGCCGGCGGGCATCCGGTTGACCGGCTGCTACATCAACTCCGACTCCCGGGGGCCGACGCCGACCGGTCAGTTGACGTACACCGGCGCCGACGGTTCGGTCCTGCAGATCCGGGACAACGACGGCGTCCCGGCGGGCCAGAACGGCACCCAGGGCGACGAGGCGCCCAACACCACGGCCGCCAGCCGGCCGGCCTACTGGGGCCCCGGCGGCCAGCAGGGCACCGAGGGTTCGGTCCTGATCGTGCCGGACTGGAACGGTCGCAAGGTCAGCATCCTGGTCAACGGCTCCTACGGGCGCGCGGACGCGGACCGGGCGATGGCGGCGATGACCTGGTCCTGAGACGCACCGGCCCGTTCCGGCTCCCTGGTGAGCGGGCGCGGGCCGGTGCGTCCCGGCCGGAAGTCGGCGCGCGGTGGGGCCGGTGGAACCGGTTCGGGGGCATAGGGTCGAGGTATGACAGCGCAGGTCACGGCCAGGACGACCATCAGAGCCACCCCCGAGCGGGTGTACGCGGCCCTGGTCGACTGGGAGTCCCAGGGCAGCTGGATCCCGCTGACCACGGTCCGGGTCACCGAGGGCGACGGCGGGGTGGGCAGCCTCGTCGAGGCGGTCACCGGGCTGGGTCCGGCCCGGTTCGTGGACGTGATGCGGGTCGAGGAGCTGGAGCCGCCGTACTCGATCAGGGTCCTGCACGTGGGGAAGCTCGTGCGCGGGCCCGGGGTGTTCCGGTGCGTGCGGCGCGCGGACGGGGCCACGGACCTGGAGTGGCGGGAATGGCTCGAGCTGCCCGGCGGGAGGGCCGGGCAGCTCGGATGGCCGCTGGTCAGGCCGGGGGCGGCGGCGTCCCTGCGGTGGGGGTTGCGCCGCCTGGCCCGGCGGTTGGAGACCAGCTCCTGGTAGTGCGGCCCGGGACCGTGCGGTGCGGCCCGGGACCGTCCGGGCGGGTCCGGCGGTGGCGCCGCGCGGTGCCCGGCCCGGCGGCAGAGTGGGCCGGATCAGGCCGTGATGAGCGCCTGGTACGCCTCCTCGGTGAGCAGCTCGCCCGCCTCGGTGACCGCCACGGAGAACAGCCAGCCCGCGCCCTGCGGGTCCGAGTTGATCAGGGACGGGTCGGCCACGACGGCCTCGTTGCGGGCCACGACGGTGCCGGTGACCGGGGCGTACAGCTCGCTGACGGACTTGGTGGACTCCAGCTCGCCGCAGGTCTCGCCGGCCTTCAGCTCGGTACCCGGCTCGGGGAGCTCCACGTAGACGATGTCGCCGAGGGCCTCCGCCGCGTACGCGGTGATGCCGACGGTCGCCGGCTCCTCGCCGGTGATCCACTCGTGCTCGGCGGTGTAGGACAGGCTCACGACGTGCTCCTTCGGTAGAACGGTAGGGCAGACAGCTCGACGGGTTCGAGGCTGCCTCGCACGTCCACGGCCAGCGGCGCGTTGACGGTCGACACGTAGGCCATCGCGATGGGACGGCGCAGGACGGGGGACGTGGCCCCGGAGGTGACGGTGCCCAGCCGCTCGCCGGTGCGCAGGTCCACGACGGGCTGGCCGGCGCGCAGGACCCGGCGGCCGGCGGAGACCAGACCCACGAGACGACGGGTACGGGGCGCCTCGGCGGCGGCGGTGAGCGCGGCCCGGCCCACGAAGTCGTCGGGCTTGTCGAGCCGGACCACCCGGCCGAGCCCGGCGTCGTAGGGCGTGGTGTCGGGGTTGAGCTCGTGCCCGTACAGCGGCATGCCGGCCTCCAGGCGGAGCGTGTCCCGGCAGGCCAGCCCCGCCGACCGCAGCCCGTGCGGCTCACCGGTCGTGGTCAGCGCCCACCACACGGCGGACGCGTGCTCGGCGGGCACGTACAGCTCGAAGCCGTCCTCGCCGGTGTACCCGGTCCGGGCCACCCACAGCGGGATCCCGTTGATCGAGCCGGGGGTGATCGCGTAGTACGGCAGACCGCCGAGGTGCGCGTCGCAGATCAGGGCGAGGATCCCGGCGGCGCTCGGCCCCTGGATCGCGATCAGCGACCGGTCGAGCCGGACGAGGTCGGCCCGGAACCCGGCGAGCCGCACCGACAGCGCGTCGGCCACCACAGCCGTGCTGCCCGCGTTGGCCACCACCAGGTAGCGGTCCTCGGCGAGCCGGTAGCAGATCAGGTCGTCGAGGATGCCCCCGTCGGACTGGCACAGCAGCGTGTACCGGGCCTGGCCGACGTCCAGCTCCGACAGCCGGCCGACGAGCGCGTAGTCCAGCGCGGCGGCGGACTCGGGCCCGATGACCTCGAACTGGCCCATGTGACCGAGGTCGAACAGCCCGGCGGCGCTGCGCACGGCGAGGTGCTCGGCGCTCTCGCTGCCGTACCGCAGGGGCATGCGCCAGCCCGCGTAGTCGGTCAGGGTCGCGCCCAGGGCGAGGTGGTGCTCGTACAGTGCGGTGCGCACAGGAGGCTCCCAGGGTGGAGTGGGTGGGCCTCCCCCTCTGTCATCGGAACCTGAGAGCTTCACCGCCGTGGTGGGCGGCTTGCACCGTGGGTGAGCCTCGCGGCTGCTTTCCAGAGTTGCCTAACCCGGGCGGTACGTGGGCCTGAGAGTGTGCGGGGAGTCTTGCTCCTTCGGCGTGACCTCGAAGGTCAGCTCTCCCGCCGGGATCAATGGCGTGTGCAGTTGTGCCGTGAGAGTAGGCGGGAGCGGCGCGAACGGTCAAGGTCAGGGCCAGATGGCGGGACCCGGCGAGGGCCGGGGGCCGGGACCCGGCTGGCGCAAAAGGGGCGGTGGCGCCCGGAAGGTGCGCGGGAGGGCGGCGGTGCCTGGGAGGCGCGCTGCCCTGGAGTACCCGTCAAAGGTCTTGGGCCCCCACGACGGTCGCGGGGGCCCAACGCACACGGGCGGATCAGGCGGACTCCTCCGCCTGCGCGCGCAGCTTGTCCATGTCCAGCTCCCGCGCCTTCTGCAGCAGCAGGTCGAACTGCGACGGGCTCAGCGCGCCCGGCTCGGAGTGCACGATCGCCTTGTCGCGGATGATCATCAGGGTCGGGATCGACTGGATCTGGAACGACGCGGCCAGCTCCTGCTCGGCCTCCGTGTCGATCTTGCCGAACACGATGCCGTCGTTGGCCTCGGCACCCGAAGCCGCCTCGAACGTCGGCGCGAACCGGACGCACGGCCCGCACCAGGCGGCCCAGAAGTCCAGCACGAGGAAGTCGTGCTGCGAGACCAGCTCGTTGAAGTTGTCCTTGGTGACTGTGATCGTCGCCACTTTCTCTCCTTGGGTCGGCGCGGGGCGTCACTGGGAAAACGCTGGCGGGGGCGCGCCTGTTCCCCATCCGACATGTCCGTTGATCAAGAGACAAATTCGTTGAGAGCACACAGCCTGTGCGACCCTGATTCACCTCGGGATGGCTGAATGATCCCTGTCGTCGTCGGGCGGCGCATGGTTCCCGTGGAGGGCGACATGGCTGAGTTGCATCAGTTCGCATATGGCTGGGTGAATCCGGTGATCTCGTACGTGATCGCGGCTTTCGGCTGCGCGATCGGACTGGTGTGCACAGCCCGGGCCCGCGCCGCGCTCAACGGGGCGCACCGCGAGAAATGGCTGGTCCTGGGGGCCGTCTCCATCGGCGGTACCGGGATCTGGCCCATGCACTTCATCGCGATGCTCGGCTTCGACGTCCCCGGCTCCATCGTCCGGTACGACGTGGCGCTCACCACCGCCAGCGCGCTGATCGCGATCCTCGCCGTCGGGATCGGTCTGTTCATCGTCGGACACGGCGGCGCGGGGCTGATCCGGATCCTGCTCGGCGGGATCTTCACCGGTCTCGGGGTGGCCGCGATGCACTACACCGGGATGGCCGCGATGCGGATGGGCGGCACGATCTCCTACGACCGGACGTACTTCGTCGCCTCGGTGCTGATCGCGGTCATCGCCTCGTCGGTGGCGCTGTGGTTCACGGTCAACGTCCGCGGCTGGGGCCCGGTCGTCCTCGCGGCCCTGATCATGGGCGTGGCCGTCGTGGGCATGCACTACACGGCGATGTTCGGGGTGCGGGTGCACCTGCACCGGATGGACAGCCCGATCGAGGGGGTCAGCCCGTTCCTGTTCGTCGCGCCGATCACCCTGCTGATCAGCTGCGCGCTGGTCATGCTGATCTTCAGCGTGCTGTCCCCGCCCGCCGAGGACGAGGACGACGTCGTCGCGGGGCTGTCCCCGATGGTCGACACCGCCCCGGAACGCGGGACGGCGCTGCTGCCCCGGCGGGTGGCCCGGTCCTTCAACCACCGGGCGTCGTCGCACTCGTAGCGCGGCGCACCTCCGGGGCCACCGCGCTCGGGGTCGTAGGCTGGGCGGCATGATCGAGATCCGGGACGAGCCCACCCAGTCGCGCTACGAGATCGCCGTGGACGGGGAGCTGGCCGGCTTCGCGGACTACACCCTGCGCAAGTCGGTGATCTCCTTCACGCACACCGAGGTGTTCCCGGCGTTCGGCGGCCGGGGGCTGGCCGGCCAGCTGATCGGCCACGCGCTCGACGACGCCCGGACCCGCAGGCTCGCCGTGCTGCCGTTCTGCCCGTTCGTGTGCAAATTCATCAACCAGAACCAGGAATACCTCGATCTGGTACCGGTGGACCAGCGCGGGAAGTTCGGCCTGCCCCAGGCCTAGTCCCCGAGGGGCGACCGCCCGCCGATCCGGGTGGTGAGCTGCGCCGCCGCGTGGCAGACCTCGGCCGCCAGGTCCGGCCACCGCTCCCCGCACTCGCCCGGACCGGCGGCCGTCCTGGCCCCGCGGCCCTCGGTCTCGCACTGGTGCCGGAACGTCACACTGATCGCCGCCACCGGCCGGCCCCCGTGGTCGAAGCTCGCCGCCGCCACCGACGCGAACCCGGGCGTGACGTGCCCGTCCTCCACGCTCCACTCCCGCTCGGCGGCCAGCAGCCGGCGCAAGGCGGCCAGGGTGCGCGGCCCCCGCCCGGTCCGGTCCACGAACGCCGACGCCCGGGGGAACAGCGCCCGGACCTGGGGCGCGGGCAGGTGCCCGAGCAGCGCCCGGCCGGCGGCGGTCAGGGGGGCCGGGAGCCGGACCCCGATGTCGGTGACCAGGGTCTGCGGCCTGCGCGGCTGCTCCTTGAGGAGGTAGAGCGTCTCGGGGCCGTGCAGCACCCCGAGGTGCGCGGTCCGTCCGGTCGAGTCGACCAGCGCTTGGAGCAGCGGCCGGGCGAGGCGTTCCAGGGGCTCGTGGCGCAGATAGGCCGAACCGAGCTCGAAGGAGGCCACGCCCAGGCCGTACCGGCGCTCCTCCGGGAGGTGGGTGACGAAGCCGGCGGCGGCCAGCTCGGCGAGCAGGTGGTAGGTGGTCGACCGGGGGAGGCCCAGCTCCCTGGCCAGCGTGGCGGCCGACTGCGGGCCGGGCCGGGCCGCGAGGTGCCGCAGCAGCGCGAGCCCGTTGCGCAGGGCGGGGACATCCGTCATATGTCTGGGATACCAGACACCATCTCCCCCGAAGCGCACCGGGGTCGGGGAAAAGAGGATGGGATGAGGGGCATGAAGGTACTCGTCGGCCCAGCCCCTCTCACCCCCCGCGAGGTCGTCGCGGTCGCCCGGCACGGTGCGGCCGTCGAGTTGACCCCCGAAGCCCTGGAGGCGCTCGCCCGCGCCCGGGTCGCCATCGAGGCGCTCGCCGAGGCCGAGACCCCCTCCTACGGGGTCTCCACCGGCTTCGGCGCGCTCGCCACCCGGCACATCGCGCCCGAACTGCGCGCCCAGCTCCAGAAGTCCCTGGTCCGGTCGCACGCGGCCGGCGCCGGGCCCGAGGTCGAGGAGGAGGTGGTCCGCGCGCTGATGCTGCTGCGGCTGCACACCCTCGCCACCGGGCACACCGGGGTCCGCCCCGACACGGCGTCGACCATGGCCGCCCTGCTCAACGCGCGGATCACCCCGGTCGTGCACGAGTACGGCTCGCTCGGCTGCTCCGGCGACCTCGCCCCGCTGTCCGCGTGCGCGCTGGCGCTGATGGGCGAGGGTCAGGTCCGGGTCGACGGCGTGCTCCAGCCGGCCGCCGAGGCGATGGCCAAGGCCGGCATCACCCCGGTCGAGCTGCGCGAGAAGGAGGGCCTGGCCCTCATCAACGGCACCGACGGCATGCTCGGCATGCTCGTGCTGGCCCTGGAGGACCTGCGCGACCTCCTCGACGTCGCCGACATCACCGCCGCGATGACCATCGAGGCGCTGCTCGCCACCGACCGGGTGTTCGCCCCCGACCTGCACGCGCTGCGCCCGCACCCGGGCCAGCAGGTGTCCGCGGCCCGGCTGACCCGGATCCTCCGCGACTCGCCCATCGTGGCCAGCCACCGGGGCCCGGACTGCAACCGGGTCCAGGACGCGTACTCGCTGCGCTGCACCCCCCAGGTGCACGGCGCCGCCCGCGACACCGCCGACTACTGCGGCATCGTGGCCGGCCGCGAGCTGGCCAGCGCCGTCGACAACCCGGTGGTCCTCGACGACGGCCGGGTGGAGTCCAACGGCAACTTCCACGGCGCGCCGGTCGCGTACGCGCTGGACTTCCTGGCCATCCCGATCGCGGACGTCGCCAGCATCAGCGAGCGCCGGACCGACCGGATGCTCGACGTGCACCGCTCGCACGGGCTGCCCGCGTTCCTCGCCGACGACCCGGGGGTGGACTCGGGGCACATGATCGCGCAGTACACCCAGGCGGCGATCGTCAGCGAGCTCAAGCGCCTGGCGAACCCGGCCTCCGTGGACTCGATCCCGTCGAGCGCCATGCAGGAGGACCACGTGTCCATGGGCTGGAGCGCGGCCCGCAAGCTGCGCCGGTCCGTCGACGGCCTGCGCAAGGTGCTCGCCGTCGAGCTGCTCACCGCCGCCCGGGCCCTGGACCTGCGCGCGCCGCTGGTGCCCGCCCCGGCGACGGCCGCAGCGGTGGCCGCGCTGCGCGTACTCGTCGAGGGTCCCGGCCCCGACCGGCACCTGGCTCCGGAGATCGCGGCGGCCGAAGAACTCATCCTCAGCGGCACCCTGCTCGCCGTCGTCCAGAAGGAGATCGCATGACCACCCCCGGCCCCCGCACGGTGCGGTCCCCGCACGGCACCACGCTGCACACGAAGAACTGGCAGACCGAGGCCGCGCTGCGGATGCTGCTGAACAACCTCGACCCGGACGTGGCCGAGCGCCCCGACGACCTGGTGGTCTACGGCGGCACCGGCAAGGCCGCCCGGGACTGGGCCAGCTTCGAGGCCATCGCCCGCGCGCTGGCCACCCTGGAGGCCGACGAGACCCTGCTGGTCCAGTCGGGCCGGCCGGTCGGCGTGTTCCGCACCCACGAGTGGGCGCCGCGGGTCCTGATCGCCAACTCCAACCTGGTCGGCGACTGGGCCAACTGGCCCGAGTTCCGCCGGCTGGAGCAGCTCGGCCTGACCATGTACGGCCAGATGACCGCCGGCTCGTGGATCTACATCGGCACCCAGGGCATCCTCCAGGGCACCTACGAGACCTTCGCGGCCGTGGCGCACAAGCGGTTCGGCGGCACCCTGGCCGGCACCCTGACCCTGACCGGCGGCTGCGGCGGGATGGGCGGCGCGCAGCCCCTCGCGGTCACCATGAACAACGGCGTCTGCCTGGTCGTGGACGTCGACGCCGCGCGCCTGCGCCGCCGGGTCGAGACCCGCTACCTGGACACCGTCGCCGACGACCTGGACCACGCGGTGTCTCTCGCGTTGGCGGCCAAGGAAGCCCGGGAGCCGTTGTCCATCGGCATCGTCGGCAACTGCGCGACCGTCTTCCCCGAGCTGCTCCGTCGCGGGGTGCCGATCGACATCGTCACCGACCAGACGAGCGCGCACGACCCGCTGTCCTACCTGCCCGAGGGTGTCTCCCTGGAGGACGGGCCGGACTACGCGGCGAAGAAGCCGGCGGAGTACACGGACCGGGCGCGGCAGTCGATGGCCAAGCACGTCGAGGCGATGGTCGGCTTCCAGGACGCCGGCGCCGAGGTGTTCGACTACGGCAACGCGCTGCGCGGCGAGGCCAAACTCGGCGGGTACGAGCGCGCGTTCGACTTCCCCGGCTTCGTACCGGCGTACATCCGGCCGCTGTTCTGCGAGGGCAAGGGTCCCTTCCGCTGGGCGGCGCTCTCCGGCGACCCGGCCGACATCGCGGCCACCGACAAGGCGATCCTCGAACTCTTCCCGGAGAACGAGTCGCTCGCCCGGTGGATCAAGCTGGCCGGCGAGAAGGTCGCCTTCCAGGGCCTGCCGGCCCGGATCTGCTGGCTCGGGTACGGCGAGCGGCACCTCGCGGGCCTCAAGTTCAACGAGATGGTCGCGTCCGGCGAGCTCAAGGCCCCGATCGTGATCGGCCGCGACCACCTGGACTGCGGCTCGGTGGCGTCCCCGCAGCGGGAGACCGAGTCGATGGCAGACGGGTCCGACGCCATCGCGGACTGGCCGATCCTGAACGCGCTGCTCAACACCGCCTCGGGCGCCTCGTGGGTGTCGCTGCACCACGGCGGCGGGGTCGGCATCGGCCGGTCCATCCACGCCGGCCAGGTGTGCGTCGCGGACGGCACGGAACTGGCCGCCCGGAAGATCGAGCGGGTGCTCACCAACGACCCGGGGATGGGCGTGATCCGGCACGTGGACGCCGGGTACTCCATCGCCGAAGAGGTGGCGGCCGAGATGGGCGTCCGGATCCCGATGCGCGAGTCGGGCGCCGTGCCCGGACCGGCACTGGGACAGTAGGGATCGTGCGGGGAGGCGGCCACCGGGCTGCCTCCCCTTCGCGTCGAGAAAGCTGAGGAGTGGCGTTGCAGGTCTTCTGGTGTGAGCACGCCTGGCTGCCCGACGGGCCCGCCGACGGGGTGCTGATCGTGGTCGACGACGGCCGGATCGCCTCCGTGATGGTCGACCAGCCCCCGCAGGGCGAACGCCTGCCCGGCCTCACCCTGCCCGGCTTCGCCAACGCCCACTCGCACGCCTTCCACCGCGCGCTGCGGGGCCGCACGAAGGGCGACTCCTTCTGGAGCTGGCGCGAGGGCATGTACGCCCTCGCCGACCGCCTCACCCCGGACACCTACCTCCGGCTCGCGAGAGCGACATACGCCGAGATGGCCCTCGCCGGCGTCACCTCCGTCGGCGAGTTCCACTACCTGCACCACGGCCCCGGCGGCCGCCGCTACGCCGACCCGAACGCGATGGGCCAGGCCCTGATCCAGGCCGCCCGGGACGCCGGCATCCGCCTCACCCTGCTCGACACCTGCTACCTGGCCGGCGGCATCGGCGTCGCCCCCAACGAGACCCAGCTCCGGTTCTCCGACGGCGACGCGGCGGCCTGGCAGGACCGGGTGCGCGGGCTGCACGACGACCCGAACACCGTGATCGGCGCGGCGATCCACTCCGTCCGCGCCGTCCCGCGCGACCAACTGTCCGCAGTGGACAACGGCGGCCCGCTGCACGTGCACCTCTCCGAGCAGCCGGCGGAGAACGACCAGTGCCTCGCCGCGTACGGGGTCACACCCACCGCGCTGCTGCACGGTGCCGGTGTCCTCGGCCCCCGGACCAGCGCCGTGCACGCCACCCACCTCACGCCGGAGGACATCGGCCTGCTGGGCGCGACGCGTACCACCGCGTGTTTCTGCCCGACGACCGAAGCGGACCTGGCGGACGGCATCGGCCCGGCCCGCGAACTCGTCGACGCCGGCAGCCCGCTGTCCCTGGGCAGCGACCAGCACGCCCTGATCGACCCCCTCGAAGAGGCCCGCCGCCTCGAGCACCACGACCGGCTCCGCACCGGACAGCGCGGCCGGTTCACCGGCTCCGAGCTGGTCACGGCCCTGACGAACCACGCCAGCCTCGGCTGGGAGGGCGCGGGGACGATCGCGCCCGGTGCCGTGGCGGACCTGGTCGCGATCCGCACCGACACGGTCCGCACGGCCGGGGCGGCCCCCGCCCAACTGCTGCTCGCCGCGTCCGCCGCCGACATCTCCCGGGTCATCGTCGGCGGGTCGACGGTCGCCCGCGACGGGGAGCACGTGTCCCTCGGTAACGTAGGGATCCTGTTGCGGGACGCTATCGCGGAGGCACTTGAGTGAGTGAGCTTGCGACCGAACGCGGGAAATCAGAGTGCCGCGAGCGCGGCGCCGAGCGGAGCGAGGTGTCGCGGTGAGCCTGCTCATCAAGAACATCGGCGAACTCTTCGACGCCGAGGGCGACGCCCTGGTCATCGAGGGTGACCGGATCACCTGGATCGGCCACGGCGAACCGGCCGCCGACGAGGTCTTCGACGCCGAGGGCCGCGCCGTCCTGCCCGGCTGGGTGGACAGCCACAGCCACCTGGTGTTCGCGGGCGACCGCACCGCGGAGTTCACCGCCCGGATGGCCGGTCAGCCGTACGCGGCCGGCGGCATCTCCGTGACCACGAACGCGACCCGCGCCGCCACCGACGAGCAGCTGGCGGCGAACCTGGCCCGGCACGTCGCCGAGGCCGTCGCCGGTGGCACGACCTGCCTGGAGACGAAGACCGGCTACGGGCTCAACGTCCCCGACGAGGTGCGCTCGGCCCGGGTGATCGCCGGTTCGGACGTCGACGAGGGCACGTTCCTCGGCGCGCACCTCGTGCCGGCCGGCAGCACCGCCGACGACTACGTGAAACTCGTCGCGGGGGAGATGCTCGACGCGGTCGCGCCGTACGTGCGCTGGGCCGACGTGTTCTGCGAGCGCGGCGCGTTCGACTACGACCAGTCCCGGTACGTCCTGGAGGCGGCGGCGGCCAAGGGCCTCGGCCTGCGGGTGCACGGCAACCAGCTTGGCCCCGGCCCCGGCGTGCGGCTGGCCTGCGAGATGACGGCCGCCAGCGTCGACCACTGCACGTACCTGACCAGGGAGGACATCGCCATGCTCGCCGGGTGCGACACCGTGGCGACCCTGCTGCCCGCCTGCGACCTGTCCACCCGCCAGCCGCTGCCCGACGCGCGGGGGCTGCTCGACGCGGGGGCGACCGTGGCACTGGCGAGCAACTGCAACCCCGGGTCCTCGTACACGTCGTCGATGGCGTTCTGTGTGACCACGGCCGTGCTCCAGATGCGGATGACCGTGGCCGAGGCGGTGCGGGCGGCGACCCTGGGCGGGGCGTTGGCGCTGCGCCGGGACGACGTGGGCGTGCTGAAGGTCGGCGCCCGGGCGGACGTGCACGTCCTGGCGGCCCCGAGCGCGACCTGGCTGGCGTACCGGCCGGGGATGCCGTTGACCCACGCCGTGTGGCGGGCCGGGGCGCGGGTCGTGTGACACATCTCTATGCATCGATATCACGGGTTCGGTAGCCTGCTTCCACCGTTCGGTCGGTCCCCTCTCCACCGGACGGTCCCCTGTGGAGGAGGCACCATGCGACCTACCCCCCTACTCGTAGGCCTGACCACGCTCGTCGCGGTCCTGGCCCTCACCGCCGTCAGCGCCGAGGGCGCGGACCCCGGCCACACGCTGTCGGTGGCCGGCAGTTCCGAGCGCGTCAAGCTCGGTGCGGACGGCACCTACCAGGTCAGCCTGGACAACGGCCGGACCTGGAGCCGGTCGCGGCCCCAGGCCAGCCGGATCAAGCTGCGCAACCGGACGTTCGACCCCAAGGCCCAGGGCATGACCCTCGGCCGCCGGGTCGACGGCGGCGCGTACCTCGTCCAGTTCTCCGGCGCGCCCCTGGACAGCCAGCGCCGTGAACTGGCCCGGCTCGGCGCGCGGCTCGGCGCGTTCGTCCCCGACTTCGCGTACGTGGTCCGGATGGACCCGGCCACCCGCGCCAAGGTCGAATCCCTGCCGTACGTGCGCTGGGTCGGCGGCTACGAGGCGGCCGACAAGTACGACCCGGCCCCGACCGCCGGCCGGTACGCGATCACCCTCGTCGAGCGCGACACCCAGGACCAGAGCGACGTCGTGGACCGGATCCGGGCGCTCGGCGCGACCCTGGAGGCGGTGTCCGCCAGCCAGCGGCTCGTCGAGGCGACCCTGACCCCCGCCCAGGTGGCGTCCCTCGCCGGCCTCGGCGCGGTGCTCGCCCTCGACCCGGTCGGCGCCCCGGGCACCGACATGGACAAGGCCCGCGAGGACGGCGGCGCGAACGCGATCGAGACCGCCCGCGGGTACGCCGGCCAGGGCGTGCGCGGCGAGGTGATGGACGGCGGCCTGCGGGCCACGCACCAGGAGTTCGCCGCGAAGCCCCCGCTGGTGCACGGCGCGAACAGCTCGGACACCAGCCACGGCACGTCCACCTACGGCCAGATCTTCGCCTCCGGGGTCACCCCGGCCGCCCGGGGACTGCTGCCCCAGGCCCAGGGCATGATCGCCGCCTACGGCTCCGTCACCGACCGGTACGCGCACTCCGCACAGCTCGTCGACCCGACCGGCCCGTACCGCGCCGTGTTCCAGAGCAACAGCTGGGGCGGCACCCTGACCACGTCCTACACCTCCGTCTCGGCGGCCATGGACGACATCGTCTTCGACCACGACCTGCTGATCTGCCAGTCGCAGAGCAACGCCGGCACCCGCAGTTCCCGGCCGGAGGCGTGGGCGAAGAACGTGGTCAGCGTCGGCGGCCAGTACCACTACGACACCATCGGCCGGACCGACGACAAGTGGAGCGGCGGCGCGAGCATCGGCCCGGCCACCGACGGCCGGATCAAGCCCGAGCTGTCCAACTACTACGACGCGATCTACACGACCTCGTCGAGCAGCAACACCTCCTACACGAGCTCCTTTGGGGGTACCAGCGGCGCGACCCCGATCACCTGCGGCAACTTCGGCCTGCTGTACCAGATGTGGTCCGACGGGGTGTTCGCCGGCGCGCCCGGCCAGGCCCGGGACGTGTTCGACAGCCGCCCGCACGCCGCCACGGCCAAGGCGCTGATGGTCAACCAGGCGAACTCCTACGCGTTCACCGGCGAGACCGCCGACCTGACCCGCGTGCACCAGGGCTGGGGAACGGCCAGCGTCGGCAACCTGTACAACCAGGCGCAGGCCAATG
Organism: Longispora urticae; assembly: GCF_053902585.1. Taxonomy (NCBI): domain Bacteria; kingdom Bacillati; phylum Actinomycetota; class Actinomycetes; order Micromonosporales; family Micromonosporaceae; genus Longispora; species Longispora urticae. The sequence goes on from NZ_JAQZSH010000027.1 coordinate 299,339, forward strand.
GCTGGCGGCTCCCGATCCTCGTCAACGAGTCCGACCTGCTCGGCGTCGGCCAGAAGAAGACCTACACGATCACCACGGACGGTACGCAGCCCCTGAAGGCCACCATGGTCTACACGGACCCGCAGGGCTCGCCGACGGCGTCGGTCGCCCGGGTCAACGACCTGTCCCTGAAGGTCACGGCCCCCAACGGCACCGTGTACTGGGGCAACAACGGCCTGAAGGCCGGCAACTGGTCCACCTCGGGCGGGTCCTCCAACACCGTGGACACCACGGAGAACGTCCTGGTCCAGACCCCGGCGGCCGGCACTTGGACGATCGAGGTGCTCGCCGACGAGGTCAACGTGGACGGCCACCCGGAGACCCCGGCGACCGACGCGGACTACGCGCTGGTCGTGACGGCCAAGACCGGCGTCACCCCGACCCCCACGGCGTCCGCGAGCCCGTCGCCGTCCCCGTCCCCGTCGGCCTCCCCGACCACCGGGCCGCGGAAGTTCACCAACGACACCGACTTCGCGATCGCGGACAACTCCACGGTCGAGAGCCCGATCACGGTGAGCGGGGTGGCCGGCAACGCGCCCGCGACCCTCAAGGTGGACGTCAACATCCTGCACACCTACCGGGGTGACCTGGTCCTGTCCCTGGTCGCGCCGGACGGCACGGTGTACCTCCTGGAGGACTTCGTCAACAACGACAGCGCGGACAACGTGATCAAGCAGTACACGGTGAACGCGTCGTCCGAGGTCGCCAACGGGGTGTGGAAACTCCGGGTGGCGGACACGGCCACCATCGACACGGGCACCCTGACCACCTGGTCGGTGACCTTCTAGCCCCGGCGTCGCCCCGGGACCCGGTCCAGCCGAGGTCCCGGGGCCCGTACCCGACGCGTGGTGTCGACCGTGGTCGGCTCAGGCGAAGACGCGGGTGTACACGTCCGCCGCCGCCGGGGACAGTCCCCCGGGGGCGGCGGCCGGGTGGCCGAGGTCGCGCGCCGCCTCCAGGTGCATCTCCGCCCGTTCGAGGTCCACCGGCAGCCCGCCGCCGCGCAGGTAGTCCACGCCGAGGGTGAAGTGCTCGCCGGCCACCACGGCCTCGTCGTCCTGGAGCCCGCCGTCGAGCAGGTCGTCGATCAGCGGGTCGGCGGCCACGTGGCCGAAGTCGCGGGCGACCTGGAGCCAGCGGTACGCGAGCGGGGCCGGCAGGACGGCCAACCCCTCGAGGTCGCCCTGGCGGGCCATCTCCACAAAGTCGGTCATGAGCGCGACGGTATCGGGCGGATTGTTGTTCGGACAAGGTCCTCGGGGTGTTTCACAGTACGAGGCTCAACAGGCCCGCCATCGTGAAGCCGACGACCGACAGGATGGTTTCCAGCACGGTCCACGTCTTCAGGGTGTCCTTGACGGACATGTTGAAGTAGCGCGAGACGATCCAGAAGCCGCCGTCGTTGACGTGCGAGGCGATGATCGAACCGGCGGCGATCGCGCACGCCACCAGGGCGATCCTGGGCTGGCTGAGCCCGTCGGCGGCCACCAGCGGGGCGACGATGCCTCCGGTGGTCACGATCGCGACGGTCGCCGAGCCCTGGGCCAGGCGGAGGCCGCAACTGATCAGGTACGCCAGCACGATGGTCGGCAGGCCCGCCGACTTGAGCGTGCCGGCCAGCGCCGCGCCCACCCCCGTGGCGGAGATCACCTTCCCGAAGAACGCGCCCGCGCCGACCACGAGCAGGATCATGCCGATCGGTTTGAGGGAGGCGCCGGTGAGCGCGGCGAGTTCCGTACCCGTCATGCCCCGCCGGATGCCGAGCAGCCAGAAGGCGAGCAGGACCGCGATGGTCAGCGCGATCGACGGGTTGCCGAGGAACGTCAGGTAGGGCGTGACGGCGCTGGACGGCGCCCACACGTTGCTGAACGTCGCCCCGAGGATGAGCAGCAGCGGGATCCCGATGATCGCGCCCACCAGGCCCAGCGACACCGGCTGGTGGTCCTCGTCGGGCTCGGCGGCCACGAAGTCCGCCGGCACCTCGACCATGACCCGCCTGCCGATCCACATCGGCCACAGGATGCCCGCCACCGCGAACGCCGGCAGCCCGCAGGCCAGCCCCATCACGATGATCCAGCCCATGTCGACCCCGAGCAGGCCGGCGATCGCGACCGGGCCGGGGTGCGGGGGCAGGAACGCGTGGGTCATGGACAGGCCGGCGAGCAGGGGGAGCGCGTAGAGGACCAGGGAACGGCCGCCGCGCCGGGCCGCCACGTAGACCAGCGGGGCGAGGACGAAGATCCCGATGTCGAAGAACACCGGGATGCCGAAGATCAGGCCCGCGAGGCCCATCGCGACCGGCGCGCCCCGTTCCCCGAACGTCGACAGCAGCTTGCGGGTGAGCACCTCCGCCCCGCCGGACGCCTCCAGGATCGCGCCGAGCACCGTGCCCAGCCCGATGATCACGGCGATGTGGCCGAGGATGCCGCCGAAGCCGGTCTCCAGGATCGAGTCGCCGGACTTCAGGGCCGTGCCGACCAGTTTGCTGACCGGCAGGCCGGCGGCGAGCCCGAGGAGCAGGCCGGAGATCAGCAGGGCGATGAACGGTTCGAGCTTCACCCGGATGATGAGGACGAGCAGCACCGCGATGGCGAGCCCGCAGAGAACCAGCAGTCCGCCGGTCTCCTTCTGCAGCCAGTGGATCATGTGTGTTCCTTCGCCTGAGGGGACACCTGGCCGACAGGAGCACCGGCCAGGGCGTGCGCGGTGCTGGTCAGTGGGTGGTGCTCTCCGTGCCCCGGTCGCCGCGGCGCAGCGCCCGGCCCGGCAGCGCCCCGGTCGGCCGGCCGTCGGCGAGCACGGCGACGCCGTTGACGTACACGTGCGCGATGCCCTTCGCCGCCCGCCGGGGCTCGTCGAAGGTGGCCGTGTCGGTGATCTTCGCGGGATCGAAGACCACCAGATCAGCGTGGTACCCGACGTGGATCTGCCCCCGCTGTGTCAGCCGCAGCCGGCGCGCGGGCCGCCCGGTCATGTGCGCCACGCACTCCTCCAGGGACAGCACGCCCAGTTCGCGCACGTAGTGGCCCAGGTAGCGGGGGAAGGTGCCCCAGGCGCGCGGGTGCGGCCGGTCGCCGACCAGCAGGCCGTCGGAGCCCACGGTGTGCGCGGGGTGCCGCATGATGGCCCGGACGTTCTCCTCGTGCCCGACGTGCTGGAGGATCGTGGTGCCGAGCCGGTCGCGGACCAGCAGGTCGAGGAACGCGTCGGTGTCGCGCACCCGGGTGCCGACCAGGTGCGCGAGTTCCGGGTCGCGGACCCCGGCGATCTGGATCGTCTCCCAGTCGGTGACCACCCCGTGGCAGCCGTCGGAACCCTCGACCTCCATCGCGTGCCGGATCCGGTCGCGCACCCCCGGGTCCGCCAACCTCTCCAGGGTCGCCCCGGGGCCGCCCTCCGCCGCCCAGCTCGGCAGCAGCGCGGCGAGCGTGGTCGAGCCGGGCAGGTAGGGGTACGTGTCGAGGGTGATGTCGACCCCGGCGTGGTCGATCAGGTCGAGGAGTTCGCCGGCCCGGCCCTGGTTCACGCCGAAGTTCATCGTGGCGTGCGCGAGGTGCAGGGCACAGCCGGACTGCCGGGAGATCTCGATCATCTCCGCGTAGCCCTCCAGCGCGCCCTTGCCGTACGAGCGCTGGTGCGGGGCGTGGAACCCGTGGTACGAGGCCACCACCTGGCACAGCGCGACCAGCTCGGCGGTGTCGGCGTACATCCCCGGGACGTACGTCAGCCCGCTGGACATGCCCACGGCGCCCTCCTCCAGGCCCCGGGCGAGGATGGCGCGCATCCGGTCCAGCTCGGACGTCGTGGGCGGCCGGTTCTCCCAGCCCGTGACGAGGGCCCGCACCGAACCGTGCGGCACCAGGTAGCACGCGTTGACGGCGATGCCCTCGTCCAACCGGTCCAGGTACTCCCCGACGCTCCGCCACGACCAGTCGAAGCCGTCCGGGTCCCCGTTCCAGCCGGCGATCTGCTGCCGGAGCTGCGGGAGCGTGACGTCGTCCACCGGCGCGTACGACAGCCCGTCCTGGCCCAGCACCTCGCACGTCACGCCCTGGCTGATCTTCGCCACGTGGCTGGGCTCCAGCAGCAGCCGCAGGTCGGAGTGCGCGTGCATGTCGATGAACCCGGGCGCGAGCACCAGGCCGGACGCGTCGATCCCGTCCCCGCCGATCGCGCCGATCTGGGTGATCAGGCCGCTGGTGACGCGGACGTCGGCCCGGTAGCCGGGCGCGCCCGTGCCGTCGATGACCGTGGCGTCGCGGAAGACGACCATCAGAAGTACGTCCGGACCAGGTCGACGACGGTGTCCTCGGCGTCGAGCACCGGGATCAGCGTCCACTTGTCGAACATCGTGCACGGGTGCGACAGGCCCAAGCGGACCACGTCGCCGACCGCGAGGGCCGCCCCGGCGGGCAGCCGGAGGAAGGAGTGCTGGTCGTTGAGCGCGGACACGTGCGCGCCGGGCAGGTCCAGCGGCACGGGCAGCCCCTCGTCGTACGGGAAGTCGCGCTTGCCGCCGTCGAGGAGCGCCAGCCCGGGTTCGGGCCGGGACACCACCCGGGCCCAGCCCCGGGCCGCCGGCCGGAACGCCGCGCCGCCGCGCCTCGTCAGCGGGGAGACGCCCTGGAGGAAGAGGTCGTCGTGCGTGATGTAGGCCCCGGAGCGCAGCAGGACCGTCGCGCCCGTGGCCACCAGGGGGCCGAGGATGTCGCCGACCTGGTCGAAGTACGCACTGCCGCCGGCGCTCACCAGGCCCGCGTCGATCGCGCCCGCGAACCGGCCGAGGCGCTTGAGGTAGGTGTCCACGGCGGCCAGGCCCTCGGGGGAGGTGTCGTGGGCGAGGGCGCCCTCGTACCCGGCGGCGCCGACCAGGCGGAGCGCCGGGCTCTGCCGGACGGCCCGCGCGACGGCCACGGCCTCGTCGTCGTCGCGGCACCCGGTCCGGCCGCCGGGGGCACCGAGCTCGACGCACACGTCCACGGGCCGGCCGACGCCGCGCAGGGCCTCGGTCATCAGGTCCACGGTGCGGATGGAGTCCACCCACGACACGAACTCGAACGCCGGGTCGGCGTCCAGCTGCGCCCCGAGCCAGCGCAGCGCCCCCGGATCGACCAGGGCGTTGGCCAGCATGATCCGCCGGACCCCGAACGCGCGGCCGACCCGGACCTGGGCGGCGTTGGCGAGCGTGATGCCCCACGCTCCGGCGTCGAGCTGCTTCCGCCACAGCGCCGGGGCCATCGTGGTCTTGCCGTGCGGGGCGTGCGCGAGGCCGGACCGGGCGCACCAGTCCGCCATGGTGGACACGTTGTGGTCGAGCGCGTCGGCGTCGAGGGTCAGCAGCGGGGTACCGAGGTCGCTCCGGGCGGGCTTCGTCGCCAGGTACTCCCCGACGGTCGCGCCCCACGCGTCGGCGGGCACGGCCTTGAACCGCCAGTCGAGCCGCTCGTCGCGCAGCCTGTCCACCGCTGGGCCGTCGATCACCGCCACCACCTCCGTCTGCCCCGCGTCCACTTACCCACGGCCTCGCACTGCCATGCCCGGCCGCATCGTACCCCTCTGAGCTGTGTTGTTGCGCAGGATGCAACGTTCGTTGCGACCAGCGCTAGAGTCGTTGTAGCATCACCGTGACCAGGTGGGCAAGACAAAGGGGTCCGATGACAAAGCTGGCCGTCTGCCTGGGCGAGTCGATGGCGGTCCTGGTTCCCGCCACCCCCGGCCCGCTCGACGAGGTCGAGACCTTCCGGCGCGGCATCGGCGGCGCGGAGTCCAACGTCGCCCGGGGCCTCGCCGCGCTCGGCAACCGCACGGCCTGGCTCAGCCGGGTCGGCGACGACGGCTTCGGCCGGCACCTGGTCGAGGCCCTGCGCGCCGACGGCGTGGACGTCACCGGCGTCGAGACCGACCCCGACCGCCCCACCGGCCTCTACGTCAAGGAGATCGGCGCCGGCCTCCCGCACGACCTGCCTGTGGGCAGCAGCCGGCTGCACTACTACCGGGCCGGTTCGGCCGCCTCCGCCATGGGCCCGGAGTTCGTCGAACGCCCGGCCGTGGCCGCACTGCTGGCCGAGGCGGACGTGCTGCACCTGTCGGGCATCACGGCGGCGCTCTCCGACAGCTGCCTGGCGTTGCTGCACCATCTCATGATCGGGCGTCGGGCCGGTCAGGTGGTGAGTTTTGACCTGAACTGGCGGCCCGCCCTCTGGCGGGACTACGACCCGGCCGTCCTCCGCCCCCTGCTCGACGCGGCCGACATCGTGCTCCTCGGCGCCGACGAGGCGCTGTCCGCGTTCGGCGTGAACACCCCGGACAAGCTGCGCGAACTCCTGCCCGCGCCCCGCGCCCTGGTCATCAAGGACGGGGCGCTGCGGGCCACCACGGTCGACCGGGACGGCGGCTGCGTGACGGAACCGGCCCTCGCGGTGCAGGTCGTGGACGCGGTGGGCGCGGGCGACGCGTTCGCCGCCGGGTACCTGACGGGCGTGCTCCGGGGCCTCGACGAGCCGCGCCGGCTGCGGATGGGGCACCTGTCGGCCGCCGCGACCCTGGTGGTGACGGGGGACCACGGCGTGCCGCTGGGCCTCGACCACCTGCTGGACGCGAGCCCCGCCGAGTGGGCGGCCACCCGGATCACCGCCGCGACGGCCCCCGCATGAGCCAGAGCCTCTCCCGCGCCCTCCGCCTCCTGGTGGAACTCGGCAGACAACCCTGCTCCCTCGACGACGCCGCCCGCGTCCTCGACGTGCACAAGAGCACCGCCCTCCGCCTCCTGCGCACCCTCGAGGAGGACCGGTTCGTCTACCGCGACCCCTCCTTCCGGTACCACCTGGGCTCCCAGTTCTTCGCCCTCGCCACCACGGCCCTCGACCAGCGCCAGGTCCGCACCGCCGCCGGCCCGCACCTCACCGCGCTCGCCGCCGCCACCGGCCAGACCGTGCACCTGGCCGGCTACGAGGACGGCCACGTCGTCTACTGGGACAAACGCGACGCCGCCCACACCGTCCGGATGTACTCCCGGATCGGCCTCCCCGCCAGCCCGCACACCGCCGCCGTCGCGAAGGTGCTGCTCGCCGACCTGGACGAGTCCGAGCGCCGCCGGATCGCGCAGGCCATCACCTACACCCCGCACACCCCGCGCACCCTGACCGGCCCCGCCGCCCTGCTGGCCGAGCTGGCGGCCGTCGCCGACCGCGGCTACGCCGTCGACCACGGCGAACACGAGGCCTTCATGAACTGCGTGGCCGCCCCGGTGCGGGGCCCCGACGGCCGGGTGACGGCCGCCGTCTCGATCTCCGTGCCGGACTTCGTGCTCGACTACGAGCGGGTCCTCGCACTGGTGCCGGAACTGCTCGGGGCCACCCGGGCGATATCGATCGACTGTGGATGGAGCGCGCCATGACCACCAAGACCGCCGTACTCACCGACGGGGCCCCCGCGCCCGCCTGGGTCTTCTCCCAGGGCATCCGCAAGGGCCCGATCCTCCAGGTCTCCGGCCAGGGCCCCCAGGACCCGGCCACGAGCGAGTACCTGCACCCCGGTGACGTGAAGGCCCAGACCCTGCGCACCCTGGAGAACGTCCGGGCCGTGGTCGAGGCCGGCGGCGCAACCATGGAGGACGTCGTCTCGCTCCGGGTCTACCTGACCACCCGGTCGGACTTCGCCGCCATGAACGAGGTCTACGGCGCGTTCATCAAGGAGCACGTGCCCAGCGGGGTGCTGCCGTGCCGGACGACGATCTTCGTCGAGTTGCCGCACGAGGCGATGCTCGTGGAGATCGACGCGATGGCGGTGCTGTAGATCAAAACCAGGTGATGGTTACGCCGCGTTTCCGGGCGGGCGCGCATCGGCACTTCTGAGCCCGCGGCCCCCGGGGGTGGGTCGCCACGCGCCAGCCCTGGGGGTGCGCCGTTCCCTGGGGGCTCGCTCCAGGGCGGGGCGGGCGCCAGCCCGTCAGGGTGGGCCGTTCCCTGGGGTGCGCCGCCGCACAGCCGCCTGTCCGGGGGAGGTGCCGGCTCGCGCCAGCCCGTCAGGGTGGACTGTTTCCCCGGGTGTGCCGCCGCTGTCCGCCGTGTGGGCGCGTTACAGGTCCGCCACGAACCGGGCCACCTGGCCGGCCAGCGGGTCCGCCGACCGCACCCAGGTGAAGTGGTCCACCCGCTCCGGCGCCCGGTAGTGCGTGCGGGTCACCTGGGCCCCGGACAGCTTCCCGACCAGGTGCTCCAGCGTCGACGAGGGCGTGAAGTGGTCCCCGGCGACGCTGACCGCGAGCACCGGCAGGTCCACGGTCCCCAGCGCCTTCTCGGCGTCCACCCCGCCCAGGGCCGGGAACCGCCCGTGCCGCGACGTGTACGCCCAGTCCCGGATCACGCCCCGGGACTGGCGGCCGGCGAAGCCCCAGCCCGGCCAGTACCCGATCAGGCTGGCCCCCGCGTAGATGGTGTGGCTGAACGCGAGGACGCCGAGCCGGCGCTGCTTGTACACCCGGTAGTACGGCAGGCCGGTGGCGAGCAGCAGCAGGCCGTCCACCCCGGCGGTGCCGACCCGGGAGAGGTGCAGGGACGCGAGCTGCCCGCCGAGGGAGTGCCCGGCGAGGAGCACCTTGCGGCCGGCCGTGCGGTCGGCGATCGCGTCGAACACGGTCTGCACGTCCCCGACCAGCTCGGCGAGGCCGTGCCGGCTGGCGCGCACCGGACGCGGCCGGCTGCTGCCCGTGCCGCGCAGGTCCGGGATGATCACGGTCAGGCCGTGCCGGGCGAGGGCGGCGGCCCACGGGCGGTAGTAGCCGGCGGGCACGCCCATCGCGGGCAGGAACACGACGACGGGGGAGTCGGGCGCGGCGTCGGGGTAGACGTGCACCCCGAGGCGCTGCCCGTCATGGTCGAGATGGATCTGCTCGAACGTCACCCCGCTATCCTACTCGCGAGTAGGTAACGGGGCGAGGCCCATTGTCAGCCCGGACAGGGCCGGTGCGTCGGTGCGCCGAAGGAGGCCGCGCGCCCGGAGGCGCCGATCCGTAGCAGCCCACCCCGGAGCGGGTGCGCCCTGACGGGCTGGCGCATGCCGGCCACACCCCTCCGGGGCCGCGCCCCGGGAAGTGCCGATGCGTGCCGGCCCAGAGACGCGGCGTAACCCTCACCCGCTGTTGATCTGGGGTCTTACTCCAGACCGATGGAGAACGTCTCCTCGAGGTCGTGCTTCGAGTACGCGCGGAACGCGATGTGCGTCTCCGTCTTGATCACGCCGGGCACCTTCGAGATGCTGCCGGCGATGACCTCGGCGATCTGCTCGAACTCGCGGACCCGGACCATGGCGATCAGGTCCACGTGGCCGGCGACGGAATAGACCTCGCTGACGCCGGGGAGGTTGGCGCACGTGTCGGCCACCTCCGGGATCGAGTCGGCGGCGCAGTCGATGAGGACGATGGCGGTGATCACCGTGAACTCCCGGGGTCGGTAGGTGCGTTCATGCTAACCGGGGCCGGCGGCGGGCGGGCGACCAGCCGTCGGAGTGGGCGGGTCCGGTGCCCGGATTCGCCGTCGTCCGGCCAGGACGCGGCACGTGGCCGGCACCCCGACCTCGTGCCGCGGCACGTGGCCGGGACCCCGATCTCGCCCGCGTTCCGGCCTAGACGTGCCCGGCGGCCAGGGCGTTCGCCCGGGTGTAGTCGGCCGGCGTGCCGCAGTCGATGTAGGTGCCGCCGAACTCCCGGACCTCCAGCAGCCCGGCCCGCTCGGCCGGCCGCCACGCGGTGAGCACCAGGTGCGACAGCACCGGCTCCAGGTCCGCGACCACCCGCCACGGCAGCAGCGAGGCCCCGGCGAACACGTGGTCCCCGAACGCCCACTGCGCGCCCTCGGCGGGCACGCCCAGCATCCGCACCTTGTCGCCGTCCCACCCGTCGAGCAGCACGGACAGGTCCCCGCCGTGCAGGTACGCGTCCCCGTTGAGGACGAGCACCGCCCGGCCGGCGATCCAGCCCCGCAGGTTGCCCACGGATCCCGAGCTGCCGAGCAGTTCCTTCTCGACCTCGACGTGCGCCCGGTTGCCGACGTGCGCGACGATCAGGTCGGACAGGTGGAACGCGTTCACGGCGGTGTCCATGCCTTCGACCAGCGCGAACGCCCGGTCCAGCAGGGGGACGCCGCCGACGGGCAGCAACGGTTTGGGCGTGGTCAGGGTGAGCGGGCGCATCCGGGTGCCCTCGCCGGCCGCGAGGATCAGGGCGCAGATGCCGGCGTTCACGGCGCGCCGCCAGCACGGCCCGGCGTGGAACGGACGGCGGTCACGGCGCGTCCGCCTGGTCGCCCGCCTGCGGCCCGTACCCGTACCGCCCGATCAGCCCGGCCGTCGACCTCGTCAGCTTCGGCATCGCGTCCACGTCGAACCACCGCGCCTCGATCACCTCCGCCGGGTCGATCTCCAGCGGCACGTCGGTGGCGACCCGGGTGGTGAACACCATGTCGACCCAGCCGCCGAGGTAGTGCACGACCGCGTTCGGGTTCATCGGGGTGAGCTGCTCCGGCTGGACCGGCAGCCCGGTCTCCTCGCGCACCTCGCGGGCCGCGCCCACGATCGGCTTCTCCCGGCGGTTCAGCAGGCCGGCCGGCAGCGACCAGGCCCGGCCGGGCGGTTGGCGGAGCAGCAGGATCTGGCGTTCGTCGGGGCTGAGCACGAGCGTCACGGCCCCGATGATGTACGTCGGCGAGAGCACCCGCACGAGGCGGTGCCGGACCTTCATCGGGAGCCGGTAGAACGTCCGGTAGGCGAGCTGTCGGACACTCACGCGCCCGCCCGGGGGCCGGATCGGAGGGTGGAGGTCATCCGGCCAGCGTAGCCGCGTCCGGTTGGTCCACCGCGCGGATCAGCTTCTGCACGATCTCGGCCGCGACGAGCTTGCGTTCCGCGACGGCGATCAGCAGCGCGTCCAGGTCCGGGTAGCCGAGGCTCCGGGCCAGGTCACGCAGCGGGTGGTCGCTGGCCAGCGCCCGGTTGTGCTGCCGCAGCGCCAGGCCGATCGCGGACCGGCCGAGCCGGAGCTTGTTGCCGAGCGACACGGGGGCGGCGGTCTGGGCGATGTCCTCGCCGTACCCGTGCTCGGCGAGCCACTGGGTCACCTGGATCCGCGCGTGCGGGCTGCGGATGAACTCCAGCCAGTCCGCGGAGGGCCGGACCGGCTCGTCCCCGATCGTCGCGTGGATGATCTCCACCCGGTCCCCGTCGGACAGCGGCGCGGACAGCGGCGACAACCGGCCGTTGATGTACGCCCCGATCATCCGGTCGCCGTCGCCCAGTGTGTACGCCAGGTCCACCGGTGTCGCCTCCGCCGGCAGGGCCACCTGCGCGCCGCCCGTGGTGAACACCTGGATCTGGTCCTCGGAGAGGTCGCAGTGCAGGGCGTTGAGGAAGTCCGCGGCGTCCACCGCGTCGCGCTGCCAGTCCAGCAGCCGGTGCAGCCACTGCAACTGGTCGGGGTTGCTGCGCTCGGGGTTGGCGTTGCCGTCGGCGACCCGGAACTGGGCCACGATGCCGTACTCCGCCGTCTCGTGCATGTCGCGGGTCCGGATCAGCAGCTCGACCGGCTGGTCACCCGGGCCGAGGACCGTGGTGTGCAGCGACTGGTAGAGGTTGAACTTCGGACTGGCGATGAAATCCTTGAAGCGGCCCGGGAGGGGCCGCCACAGTCCGTGCACCGCGCCGAGGGCGGCGTAACAGTCGGTGTCGGGGCCGCTGACGATGATGGCGAGGCGGGGCGGGTCGTAGATCTGGCCGCGCTTCACCTTGTCACTGTGTATGGACCAGTGGTGGCGCTGCCGTTCGGCGATGTCGGCGTGCACCTTGACGGTGCGCAGCTCGCTCAGGATCTCGCCGGCGACGGCGGACAGGTACGGGGTGCGGTCCGGCTGGGCGCGGAAGTACTGGTCGACCTGGGCCCAGCCGGACGGATCGAGATGGAAGAAGACGATGTCCTCCAGCTCTCGTTTGATCCGTTGGATACCGAGCCGGTCGGCGAGCGGGATCAGCACCTCGCTGGTGGCCTTGGCGATCCGGGTCTTGGAGGCCGAGCCCCGGGCCCCGAGGGTCCGCATGTTGTGCACCCGGTCGGCCAGCTTGATGATCAGGACCCGGATGTCGCGGCCCGCCGACAGCATCATCTTCCGGTACGTCTCGGCCTCGGCCGCCGCCCCGTAGAACGCCTTGTCGAACTTCGTGACCCCGTCGACCAGGTAGGACACCTCGGTGCCGAAGTCGGTGTTCAGCGCCTCGAGGGTGTAGTTCGTGTCCTCGACCGTGTCGTGCAGGAGCGCGGCGACCAGCGTGATCGTGTCCATGCCGAGGTCGGCGAGCAGTTGCGCGACCGCGAGCGGGTGGGTGATGTACTCCTCGCCGCTCTTGCGCATCTGGCCCTTGTGCGCGCGCTCGGCTACCTCGTACGCCCGGCGGATGACAGCCGGATCCGCCCGCGGGTGCAGCTTCCGATGGGACTGGACCACGGGGTCGACCGGCGAGACCGGATCGTTGTTGCTGTTTCCCCAGGGCAGAACCGAACGGAGCCACTGTGCGGGTAGATGCGGCATGCTGGCGTCAAGCGCCACTCGACACCCCCTCCCCGACAGTCGGAATGGGACCTAATACAGATCCTAACGATCCAAACGCTCCGTGGTCGACCACTTGTTGGTATGTATTTCCGCCCTGGCGAGTAGATCGGTCCACCGCAGGGCCCCGTCCGTGGGGGTCGACCACCCCGCTGTACTGGACACCAAGCGGGTTTCGGGCTTCTCCAGCCACGTGTGTAACAGATCGGTCTCTTCCAACGCCTCGGTCGGTCCGAGCACCGTCTCGGCGGTCGCGAGGAGCAGATCGAGGGTCGGCCGCGGGTGCTGGCGCGGCGGGGACGCGCCCGCGGCGGCCAGCCGGCCGTGCCGGATCACACTGATCTCCCAGCCGCCCGCCGTCGTCGGCCGGGCCGCGACCAACTCGGGGACGGCGGCGAGCGAGCCCAGCCGGGCCACCCGGATCGCGCCCCGCAGCAGCCGGGCGAGTTTGGTCCGCTCGACGGCCGCCTCCTCGTACCGCTGGGAGGCGGCGAGCCGGTCGATCCGGCCCAGGTGCCGCTTGACGCTGCTGTCGAGGTCCTTCAGCGGGCGGGGCGGCCGGCGCGGGTACTTCGACCGTTTGTTGTACGGAGGCTGGTGCGCCACGATCATGCGCAACTCGCGGACCTCCGCCTCCAGGGCGTGCGCGCACTCCACGGCCTCGATCCGCTCGGCCAGCCTGATCATCGAGGTCATTCTCGCGCGGTTCTCCGAGGCGGTGAAGTAGCTGTTCACCCGAGTGGCGAGATCCGAGCTCGTCCCGACGTACAGCGGGAGGTCGTCGGCGTCGCGGAAGATGTAGACCCCGGGCGCGCTGGGGATGCCCCGGGCCAGGTGCCGCTTGAGCCGGCGCTCCGGGTCGGAGGTCTTCATGTAGGCCGTGAGCTCGTCGAACGTGTCGACGTGCTTCAGTCGCCCGAGCAGGCCGTGCAGCACGTCGACCGTCGCGCGGGCGTCGTCGAGGGCCCGGTGGATCGGCTCGGTGTCGGCCCGGAAGAACGCGGCCAGGGTGCCGAGCTTGCAGTTGGGCACCTCGTCGCGGCTCAGGGTCTTGCGCGCCAGGGGGACCGTGTCCAGGGTGCGCGCGTTCGGCCAGGGCCGGCCGGTGCGGGCGCACGCCGCCTTGAGGAAGCCGATGTCGAACGGCGCGTTGTGGGCCACGAGCACCGCGCCCTCGGCCCACGCGAGGAACTGCGGCAGCACCTCCGCGATCGGCGGCGCCTCGATCACCATCGCGTCGGTGATCCCGGTCAGCACCGAGATGTACGGCGGGATCGGGCCGCCCGGGTTGACCAGTGTCGAGAACTCCCCGAGCACCTCGCCGCCCCGCACCTTGACCGCGCCGATCTCGGTGATCTCCGAGCCCTGCGGCGAACCGCCGGTCGTCTCCAGGTCCACGACGACGAAGGTGACATCCCGCAGCGGCTCGCCGAGGTCGTCGATGGTGGTCTGTAGCACCGGGACACCGTACCCGTGGGGTCCGACACCGCCCGTCACGTGGCCGCGCGGACGTGGGCGGTGAGACACTACTGGGATGTACCGCCCCGCCGCGAACCCGACCGCGCCGTACGGCCCCGCAGGCCGCCCGTCGTGCGGTGCCGTGGCGTCATGACGGGCGAGGAGTACACCCCGGACATTCCCGACGCCGAGCCGCAGCTCCCGGAGCCGGTCCGGCAGCGGGTCATCGCCCTGGTCGCCGGAGCTTTGTCGGGTTTGCCGTTCGATGAGGTTCCTGCGGCGCTCAAGAAGATCGCCAGATTCGCCCCGAATCGTAGGGCGCGGCTGGGCGGTCCGCTGCTCGCCGCGCACGTCGCCGCCGACCCGCTGTTCCGGCAGCGGATCGGCAAGAAGGTGCTGGAAGAGGCCGGCGAACTGGGCGAGGCCCTGATCGAGGGCGCGTGCCCGGCGGCGGCCGACCCGGTCGAGGTGGCCGCGCTGGCGTACCTGACCCGGCCCGAGGGCTGGCTCGACCTGGTCGAGGCCACCGCCGAGGCCGTGCGCGCCGAGGCCGACAGCGCCGCCGTCGAGGAACGGATCCACTCCGCCGAGGCCCGGGCCAACCGCGCCGAGCACGAGCGCAACACCACCCGCGTCGAACTGGACCGGGCCCGCGACGAGCTGGCGAAGCTGCGCGCCGAGGCCAACCAGCTCCGCGAGGAGAACCGGGGCCTGGCCCGCGCCGTCCAGGAGTCGGAGCGCAAGGAGAAGAAGGCCACCGAACTCCTGGGTATGGAGAAGGGCCGCTGGACCAAGGCGGCGGCCGACCACGACGCCGAACTGCGCCGGATGCGCGCGAAGGTGACCGACCTGGAGGGCGCGCTGGAGACGGCCCGGCACACCGGCCGCGACGCCCGGGCGCTCGGCGACGCGCGGACCTGGCTGCTGCTGGAGACGATCAGCCAGGCCGCCCAGGGCCTGCGCCGCGAACTGTCCCTGGAACCCACCACCCGGCTGCCCGCCGACTTCGTGGCCGAGGTCGCCGCGGACCTGCCCGACAAGCTCGCGTCCAGCGCCCGGGCCCTGGAGGCCAACGACCCGGCCCGGCTCGACCAGCTCCTGTCGTTGCCGAGAGTTCATCTGGTCGTCGACGGGTACAACGTGACCAAGACCGGCTTCGGTGAGTTGTCATTGGAGCAGCAACGGACCCGGCTCGTGACCGGGCTCGGCGGCATCGCGGCGCAGACCGGGGCGGAGGTGACCTGCGTGTTCGACGGAGCCGAGCGGATGCACGGCCTGCCGCCCACCCCGCGCGGGGTCCGCGTCCTGTTCAGCAAGAAGGGCGAGACGGCCGACGACCTGATCCGCCGCCTCGTGCGTGCCGAGCCCTCGGGCCGCCCCGTGGTCGTGGTCTCCACCGACCGGGAGGTCGCCGACGGGGTCCGCCGGCACGGGGCGTACCCGCTGAGTTCCGAGACCCTGCTGCGGAGGCTCAACCGGAAATGACGCGCTGGCCCGCGATCGACCGAGCCCCCGCCGGGCCGGTCAGCCGCGCCGTCGCGATGGCGGTCCTCGTGCTCGTCGCGCTGTCCCTGGCCGGGCCGCCCGGGCTCGCCCCGGCGACGATCCGCAAACGCCTCGTCGGCGACGCCGCGACCCGGCCCGCGCCCCTGCCGTGGATCGACCGCAGCTCCGACACCGTCCTCGTCCTCGGGCACCCCGGCGGGGAGCGGCTGATGGGCCGGATCCTGTGGCCCGCCACCGCGGCCGTGAAGGTCGTCACCGAGGTGTGGCCCGACTGGCCCCGGCACGTCACGATCATCGTGCCGGCCGACGTGGACGAGCTGCGCGCCCTCATCGACGAGGACGGCGACCTGGCGCACGTGGCCGCGCTCACCGATCCCGGCGGCCGGGTGGTCGTCAACCCGGAGGTGTTCGGCGGGCTGTCCCCGGCCGGCCGGCAGATCGTGCTCACCCACGAGATCACGCACGCGGCGGTCCGGGCCACGACGTCCGACCGCACGCCGTACTGGCTGGCCGAGGGCCTCGCGGAGTACGTGGCGCACCGGGGCAGCGCCACCCGGGACCGCAGCGTCGCCAAGGAGCTGGCCGACGAGGTGCGGCTCGGCCGGCTGCCCGCGCGGCTCCCGGCCCGGGCGGACTTCGCGGGTCCCCGCCAGGCCCAGGCGTACCAGGAGGCGTGGCTGGCCTGCCGCTTCATGGTCGAACGGGCCGGCGAGGCGACCCTCAAGCAGGTGTACACGAGAATATCGGCGGGCGCGGTGGTGGACACCGTGCTCCGCGAGGAGCTGGGCCTGGGCGAGGCGCACCTGGTCGCGCACTGGCGGGAGTACGTGGAGAGGCGGCTCGGATGAGAACCACCGCGTGGTGGGTACTGGCCGGCCTGGCCATCCTGATCGCCGCGATCCTCGTGTTCCTGGTGCCCTGGGCCCCCACCCCGCCGAGGTCCGAGCAGCTGGCCGCCCTCGGGGAGTTGCCTGCCGACAAGGTGGCCCGGGCCCGGGAGTTCCACACCGCGCTGCGCCCCGGCAGCTACGGGGCCCTGCTGCTCGGCCTGGCGCTGTCCGTGGTCCTCGGCCTCACCCCGCTCGGTGCCCGGCTGATCGGGCTGCTGCCGGCGCACTGGCTGGTCCGGGGCGTGCTCGGCGGCCTGCTGCTGGTGACCCTCGCGCAGCTGCTGACCCTGCCCGTGGCGGCGTGGCAGGAGACGATCCTCCGCCGGTACGGACTGTCCACCCGGGACTGGGGCTCGTGGGGCGGGGACGTGCTCAAGGGGTACCTGCTCAGCGCGGTGCTGTCCGCCGTGGCCCTCGGCGCGTTCTACACCCTGGTCCGGTACGCGCCCCGCTGGTGGTGGGCGTTCGGCGCGGCCGGGGCGGCGCTCGTCGTGGTGCTGCTGTCGTTCGCGCTGCCCGTGCTGGTCGAGCCCGTGTTCAACAAGTTCGTGCCCCTGTCGGAGGGGCCGCTGCGGTCGACGCTGATGGAGCTGGCCGCCCGCGACGGCGTACCCGTCAAGGATGTCCTGATCGCCGACGCGTCCCGCCGGACCCGCGCCGTGAACGCCTACGTCTCCGGGCTCGGCCCGACCCGCCGGATCGTCGTCTACGACACCCTGCTCAAGGAGGCCCCGCCAGAGGAGGTCGCGTCCGTCGTCGCCCACGAACTGGGCCACGCTAAGGACAACGACGTGCTGTTGGGTACCGTGACCGGCGCGTTGGGCGCCGCGGCCGGCGTGATCGGGCTGTACCTCCTCGGCGGCTGGACCGGGCTGCTCCGCCGGGCCGGGGTCGACGCGGTCACCGACCCGCGCGCCCTGGCGCTGCTGTTCGCCGTCGCGGGGATCGTCGGCCTGCTCGCCGGCCCGGTCCAGAACCTGGTGTCCCGGCAGGTCGAGGCACGGGCCGACCGGCACGCCCTGACCCTGACCGGCGACCCGGACACGTTCGGGGCGATGCAGCGCCGGCTGTCGCTGGTCAACCTGGGCGACCCGGACCCGCCCGTGGTGGAATACCTGCTGTTCTCCAGCCACCCGTCCGCCGTGCAGCGGATGGCCGTGGCCCGCACCTGGAAGAAGCCCTGATGACCACACCACGCCCGTCGCCGACGCGGTCCCGCGCGCACCGGGGGACCCCGGCATGACGACGCTGCTCGTCACCAACGACTTCCCGCCCCGCCCCGGCGGCATCCAGTCGTTCGTGCACGCCCTCGCCGTGCGCCAGCCCTCGCTGGTCGTCTACTCGTCGACCTGGCGGGGCGCGGAGTCGACCGCGTTCGACGCGAAGCAGCCGTTCGAGGTGGTCCGCGAGGACACCGGGATGATGCTGCCGACCAGGGCCGTCGCCCGCCGGGCCGCCGAGATCGCCCGCGCGCACGGCTGCGACTCCGTCTGGTTCGGGGCCGCCGCCCCGCTGGGCCTGCTCGCGGAGGGCCTGCGCCGCCGCACCGGCATCGAACGCGCGATCGGCCTCACCCACGGCCACGAGATCGGCTGGGCCAAGCTGCCCGGGGCCCGGGGGCTGCTGCGCCGGATCGCCCGGCACACCGACGTGCTGACCTACCTGACGGAATTCCAACGGGTACGCCTCGCGCCGGCCCTCGGCGAGCTGACCACCCTCGAACGGCTCGCGCCCGGCGTGCAGGTCGACACGTTCCACCCGGGCGTGGACGGCACGGCGATCCGCGCCCGGCACGGCCTCGGCGACCGCCCCGTCATCGTCTGCGTGTCCCGCCTGGTGCCCCGCAAGGGCCAGGACACCCTGATCCGGGCGCTGCCGGCCGTGCTCCGCCGGGTACCCGACGCCCGGCTGCTCCTGGTCAGCGGCGGCCCGTACCGGTCGAAGCTCGTCAAGCTCGCCGCCCAGGTCGGCGTCTCCGACGCGGTCGTGTTCACCGGCTCCGTCCCGTACGAGGAACTCCCCGCGCACTACGCGGCCGGCGACGTGTTCGCGATGCCGTGCCGGACCCGGGCCGCCGGCCTCGACGTCGAGGGCCTGGGCATCGTGTTCCTGGAGGCCAGCGCCGTCGGGCTGCCCGTGGTGGCCGGCAACTCGGGCGGCTCGCCGGACGCCGTGCTGGAGGGGGAGACCGGCTACGTGGTCGACCACGACTCCCCGGCCCTGGTGGACCGGCTGGTGGACCTGCTCACGGACCGCGACCTGGCCGCCCGCCTCGGCAAGGCCGGCCGGGCCTGGGTCGAGAAGGAGTGGCACTGGGACGCCCAGGCGGACCGCATGAAGGCCCTGTTGCACCCCTGAGACGAGAACCGGCCCGCGCCCGGGTAAAGGGGGGCGGGCCGGTCGTCGTAACGGCTAGGAGAGCGTGCTGGCCGGCAGCGTGTACGCCGTCGCCATCAGTCGTTCCAGCTCCCGGGTGATCGCCTTGCGCAGTCCGTCGTGGTCGCTGCACAGCTGCCACTCCGGATGCGTCCACCGGTCCCGGGTGTAGCGCCGCACCGGCCCGCTGCGCATCTCGGGCGGCTCCCACGCGTACCTCGGGAAGACGTGCGCGTGCAGGTAGTGGTCCTGGTTGCCGAGGATCTCGTAGTTGATCCGGCGGAAGTGCGGGTCGTCGCCGTTGCAGGCGTTGAACACCGCCTCGCCCAACAGTGCCATGTCGGTGAGGAACTGGGTCCGCTCCGCCAGGGGCAGGTCCGAGAGGTGCTCGGCGTCGTCGATGTCCGACAGCAGCACGCAGTACCCCGGAAGGAACTGGGTGTCGCCTATGACGGCGAAGCCGCTGCGCATCTTCGCCAACACGGTCGGATTCTCACCGCGTCGGGCCGCTCCGATGCGGTCCTCCCGCCAGTCGCCCATCGCTCCTCCAAATTGGTCGAACGGTCGGAGGTTACCCAGTTCCTGCGCCGGGCGCCATGGATGCATTTGTTTTGTCACCTTTTAAGCCATCCGAGGTACCAGTCGATGGTCTCGCGTAGTTCGGCCGCCCCCGTCGCCGAGCGCCGTTCGAGCCTGCGGGCCGCCGTGCGCATGCACTCGGGCGCGGCCAGCAGCACGATCTCGGGATCCACCCCGTACGCCTCGCACAGGCCCTCGATCCGACGCAGCCGGTCGGGCTCCGCGCGGAACCCGAACTCGCTGAACGGTCGCAGAGAGATCGGCGCGATGGCCCAGGTGAGCTGGCAGAGGTCGATCAGCGGGCTCCGGGCGCCGGACAGTTCCCAGTCCAGGTAGCCGGCGGGCCGGGGCGCGCGCGGGGCGCGGGCGTGGCGTTCGCGCAGCTGGCGGCCGAGTTGGCGCAGGCCCTGCTCGCCGCGGAGCACGGCAGGCCAGGGGCGACGCGTGACGATGTCGAGGAGGGGCGTGGCCTCCACGGATCCCCCTTGCGGTTGTGGCACCTATTTTGTCCGAAATAGACGTGATAATAGGTACCACAACCGCAAGTGTGGATACGTGGCGCCTGACAGGCTAGAAGCGCTGCTTGTCCGGTGGCTCCAGGATGCCGAGCCGCAGGGCCGTCATCAGCGCCTGCGCGCGGTTGGCGGCACCCAGCTTCTCGTACAACTTGGAGATGTGGGTCTTCGCCGTCGACTCCGACACGTAGAGCTGCTTGGCGATGCCGGCGACGCTCATGCCGTCGGCGAGCAGCTTCAGCACCTGCCCCTCGCGGGGCGAGAGCTGCGGCCCGGACGGGGCCAGCCGGCGCTTCATGGCCTCGGCCAGGTCGGCGGCGGTGAACGCGTTCGGCGTGCTCGCCGCGTGCCGTGCCGCGGCCACCACGTCGTCGGCCGGCGAGCTCTTCGGCACGAAGGCGCTCGCACCCGCCTCCAGGGCGCCGAAGAGCTGGTCGTCACCCGCGTACATGGTGAGCACCACGATGCCCATGGTCGGGTTGTTCTTCCGCAGTTCGCGGGTCGCGTCGAGACCGCTGCCGTCGGGCAGCCGCAGATCCATGATCACCACTTCGGGCGACAGTGCGGCGCACAGCCGCAAAGCATCCGCCGTGGTGCCGGCCTCGCCGACCACCTCGAACTGCGGGTCGCGGTCGAAAGCATGCCTCAGACCCTTGCGGATCAGGTCATGGTCGTCGACCAACAGCACCCGGGTCGGTTCGCTGGACGTCGGGTCACTCATCTTTGATGCCCACCCCCTCTGATGCCGATACGCTACCGTGCCGGACAGCCGTGCCTAACACCATCACCACCGTCGTGCCCCGTGGGTCGCGGGGGGCGATGCTCAGATCGCCGCGGATCCGCTCCGCGCGCTCGGCCATGATGGCCAGCCCGTAGCTGCCGTCAGCGGGGCCGTCCCCGATGCCGGCACCGTCGTCGGAGACCTCGATTCGAGCGTACGGGGGATCAACCTCGCAAGTTACCCACAGGTTCTCCGCCCGCGCGTGCTTCCGTGCGTTCGTGATGGCTTCCTGGGCGATTCTGAGCAATTCGCCCTCAATCGCCGCCGGAAGTCGGGAAGTTGACTCATCCAGGGACAGATGCACCCGGAGTCCGGCGGACGAACCGATCGTCCGGGCGTAGTCGGAGATCGCCGCCGCGAGGCCGCCGTGCCGCTCCACCTCGCTGCGCAGCTCGAACAGGCTCAGCCGCAGCTCCGTGATGACGCGGGTCACCTCGGTGCGCAGCTCCTTGAGGTCGTTCTCCGCCCCCTCGCTGCCCGGCGGGAGCTGGGCGAGCGCGTTGTCGATGCCGTAGCCGACCATCACCAGCTCCTGGGCGACCCCGTCGTGGATCTCCCGGGCCAGGCGCTGGCGCTCCTCGCTCGTGGCCAGCGTGCGCACCTCGTCGAACAGCAGCGCGGCCTCCAACCGGAGCGCGGCGGGGCCGGCCAGCTCGGCGACGCGCGCGACGACCTGCGCCGGGTACGCCCCCGGCTTGTCGCTCTCGATCGCCAGCAGCCCGATCGTGCGCACCCCGGCCATCAGGGGCACCACCAGGGCCGACACCTCGCCCTTGGCGGCGGCCCGGGACCGCGACAGCGACCGGGACACCACCTGGGGCTGCTGGGTGGCCCACGCGTCCGCCACGGCGCTCTCGGAGTCCACCGACGTCTCCCAGTCGACCCGGTCCACGCCGAACTGGGCGAGCACCACGAGCCGGCCGCCGCCACTGGCCCCGAACACCGCGGCCCGGTCCAGGCCGGCCGCCTCGCGGACCTCGTCGAGCATGTGCGCCGCGATCCCGCCCGGGTCCAGGGTGCCGCCGGGCAGGTGCCGGGCGACCGTCCGGAGCTGGGTGAGCAGCCGGGTCGCCTCCGCGTACGGCTGGGGCCTGTTCCGGGTCGCCAACGCCCGGTGCAGCGCGCCCCCGAACGCGGCGGTGGCCGTCGAGATGGCCAGCCACTGCACGGCCGTCAGCAGGTTGTCCGAGCGGCTGAAGTTGCCGGTGAACGTCCCGCTGCCGAGCAGCCCGATCCCGGCCATCGCGACCAGCAGGAACGCCTCGGCGGCGCCCCGGTACAGGGCGGCGCTCATCACCGGGGCGAGCAGGTAGGGCAGGAGGGTCCAGCCCTCGTCGGCCAGGGCCACCGCGCCGATCACGGTCACGATGGTCTCGGCGGCGCGGCCGGCCCGGCCGTACACCGGATGGGTCGGTCTCAGGGTCGCCGGCAGCGCGGCGATCGTCAGGAGACCGATCCACACCAGGGTTCTCGGGTCCTTCGTCGCCACCAGGCTCAGGATGGTGACGAGCGCCAGGAGTCCGAGGCGGACGACGGTGGTGATGGTGCTCGGTCTGTACCACGCGCCGCCCGGCTCGGTGTCGAGGTCAGGCCCCGTAGATGGCTGCGATCTCGTCGGCGTACTCCTTGTGGACAACGTTGCGCTTCACCTTCATCGACGGCGTGAGCTCACCGGTGGCTTCGGTGAAGTCCCGGGGCAGGATCCGGAAGACCTTGATCGCCTCGGCGTGCGAGACGGCCCTGTTGGCGTCGTCGACCGCGGTCTGCACCTCGGCCCGCAACGATTCGTCGGTCCTCAACTCCGCGATCGTACCGGTTCGTCCGTTCGCCTCGAGCCACCGCGGGAAAGCCTCCTCGTCGATCGCGACCAGCGCGGCGATGAAGGGCTGCTGGTCGCCGATGACGACGCACTGGCTGATCAGCGGGTGGGCCCGGACCCGGTCCTCGAGGACGGCGGGGGCGACGTTCTTGCCGCCGGCCGTGACGATGAGTTCCTTCTTGCGGCCGGTGATGAACAGGAAGCCCGCGTCGTCGAGGTGGCCGATGTCGCCGGTGTGGAACCAGCCGTCGGAGTCGATCGCCTCGGCGGTGGCGGCGGGGTTGTTCCAGTACCCCTTCATCACCTGCGGGCCCTTGACCAGGATCTCGCCGTCGTCGGCGATCGAGATCGTCGTGCCCGGGATCGGCCGGCCGACGGAGCCGATCTTCTGCATCCCCGGCTCGTTGATGTTGGTGACCGGCGCGGTCTCCGTCAGGCCGTAGCCCTCCAGGACCGTGACGCCGATGCCGCGGAAGAAGTGGCCGAGCCGGTCGCCGAGCGGCGCGCCGCCGGACACGGCCCAGTTGCACATCCCGCCGAGGGCGACGCGCAGCTTGCTGTAGACCAGCTTGTCGAAGACCTTGTGCTGGAGGTTGAGGCCGAAGCCGGCGCCGCCCGCGTCCTGCGCCCTGCTCCACTGGATGGCCACCCCGGCGGCCCGGTCGAAGATCTTGCCCTTGCCGGCGGCGTGCGCCTTCTGCTTGGCCCCGTTGTAGACCTTCTCGAACACCCGGGGCACCGACAGGATGATCGTCGGCTGGAACGTCTTCAGGTCGTCGAGCAGGTTCTTCACGTCGGCGGTGTGCCCGATGGCGATCCGGCCGTGCACGAACGCGAGCTGGACCATCCGGGCGAGCGAGTGCGCCAGCGGCAGGAACAGCAGCGTCGTGCCGCCGTTGCCGAGGATGGTGCCGTAGTTGAAGAGGGCGTTCTCCGCGTTCGAGTACAGGTTGCGGTGGGTCAGGACGCAGCCCTTCGGCTTGCCCGTCGTCCCCGAGGTGTAGATGATCGTGGCCACGTCGGCGGCCTGGGTGGCGCCCCGGCGGGCCTCGACCCCGGCCAGGTCGGGGTCCGCGGGCGACAGCTCGGCGAGCACCCCGGCGTCGATCTTCCAGATGTGCTTGAGCGCCGGCAGGTCGGCCGTCGGGATCAGCGCGGCGTGCTCGTCGGTCTCGAGGAAGATGGCCACGGCCCCGGAGTCGGCCAGGATCCACTCGACCTGCTCGGCCGAGGACGTCTCGTAGATGGGTACGGTCACGGCACCGGCCGCCCAGATGGCGTAGTCGATGACGCCCCACTCGTACCGCGTCTTGCTCATCAGGCCGACCCGGTCGCCGCCGGAGATGCCGGCCGCGATCATGCCGGCGGCCAGCGCGGCCACCTCGTCGCGGAACTCGCGGCACGTGACGTCCAGCCAGCCGTCCGGACCCGGGCGGCGGAACTGCACGACGTCGCCGTGGTCCTGCGCGTTGGACCAGATCTTGTCCGTCAGCGTGAGGTCGTCGGGGACGGTCACGGCCGCTGGTACGGAGAATTCGCGCACTTCCGACTCCTTTACTAGCCCCCCGAGCAGCCCCACACGCGTGGGGTCACCGCGAACTTACCCGCGAGTACCCTTTCGTGAACAGGCCCGTCACGCAGCTGATACTTTTCGAACCTATCAGGGCCGCCGCGCCGGGCGGGCCGGCGCGCCGCCGGCCCCGGTCGACCGGGTTCCCCTCGCGAAAACGGTGTCCAGGCCCGCCCGCTGGGAAAACGACGCGGCGCGCAGCACCCCACGCACGCGGCCAGGTAGTCTTCGCTCTCATGGCGGACTCCTCGACCCAGTCGATCGTCGTCGCGGCCTCGCCCGCCGACATCGCTGCGGTGATCTGCGACTTCCCGAGATATCCGGAGTGGGCCGCCGCCGTGCGGTCGATCGAGGTGATCGAGGAGTACGAGGACGGCTACGCCAGCCAGGTCCGGTTCTCCCTCGACGCGGGGGTGGCGAAGGACGAGTACACCCTGAGCTACGAGTACGCCGAGGACATCTCCCGGATCGAGTGGCGGCTCGTCGCGCCGTCCGCGTTGCAGAAGAGCCAGGTCGGCTCCTACGACCTCGCGGACAACGGCGACGGCACGTCGACGGTGACGTACACGCTCGCGGTGGAGCTGGGCATGAGCATGCTGGGCATGTTCAAGCGCAAGGCCGAGAAAATGATCATGGACACGGCGCTCAAGGAGCTCAAGCGGCGCGTCGAGGGCTCGAAGGCCTGAGACCCGTCCGACCCGGGCCCCTGTCCGGTAGCACCGTGTCGTCACAGAAACTAAGGAGTCGGGTGGGACTCACCATCGGGATCGACGTCGGTGGCACCAAGGTGCTGGCCGGGGTCGTCGACGCGGACGGCACGGTGGTCGCCCAGGCGCGCCGCGACACCCCGGCTGACGACGTCGGCCGGACCCGCGAGCTGATCGTCGACGTGATCCGGGAACTGTCGGCCGCGCACCCGGTCGAGGCCGTGGGCATCGGCGCGGCCGGCTGGATCGACGCGGAACGGTCGACCGTGCTCTACGCGCCCAACCTGGCCTGGCGGCACGAGCCGCTCCGCGACTCGGTCGCCGCCGACATCGACCTGCCCGTGGTGGTCGAGAACGACGCGAACGCCGCGGCCTGGGCGGAGTTCCGGTTCGGGGCCGGGCAGGGTACGAACTCCCTCGTCCTGCTCACCGTCGGCACCGGGATCGGCGGCGGCATCGTGCTCGCCGGCAACCTGGTCCGGGGCGAGCACGGCATCGCCGCGGAGTTCGGGCACACCCTCGCCGTGGCCGACGGGCATCCGTGCGGGTGCGGGGCGCGGGGCTGCCTGGAGCAGTACACGTCGGGCACCGCCCTGGTCCGGTACGCCCGCGCGGCGGTCCGCGACGGCGGTACCGGCCCGGCCGCGGAACTGCTCGCCCTCGTCGGCGGCGACGTGGACAAGATCGACGGGCCGACCGTGACCCGGGCCGCCCGCGACGGCGATCCCACCGCCCGGGCCGCGTTCGCCGAGATCGGCCGGTGGCTCGGCTACGGGATGGCCGACGCCGTGCAGATCCTGGACCCGGCGGTCATCGTGGTCGGCGGCGGCGTCAGCGAGGCCGGGGAGCTCCTGCTCGACCCTGCGCGGCGCGCCTACGCGGACCGCTTGACACAGCGGGGCAAGCTGCCGGTGGCGGAGATCCGCCAGGCCCGGCTGGGCAATCTCGCCGGGCTCGTCGGCGCCGCGGATCTGGCCCGGCGACCCTAGCTCTACCCAGGCAACGTTAGCTGCTCAAGAGGGACGGCATGCCGAAGCTGCGGGTGGTCTCGTACAACGTGCGGGGTCTCAAGGACGACCGTGCCGCTCTGGGCGAGGTGATCCGCGAGCTCGCGCCCGACGTGCTGTTCGCCCAGGAGGCGCCGCGCCGGTTCCGGTGGCGGCAGAAGTGCGCGGAGCTCGCCCGCTGGGGCGGCATGATCTACGCGTCGGGCGGCCTGCCCGGGCTGGGCAACGCGATCCTGGTCAGCATGCGCGTCGACGTCGAGGAGGCCTGGGGGCTGCGGTATCCGCTGACCCCGGGCCGGCACCTGCGCGGGGCGGCGTTCGCCCGGTGTTCGGTGGGCCGGGTGCCGTTCCTCGCCGTCGGCAGCCATCTCGCCACCGACGACCACGAGCGGCCGGCCCAGGCGGCGCTGCTCGCGTCGACGATCCGCGAGGCGGGCGGGACCGCGATCTTCGGCGGGGACATCAACGAGACCGAGGGCGGGTCGGCCTGGCGGACCCTGGCCGACGGCCGGATCGACGCGGGGGTCGGCGACCAGACGCCGACGTTCAGCATCAACAACCCGCAGCGGCGGATCGACGCGCTGTTCGCGGACGAGTCGTGCAGGGTCTCGGGGTACCGGGTGGTGGACACCCCCGCCGTCCGCCGGGCCAGCGACCACTTCCCGATCTACGCCGAGGTCGAGCTGTAGCCGGCCAGGTGGCGGCCTGTGACAACGGTGACAACGCCGTGCGACAACGGTGACGACGCCGCCTGACCACCGTGACAACAAGGGGAGCGCCCCTCCGCCTTCCACGGGGGAAGAAGGCGGTGAGGCGCTCCGTGCTGGGAACATTACGCCCCCGACGTCGGTGTCCGCTACCCCCCAACCGGGGGTCGGCACCCCTTATGGCACACCGACCCGTCGCCTACGCTCGCGGAGGGCGGGGGATCCGCTCGCGGAGGCTCGCGGGGGCTGACGGAGGAAGGCGTGGATGAGGTTCGGCGTCCTCGGCGCGGTACGGGTGTGCGGCCCCGACGGCTCGTGTCTGTCCATGCAGCCCAGACAGCGCGCGGTCCTGGCGTACCTGTTGCTGAACGCGGGACGGCCGGTGTCCGCCGACCGGCTGGTCGCCGCGATCTGGGGCGCCGCCCCGCCGGTGACCGCCCGGGCCCAGGTGCAGGTGGCCATCTCCACCCTGCGCGGTGTGCTGCGCCAGGTGGGCCTGGCCGAGCTGCTGGAGACCCTGCCCGCCGGGTACGCGCTGACGCCCGGCCCGGGCCAGTTCGACCTCGACGCGTTCACTGAGCGGGTCGCGCCGGCCGACGCGGACGCCGCGACGCTCCGGGCCGCGCTGGCGCTGTGGCGGGGGCCGGCGCTGGACGACGTGGCGGCGCCGTACGCGGACGCCGCCCGGGGCCGGCTGGAGGATCTGCGGCTCACCACGTGCGAACGCCTCGCCGACCGCGAACTCGACCGGGGCCGGCACCGCGAACTCGTCCCGGAGCTGACCGAACTGGTCGCCGCGCACCCGGTGCGCGAGCGGTTCCGGGAGCAGCTGATGCTCGCCCTGCACGGCTGTGGCCGGTCCCGGGACGCGCTGCGGGTGGCGGGGGACTTCCGCCGGTACCTCGCCGAGGAGCACGGCCTGGACCCGCGCCCGGGGTTCACCGCGCTGGAGGAGTCGATCCGCCGGTCCGAGCCGGTCGCGGCCCCGGTCCGGGCGGCGCCGGCCCCCGCGCAGCTCCCGCCGGACGTCGTCGACTTCACGGGCCGCGCGGACCAGCTCGAACTCCTCGACGGCCTGCTGCCCGACCACGGCCGGCCGGGCGCGACGGCCGTGGTGCTGACCACGATCGCCGGGGTCGGGGGCGTCGGGAAGACCGCGTTGGCCGTGCACTGGGCGCACCGGGTCCGCGACCGGTTCCCGGACGGCCAGCTGTACCTGAACCTGCACGGCTACTCGGCCACCGCGCCGCTGCGGCCCCTCGATGCGCTCATCCGGCTGCTGCGCGCCCTCGGGGTGCCGGGCGGCCGGATCCCGACGGAGCTGCCGGCCGCCGTGGCCGCGTACCGGGAGAAGGTGTCCGGTCTCCGGCTCGTCGTGGTGCTGGACAACGCGAACAGTCCCGAGCAGGTCCGTCCACTGTTGCCGGTCGGCCCGGGCAGCCTGGCGGTGGTGACCAGCCGCGACCGGCTCGCCGGCCTGGTGGCCCGCGACGGCGCCCGCCGGGTCACGCTCACCGAGCTGGGGCCCGCCGACGCGCTGGCGCTGCTGACCCGGATCGTCGGGGCCGGGCGGGTCGCGGCGGAGCCGGCGGCGGCCGCCGAGCTGACGGTCCTGTGTGGACAGCTGCCGTTGGCGTTGCGGATCACGGCCGCCTACCTGGTGGACCGGCCCGAGGTCGGGCTCGCCGAACACGCCGCCGTGCTCCGGGAGGGCAACCGGCTGCGCGCGCTGACCGTGGCCGGGGACGAGCAGTCGTCGGTGCGGGCGGCGTTCGACCAGTCCTACGCCGCGCTGTCCCCGGCCGAGGCGCGGCTGTTCCGGCTGCTGGGCCGCGTCCCGGGCGCGGACCTGACCGTCGACGCGGCCGCCGCCCTCGTGGACACGTCGGTGCCCGAGGCGGAGTTCCTCCTCGACCGGCTGGCGGCGGCGCACCTGGTGGCGGAGCACGCGCCGGGGCGGTACACCCTGCACGACCTCCTGCGGGAGTACGCCGCGCACCGGGCGGCGGCCGAGGAGTCCCCGGAAGCCCTCGACGGGGCGTCGGGCCGGCTCGTCGACTGGTACCTCGCGGTCCTGCACGCGGCCGCCGCCCTGATCGCCCCGCAGCGCGACCGGGTGAAGCTGTCCGCCCGCCGCGTACCGGAGGCGCCGCCGTTCCCGCCCGACCAGCTCGACGCGCTCGTGTTCCTCGACGCCGAACGGGCCAACCTGCTGCCCGTGTTCCGGCTGGCGGTGCTGCGCGGGGACGACGCGTCGGCGTACGAGCTGGCGTACCGGTTGAAGGACTTCTTCGTCGACCGGGGGCACGGCCCGGAGTCGGTGGAACTCTTCGAGGCCGCGCTGGAGGTGGCCGGGCGGCTCGGGGACGCGGTCGGCACGGCCAGCGCGCACACCGACCTGGCCACGGTGTACCGGCAGGTCGGCCGCGCCGACGACGCCCGGGCACACCTCCGGCACGCGATGGAGCTGCACCGCGCCACCGGCGACCGGGCCGGGCTGGCGGCGGCCAACAACCTGTTCGCGGCGCTGTGCGTGACCCAGGGCCGCTACGCCGAGGCCCTCGGGCCGCTGGAGGCCGCGCTCGGGCACTTCGAGGAGACCGGGGACCTGTTCCGGGTGTCGGTGGCCCTGATCAACCTGGGGATCTGCGCCGCCGAGGGCGACCGGTCCGCCGACGCCGTCGACTACTTCCGCCGGGCCATCGTCCTGCAACGCCGCACCGGCGACCGGCGCGGCGAGGCGATGTCGCTGAACTGCCTGGGCATCGCGCACCAGAAACGCGGCGAGCACACCGAGGCCGGCGACGTGTTCCGCGAGGCCCTGGCCATCTCCCGGGAACTGGGCGACCTGCGCGGCGAGGGCGACGTGCTCAACAGCCTGGGCGACCTGCACCGGGTGCGCGGCGAGCTGGCCGACGCCCTCGACCACCTCCGCGGCTCGCTGGAGATCAGGCACCGCCTCGGGGACCGGCGGCGCGAGAAGGACGACCTGGCGCTCCTCGGCGAGGTGCTGCTCCGCCTGGGCCGGCGCGCGGAGGCCCGCGGCCACCTGGAGCGGGCCCGGGCGCTGGACGTCGACGCGGCCGGCCCGGACACGGAGGACCGGATCGCGGCGGGCCTCGCCGAACTCGGACCCGCCGACCCCGGAGAGTGACCCAACTCGTTTTCCGCGGGGGCCGACATCACCTAGTCTCCTGGGGTATGGGGGTGCCGTGGTGACGTTGCGTTTCGGTGTGCTGGGTCCGGTTCAGGTGCTGGTCGACGACCGTCCGGTGGCGGACCTCGCTCCCCGGCACCGGGCGGTGCTCTGCTGTCTGCTCCTGCACGCCCGCCGGACCGTCTCGTCCGAGCGCCTGATCGACGCCATCTGGGGCGACACTCCGCCGGACCGGGCCCGGGGCCAGATCCAGGTCGCGGTGTCCGCACTGCGCCGCACGCTGCGGGACGCGGGGGCCGAACACCTGCTGCAGACCCGATCAGCCGGGTACGTGCTGGACGTCACCCCCGAGCAGTTCGATGTGGATGCGTTCGCCGCCCTGGCCGCGTCCCCCGACGACGCCGCCGCCCTGCGCGGGGCGCTGGCCCTGTGGCGGGGGCCGGCGCTGGCCGACGTGTCCGCGCCGTACGTGGAGGCCGCCCGGGCCCGGCTGGAGGACCAGCGCCTGGCCGTCGTCGAACGGCTCGCCGAACTGGACCTGGCCGCCGGCCGCACCGCGCTGGTCGTGGACGAGCTGACCGGCTGGACCGCCGAGCACCCGCTGCGCGAACGGCTGCGCCGGCACCTGATGCTCGCCCTGTACCGCCTCGACCGCCAGCCCGACGCCCTCGCCGTGGCCCGCGACTACCGCGCGCTGCTCGTCGAGGAGCACGGCCTGGACCCGGGGAAGGAGTTCGTCGACCTGGAGCGGGCCATCCTCACCGACGACCCGGCCCTGCGCCCCGCCCCGGCCGCGGCCCTCCGCCCGGACGGCCCGGCGCAGCTCCCGCCGGACGTGCCCGACTTCGTGGGCCGCGCGGCGGAGACCGCCCGGCTCGACGAGCTGTTCGACGGTGCCGGCGCGGTCGTGATCAGCACGATCGAGGGCGCGGGCGGGGTCGGCAAGACCGCCCTCGCGCTGCACTGGGCGCACCGGGTCCGCGACCTCTACCCCGACGGCCAGCTGTACGTGAACCTGCACGGTTACTCCGCCACGGATCCCGTCCGGCCCCTGGACGCGGTGACCGGCTTCCTCCGAGCCCTCGGCGTACCGGGAACGGAGATCCCCCTCGATCTGGCGGAGGCGGCGGCCCTGTACCGCACCCTCCTCGCGGATCGCCGCGTCCTCGTCATCCTCGACAACGCCAGCGGCCC
Organism: Longispora urticae; assembly: GCF_053902585.1. Taxonomy (NCBI): domain Bacteria; kingdom Bacillati; phylum Actinomycetota; class Actinomycetes; order Micromonosporales; family Micromonosporaceae; genus Longispora; species Longispora urticae. The sequence continues at coordinate 330,234 of NZ_JAQZSH010000027.1, forward strand.
GGACCAGGTCCGGCCGTTGCTCCCGGGCAGCCGGGGCAGCCGGGTCGTGGTGACCAGCCGCGACCGGCTGGCCGGCCTCGTCGCCCGCGACGGCGCCCGCTTGCTGGAGCTGGGCGTCCTGCCCCGGGACAGGGCCGTGGAACTGCTCACCCGGATCCTCGGGCGGCGGCGGACGGAGGCCGAACCGGAGGCGGTCGCCGACCTCGCGGAACTGTGCGGCGACCTGCCCCTGGCGCTGCGGATCGCCGCCGCGCACCTGGTCAGCCAACCCCGGCGCGACGTCGCCGGTTACAACGCCGAACTCCGGGCCGGTGACCTGCTGGCCTCGCTGGAGGTCCCCGGCGACGAGCTGGCCTCGGTGCGCGGGGTTTTCGGCTACTCCTACCGGGCGCTCGCCCCGGAGACCGCCCGGCTGTTCCGCCTCGTGGGCCTGATCCCGGGCGCGGACCTGACGGCGGACGCGGCGGCGGCGCTGGCGGAGATCCCGGCGGACCGGGCCGGCGCGCTCCTGGAGGAGCTGTCGGCCGCGCACCTGCTGGAGTCCGACCGGTCGGGGCGCTACGCGCCGCACGACCTGATCCGGGTGTACGCCCGGCAGCGCGCCGAGGCGGAGGACGGCGCCACGTGCGCGGTCGAGGCCCGGCAGCGGCTCCTGCGCTGGTGCCTGGCCGGCGCCGAAGCCGCGGCGCGCCTGCTCTACCCGCAGGTTCTGCGCCTCGACGCCCCCACGACCGGACACGCCGGCTTCCCCACGTCGTCGGCAGCGATGGCCTGGCTGGAGGCTGAGCGGGGCAACCTGCTGGCGGCGGTGCGGTACTTCGCCCGGCATGATCCACAACCGGACGTCTGGGTTCTCACCGGCGCACTGCGGGGTTTCCACTACCAGGCGCACTACACGGGTGACTGGATAGCCGCCGCGCGGGAGGGACTGCACGCGGCGAACGTGGTCGGTGACGGCGTCGGGCGGGCGATCAGTGAGCTCAGCCTCGGTCACGCCCACTACACCGCGGGCGGACTGGACCTGGCGACGACGCACATCGGCCGGGCACTGGTCGCGGCCCGCGCGTCGGAGTGGGCCGCCGGGGAGGGCGCGGCGGAGGGCAACCTCGGGGTCGTGCACTGGGCCGCGGGGCGACTCGACGAGGCCGCCGAGCATCTGAGCCAGGCTGTCGAGGTGGGCCGCCGGATCGGGTTGCTTCCGTTGCAGGCGAACAATCTCAACAACCTGGGGAACGTCTACTCCGACCTCGGACTGCTCGACCGGTCCGCTGAGACCCACCGCCAGGCCAGCGTCCTGTTCCGGGAGCTGGGCGCCGGCGGGAGCGAGGCGAGCGCGCTGAACAACCTGGGGAGGGTGTACACCCACCTGGGACGCTACGAGGACGCGGTGCGGGTCCTGACCGACACCCTGGTGCTCTACCGACAGTTCGGCGACCACGGCGAGCTGTTGGCGCTCGTGGAGCTCGCGCGGGCCTGCCAGGAACTGGGGAGGTTCCCGGAGGCGGCGGAGCACGTCACGGCGGCGCTGAACGGGGCGCGGGCCATCGGCAGTCCGCGGATGGAGGCCGACGCCCAGCTCGTGGTGGGCGCGTTGGCGATGGGTCAGGGCAGGACGGCGGACGCGGAGGTCGCCTACGGCGAGGCACTGACCCTGGCCCGGGTCACCGGCGTACCACGGTACGAGACCCCGGCACTCCTCGGTCTCGCCGACGTCCGGGCGGCGCGCGGCGAACTCGACCAGGCGCTGGAGTTGGGCGAACAGGGCCTGGCACTGGCCGGTCAGCACCGGTACCGGCTGCACGAGTGTGAGGCGCACACCCTGCTCGCCGAGCTGCGCCTCGACAGGGGGGAGCAGATGTCGGCTGCCGAACACGTCCGGATCGCCCGGGAGATCAGGGAGCACACCGGATACCGGCTGCACGAGGACCGCACCCGCGCGGTCGTGGCGGCGCTCTCCTCCCGTACCAGATAAGGGATCTTTTATTGCCAACGGCCGCCTGTGGGGGCAGACTGTCGCGGTGGATGATCGTGGTGCCGCCGTCTGTGTGATCGGCGCCGGGTCGAGCGGCCTGGCTGCGGTGAAGAACCTTCTGGAACACGGCTTCGCCGTCGACTGTTACGACCGGGAGACCGGGATCGGCGGGGCGTGGAACATCCGGCACGAACGAAGCCCGGTGTACTCCAGCACGCACCTGATCTCGTCGAAGCCGATGACGCAGTTCCCGGACTTCCCCCTGCCCGACCACTGGCCGGACTACCCGCACCACTCCCAGCTGCTCGCCTACTTCGAGCGCTACGCCGAGCACTTCGGCCTCCGCGAGCACATCTGGTTCGGCACCGAGGTGGTGTCCGCCGATCCGATCGAGAACGACCGGTGGCGGGTCCGGGTCCGGCCGGCGCACGGCGGGGCGGAGCGCGAGCTGAGCTACGCGGCCGTGGTCGTCGCCAACGGGCACAACTCGCATCCGCGCACCCCGGCGCTGCCCGGGATCGAGGACTTCCGGGGCAAGGTCATCCACGCTTCGTCCTATAAGGACGCCGCCGTGCTGCGGGGTAAGAAGGTGCTGGTCATCGGGGGTGGCAACACCGGGTGTGACATCGCGGTGGAGGCCGCCCAGCAGGCCGCCGCGTGCTGGCACTCGACCCGGCGCGGCTACTGGTACGCGCCGAAGTACGTGTTCGGCCGGCCCGCCGACCAGGTCAACGACGGGGCGCAGTGGCTGCCGCTGCGGCTGCGGCAGTGGGCGTTCCACCGGGTGCTCCGGCTGACCGTGGGCGACCTGACCCGCTTCGGCCTGCGCAAACCCGACCACAAGGTGTACGAGACGCACCCCATCGTCAACAGCCAGCTCGTGTACTACGTCGGCCACGGCGCGATCACCCCCGTGCACGACGTGAAACGGTTCACCGCCCGCACCGTCGAGTTCGAGGACGGCACCGAGGCGGAGCCGGACCTGGTCGTCCTGGCCACCGGCTACGCGCCCCGGTTCGAGTTCCTCGACCCCGGCATCCTCGGCGCGAACCCGCCCCGGCTGTGGCTGCACATGTTCGCCCCCCGGCACCCCACCCTGGCCGTCGCCGGCCTGGTGCAGCCCGACTCGGGGCAGTTCCCGCTGGTGCACTGGCAGACCCAGGCCATCGCCCGCTGGTTGACGCTGCGGAACACGAACCCGGAGCGCGCGGCGCAGATCTGGGCGGGTGCGGCCGACCGGGCCGAGTGGCGGTGGACGAAGGCCAAGGTCAGCGCCACGGAACGGCACTGGTTCGAGGTGTCGCACGTGACGTACCTGAAGGCCGTCGAGAGTCTGCTGAAGGAGTTGACCGCGTGATCAGGGTCCTGCGGACGCGCGACTGGTCCCGGCCGGTCCGGCCCGTCGCCCGCGAGGTGCGTTCCGCGCTGCCCGGCGAGGACCTGCACCCGCCGCTGCTGTTCGTGGGCCGGCCGGCCGAGTTCTTCGCGGAGCACTGGCTGGACCGGTGCGCCGAGCGCGGCTGGGCGGCGCACGCGCTGGCCCCGCGCCCCGGCCGGTTCGTCGCCGTCCGGGAACACTGCCACGACGTCGTGCAGGTCGCCGCGTCCCTGCCCCGGCAGGCGGTGCTCGTCGGCCACGGGTCGGGCGCGCGCTGGGTGGCCTCGGCCCTCACCCGGTACCCGGCGAAGGCCGCCGTCCTGATCGACCCGCCCGCCAAGCTGCCCGACGAGGACGTCGTCGGCCCCGCGCAGGTGCTCCTGGTGGGCGGGGCGGGCCGGGGGCTGACGAAGGCGGGCGAGCACTACCGGGTCACGCCGACCCTGTTGTCGGAGCCGCGCCGGCTGTCGGACCCGTCGTGGCTCTATCCGCTGGAGGGCCTGCTGGACTGGCTCGACCAGACGGTCGCGAAACCCTAGACCCCTTCGACGGGTACGCCGGGCCACGCGCCGTCGTACCCGAAGAGTGGTCCTGATCTGCCTCCGCTCAGACGCGGGCGCCCTGGTCCGGGTCGTAGTCCTCTTCGTCCCCGGGCTTGAGCAGCATCACCAGCATCACGACGGCCGCGACGATCCCGCCCATCCCGGCGAACCGCACCAGCTGGTCGGAGATCGGCAGCAGCTCGGGCCAGAACAGCAGCAGGGTGCCCACGGAGAACACCAGCGCCGCCGTCACGACCCGCTTGGTGGGCCGGGGGAGCGGCGGAGGCGGCGGGGGCACGTAGTGCTCGTCCTCGTCGCCCTCCAGGTCCATACCGAACGTGTCGAGCCCCTCGAGCAGCCCCGGTTCGTCGGGTTCCGGACCGCGCGGCGAGAGGCCCGCCAGGGCGGTCATGTCGGTGAGCTCCACGGACTCGATTTCCGGCCGATCGGGGGCGTCGGTGTGATATCCGGCGACTATCCGGGCGAACTGGGCATCCACGTCGTCCGGGTCCGGCTCGGCCCGCTCGGCGTCAGCGTTCACCCGTGTTCCTCCGACCTCTGCGATCATTCGACGAAAACATCGTGACACGTTTCCGCCCCCGGGTCACAACACCGGGGCGGGTTCATGGGGTTGAATGGTCACCAGTCACCGATCGTGCGGAGGATGATGTGCTCTACTGGGTGCTCAAACACCTCGTGATCGGTCCCTGGCTCTGGCTGTTCTTCAGGCCCAAGGTCGAGGGCCTGGAGAACATTCCCGAGTCCGGTGCCGCGATCCTGGCGAGCAACCACCTGTCGTTCTCGGACTCGATCTTCCTGCCGCTCGTCGTGAAGCGCCGGATCACGTTCGTCGCCAAGGCGGAGTACTTCAACGGCAAGGGCGTCAAGGGCTGGATCAACCGGATCTTCTTCGGCGGTACCGGCCAGATCCCCGTGGACCGCAGCGGCGGCGGCGCGGGCGCCGGGGCCCTGGAGACCGGCGCGCGGGTGCTCCGCGACGGCCACCTGTTCGGCATCTACCCGGAGGGCACCCGCTCCCCGGACGGCCGGCTCTACCGCGGCAAGACCGGCGTCGCCCGGCTCGCCCTGGAGACCGGCGCGCCCGTCGTCCCGTGCGCCATGGTGAACACGCACCTGGTGCAGCCCCCCGGCCGGATCTGGCCCCGGATCATGCGGGTCGAGATCAGGATCGGCAAGCCCCTGGACTTCTCCCGGTACGACGGCTTCGTCGGCGACCGGTTCGTGGAGCGCTCGATCACCGACGAGGTGATGTACGAGCTGATGGAACTGTCCGGCCAGGAGTACGTGGACGTCTACGCCGCCAAGCTCAAGAACCAGCCGCCCGTAGCGGTGTGACGGTCGCGGTCAGGCCGAGCGTCATGAGCCCGGGTGCGGAGTTGCGGGCAGCGAACGCCCGGGTCTCGGCGCGCGGGCCCTGGGCGGCCGGATCCCCGGCGGTCTCGTACGCCCGGGCGGCCAGGGCCGTCGCGATCGCCTGGTCGGTGGCGTCCCCGATCTGGCGGTAGAGCTCCGCGGCCCGCGCGTACAGCGCGCCGGCCTGGCGCTGGTCCCCGCCGGTCATCCCCGCGGAGGCGACGGCGAGGGCCGCCTCGACCCACGGGGTGCGCCGGGGTGAGGCCTCCAGGACCTTGTGCAGCCGGTCGGCGGTCGCGGGGCCGGTGAGGGCGGCGGCGAACGCGGCGGCGGCCACCCACTCGCGGCTGGCGATGATCCGGGTGGGCAGCCAGTCGTCGATCAGCTCGCCGATCAGTTCGCTGGTCTCGTCGTGGCGGCCCTGCAACGCCCGGCAGAACGCGCCGTGGCTGACGGTGGCCCACAGGGGACGGTGGAACCCGGTCCGCCGGGCGGTGCCGATCGCCCGGGCGATCTCGTCGTCCCCGCCGTCGCCGTCACCGGTGGTCGGGATGCCGCACAGTTCGCGGACCCAGGCCCGGATGGACCGGTTCTGCAGGTCCCACTCCCCGCTGGGGGTGTCGAGGTACGCGTCGGCGGCGGTGAGCAGCCGGGGCCAGTCCCCGGCGAAGAAGCTCCACATCGCCTCCTCGGAGAAGTCGGCGACCGTGGCGTGCCCGCTGCCGACGTTCCCGCTCTGGTACTGCTCGATCAGGGGGCGGGAGCCGGCCATGTCGCCGTCCTCCTGCATGGCCCAGGCGATGTTGATCGCGACCCGCTTCACGGCGGGCAGTTCGCGGCCCCGGCAGTAGGCGAGCGCGTCGTCGAGGTCCTGCCGGCCGGTGGGGTCGCCGGCGAGCACCCGGGTCACGCCCATCGTGATCATGGCGGACGCGCGGACCTCGACCAGGTTGAGCCGGTCGGCGATGTCGAGCGCGGCGGCCGCGGCGTTGGCGGCCGGGTCGTGCTCGTAGTTGAGCATGTGCGCCCGGGACAGCTCCGTGAACGCGGTGGCCTTCTCGGCGGAGTCCGGGAGCTGGGTGAACAGTTCCACGGACCGTTCCAGCCAGCCCAGGGCGGCGGTGCGGTCGGCGGTCATGATGGCCACGGTCCCGGACAGGGTGGCGGCCGTGGCGGCACCCGCGACGTCGCCGATGGCGTGCAGGCGTTCGCCCAGGGCGGCGAGCTGTTCGACGCCGCCGCTGCGCAGGAACGAGTCCCGGTCGCGGTAGTAGGCCAGCTCGGTGACGAGGAGTTCGAGCTGGAGCCGGCCGGTGGCCAGGTCGGGTTCGTCCTCCGGGCACAGTTGCATGGCCCGCTCTGCGTACGTGGCGGCCCGGTCGAGGGCGTAGAGCCGGTAGGCCTTGCGGGCGGCGGCGTGCAGGGCCTGGCGGGCCGCGCGGGCGTACCGCTCGGGCTCCAGCCCCAACGACAGCGCGATCTCGTACGCCGCCGCTCGGTGCCGGGCGGTCACCTCGGCCAGATCATCCGCACGACTAGCTGACACGCCGGTCAGCCAGGTGGCGGTGCGCTCGTGCCGGGCGATGCGTTCGGTGCGCGGCAGGCGCTGGTAGCAGACCTCACGGACCAGGACGTGCCGGAACCGGTACTCGGCCTGGCCGGCCATCGTGGACTCGTGCTGCTCGCTGATCAGGTCGCGCTGCTCCAGCCGGCGCAGGGCCTTCTCCACGGTCTCCACGGACCGGCCCACGGCGGCAGCCACCGCACCGGGCCAGAACGTGGCGCCCACGACCGCGGCGGCCTGCAACACGGTGCGGTCGGCGGCGTCGAGCAGGTCGATCCGGTTGGCGATCACGGCGTGCACGCTGTCGGGCATCGGCAGGTCGTCGTCGCCCCGCAGCGACCAGCTCCGCTCGCCCCGGCGCAGGGTGCCCCGCTCGATCAGCATCCGGGCGTACTCGTGCGCGTACAGCGGGTTACCGCCGGCGAACTCCACCAGCGGCGCGAGCATCTCCGCCGGGAACGCGGCCTGCCCGAACATCTGCGCGTACATCGTCGCGATGTCGGTGTCGCGCATCGGCGGCAGCGCGATGGTCAGCGAGCCGGCCACCGCCCCGGCCCAGGACGGCTCGCGTTCGAGCAGCTCCTGCCGGGCGGTGCACAGCACGAGCAGCGGCAGGTCCCGCGCGCCGCCGACCAGCAGTTCGATGAAGTTGAGCAGCGCGGGGTCGGCGAGGTGGATGTCCTCGAACAGCAGCACCGTCGGCCGCTGGGCCGCCATGGAGCGCAGGTACCGCCGCCACAGCGAACTCGCGTCCTCCGCCGACAGCTTCGACCCCGACAGCCCCACCAGCGGCGCGAGCGCGTCGGCGAGCCGGCCGTCGCTCTCGGCCCCGGACTCGCGCAGCGCGATGGTCAGCCGGTGCCGGGCCGTCTCCGCCCCGTCGGTGTCCAGGATCCCGGCGTGCGCCTTGACGATGTCGGAGAGCGCCATGTACGTGACGTCCTCGCCGAACGGCGGGCAGTACCCGGTCCGCCAGGCCACCGGCGCGTCGAGGATCCGCTGGGTGTGCGTGTACAGCTCGCGCACCAGCCGGCTCTTGCCGATCCCGGCCCGGCCGAGCACGGTGACCAGCTGCGGGGTCCGCTCGGACACGGCGCGGTGCAGCGCGTTGGTCAGCAGGCTCAGCTCGTGCTCGCGGTCGATCAGCGGCGTGTGGTCGAACTCCTCCGGCGGGCGGCGGCGCACCGGCGCCTCGGCCAGCCACACCTCCGTCGCCACGGAACGGCCGCGCAGGTTCAGCGGCGCCTGCTCGGCGTAGCGCACGGCGTCGCGGGTCGCCGCGTACGTCACCCCGCACACCAGCACCCCGCCCGGAGGGGCCGAGGTCTGCAACCGGGCCGCGGTGTTCACGACGTCACCGGCCACGATGGCCTGACCGCCGTCCCGGGCCGCCGCGACGTCCACCAGGGCCTCGCCGGTGACGATCCCGACCCGGAACCGCAGGCCCGCGTCCGGCGCCTCGTGGATCAGGGCACGCTGCAGCTCCAGGCCCGCGCGCACACACCGCAACGGGTCGGTCTCCGTGGCCACGGGCGCGCCGAACAGCGCCATCACCGCGTCCCCGATGTACTTCTCCACCACGCCGCCGTGCTGCCGGATCACCCGGCGCGCCGTACCGAAGAACTTGTGCTGCATCGCCCGGACCTGCTCGGGGTCGACGCGCTCCGCGTACGGCGTCGAGTCGATCAGGTCCACGAACAGGACACTCACCCGGCGGCGGTCCTCGTGGGCGGTCTGCTGGCCGGGCGGGTCGCCGTCCCCGGCGGCCGTGCCGCAGCCGGTGCAGAACTGCGCGTCAGGCTTGAGGGTGCGTCCACAATTGGCGCAATCGAGGGACAGGGACTTGCCGCAACCGCCGCAGAACTTATCGTCGTCCGCGCCCGGGCGGCCACACTGTGTGCAGCTTCGACTGGAGATGCCCCTACCCCCTGTAGATCATCGGCCGACGCCGAGTATGCCGGGAAGTCCACCATGAACGGAATGGGCTGTTCGGATACCGACACTGGGCATGCGCCTGTCAAGTGTTTGTGCCTACAGTCAGCGCGGCAATTTCTTATAGGAGGGGGAGGGATATGGCTCAGGTAACGCTGACCCAGGACTGGACGGACCCGAAGGGCACCGTGCACCACACCGGCGAGGTCCTCACGGTCGACGACCTCACGGCGGGCCAACTGGCAGCCCAGGGCGTGTGCGACTGGGTCGGCCCGACCGTGAAGGACCCGAAGACCGACGGTTGGGTCGGCCCCACGTAGGTCGGACCGCGCACGACAATGGCGGGGCCTGCTGACTCAGGTCCCGCCATTTTTCGCTATCTGAAAAGGTCCCACTTGACAGCCGGGGCGAACCCGGCCGGGCGCCGCTACCGGTCCGGCATCCCCGCACGTCGCCGCAGCGACAGGATGTCGGTCAGCACGATCCGGCGGCCCTCGGTCCGCAGCCAGCCCCGGTTCGCGAAGGAACCGATCGCCTGGTTCACGCTCTGCCGCGAACCGCCCGCCATCTCGGCCAGCTGGCTCTGGTTGAGCTCGATCGTCACCATCGTCGCCGGCGTCTCCCCGGCCAGCCGGACCAGCGTCTTGGCGACCCGGCCCGGTAGGTCGAGGAACACGTGGTCGGCGTTCTGCTCGGTGAGCCGGCGGATGTAGGCGCCCAGCGCGCGCAGCACCGGGTCCAGGATCCGCGGGTTGGCGTGCACCAGCTCGAGGAACGCGCCCCGCGACAGGGCGAGGGCCACGCAGTCCTCGATGGCCTCGGCCGACGCCGAGCGGGCCGCGCCGTCGAGCAGCGCGATCTCACCGATGACACCGGGCGGGCGGGCCACGTGCAGCACCGCGCGTTCGCCGGTCGGCGCCGTGCGGAAGACCGCCACCGCGCCGCGCTTGAGCACGATCAGGGACTCGCCGGGATCGTTCTCGACGAAGAGCAACTGCCCCTTGCGGTACGTGCGGGGCACGGCGGCGGCGAGCACACGCTCCCGCGCCTCTGGCTCCAGCCCAGCGAACAACTCCACGCCGGTGAGCGCGTCGGTGGGATCCGGAAGGCGAGCCTCCACGGTAGTACTCCTCCCCGGTTTACTTCTCATGCAACCGAACACCACAGATCATGCACGGTTGTCGCGCTATGTACATCCCCCATATCGGTCTCCCGACAGGGCACCGTTCGGGTACAAAACCGAATCGGTGGTGCAAGTGAGCGCTCCAGGATACGCGTCGGTGCGAGTCCGCCCAGGTCACCGGGGGGTCGCGCGCGGGGTGCGTACCCTGTCGGGGTGATCTACCGTTATTTCTACGACTGCGAATTCATTGAGGACGGCCGCATAGTCGACCTCGTTTCCATCGGGGTGGTGGACGAACACGGCCGTGAGTTCTACGCCGTGTCGACCCAGTTCGACGACTCGAAGGCCGTGCCCTGGGTGCGCCGCAACGTCCTCGACAAGCTGCCGTCCCCGTCCGACAAGGCGTGGCGGAGCCGGGAGCGGATCCGCGAGGACCTGCTCGCGTTCCTCACCGAGCCGCTCGCCCCGGGCGACGAACTGGAGCTGTGGGCCTGGTACGCCGCCTACGACCACGTCGTCCTCGCCCAGCTCTGGGGGGCCATGCCGGCCCTGCCGCGGATCATCCCCCGGTTCACCAAGGAGCTGCGCCAGGCGTGGGACGACGCGGGCAAACCGCACCTGCCGGCGGCCCCTCCGGACCAGCACGACGCGCTCGCCGACGCCCGGCACAACCTGGCGCGGTGGAACGCCATCCGTCACTGACTGCGACTACAGTGGGAACCGCGGCCCCGGGGCCGGCAACGGCGCCGCTCGTTCCTAGGTGGTTCGCACCTTTTTCACGCGATCCAACGAAGGGATCCACAGCTATGCGTATCGGTGTGCTGACCGGCGGCGGAGACTGCCCCGGCCTGAACGCGGTGATCCGCGCCGTGGTGCGCAAGGGCGTCACGGACTACGGCCACGAGTTCGTCGGCTTCCGGGACGGTTGGCGGGGCCCGCTGGAGGGCGACACCCGCCCGCTGGGGATCCCGGAGGTCCGGGGCATCCTGCCGCGCGGCGGGACGATTCTCGGCTCCTCGCGGACCAACCCGTTCAAGATCGAGGGCGGCGTCGAGCGGATCAAGGCGAACCTGGCCGAGGGCGGCGTCGACGCGCTGATCGCGATCGGTGGCGAGGACACCCTCGGTGTCGCGGCGAAGCTGACCGAGCTGGGCGTGCCCGTCGTCGGCGTCCCGAAGACGATCGACAACGACCTGGGCGCCACCGACTACACGTTCGGGTTCGACACCGCCGTGAACATCGCGATGGAGGCCATCGACCGGCTGCACACCACGGCCGAGAGCCACCACCGCACCGTCGTGGTCGAGGTGATGGGCCGGCACGCCGGCTGGATCGCCCTGCACTCCGGCCTCGCCGGCGGCGCGAACGTGATCCTGCTGCCCGAGCAGAAGTTCGACCTGGACAAGGTCGTCGAGTACATCGAGACCCGGTTCCAGACCCGGTACAGCCCGATCGTGGTGGTCTCCGAGGGCGCGATGCCGTCCGACGGCGACATGGTCACCCAGGGTGGTCAGCTCGACGCGTTCGGGCACGTCCGGCTGGGCGGGGTCGGCCAGTGGCTCGCCGACCAGATCGAGAAGCGGACCGGCAAGGAGGCCCGCGCGGTCGTCCTCGGCCACATCCAGCGCGGCGGCACCCCGACCGCGTTCGACCGGGTGCTGGCGACCCGGTTCGGGCTGCACGCGATCGACGCGGTGCACGAGGGCGACTTCGGGAAGATGGTCGCCCTGCGCGGTACGGACATCGTCCGGGTGCCGCTCGAGGAGGCGACCCGCGAGCTGAAGACCGTGCCGGCGGCGCGGCTGGCCGAGGCCGAGGTCTTCTTCGGGTAGGAGTCGTGGAGGGACCGGGGGGTGAGGCGGCCCACCGGTCCCGCACGGCCCCGTGGCGAACCGGTGCCACCGTGGCCCGGCCCTAGGAAAGAGGAACGCGCGTGGACACCGTTGCCGTCATCGGAGCGGGCAAGATCGGCGAGGTGCTGCTGACGGGCCTGGTCAAGGCCGGTTGGCCGGCGAGCCGGCTGATCGCCACCGCCCGCCGCCCCGAGCGGGCCCAGGACCTGCGGGACCGGCTCGGCATCCGGGTGCTGGACAACCTGGCGGCGATCGACGAGGCCGAGGTCGTGGCGATCGCGGTCAAACCCCAGGACGCGGGGGTACTCCTGGAGGAGCTCGGCGGCAAGATCCCCGCCGACAAGCTGGTCGTCTCCCTGTGCGCGGGCCTGCCGACCTCCTTCTTCGAGCGCCGCCTCCAGCCGGGCACCCCGGTCGTGCGGGTCATGACCAACACCCCGGCCCTGGTCGACGAGGCGATGACGGCCATCTCCGCCGGGGCGCACGCGCTGCCCGCGCACATGACCCTCACCGAGGAGCTGTTCAAGCCCCTGGGCAAGACGATCCGGGTGCCGGAGTCCCAGCAGGACGCGGTGACGGCCCTGTCCGGTTCCGGCCCGGCGTACTTCTACTTCCTCGTCGAGGCCATGATCGACGCGGGCATCCTCCTCGGGCTGCCCCGCCAGGTGGCCCGCGACCTGATCGTGCAGACCGCGATCGGCTCGGCCGTGATGCTCCGCGACTCCGGGGAGCACCCGGTGACGCTGCGGGAGGCCGTGACCTCCCCGGCGGGTACGACGATCAGCGCGATCCGCGAGCTGGAGAACCACGGGGTGCGCGCGGCGATGCTCGCGGCCCTGGAGGCGGCGCGGGACCGGGCGCGGGAGATCGCCTCGGCGGCGGAGTAGGGGCACCGCGCGAGCCCCGTACCACAGGAAATTAGCGTTCGTGGATATTCACTCACGTCCGCTCGGCTTCCCCGTGACTACGCAACGCCGTAGGGTGATCACAACTCGTAGTCGAAAGGGGGCACCCCATGCGGCGAGTACTCCTGGCCCTGGGCACCACCATCGGGGTCCTGCTGATCTCCAGTCCGGCGTCGGCGTTCGCCCACGACCGGGTGCACAACGTCTACCTGCACACCCTGCTGGACGTCCTCACCCTGGCGGTGGTCTCCTCGCCACTGTGGACGGCGTACCTCTGGGGTGGCAACCGCAAGGCCCTGCTGATCGCGCTCGTCGCGATGGTCCAGATCCCGGTCGGGGTCGTGGCGTTCGTGCCCATCCTCAACCCGTGGTTGCACGGCGCGGCCCTGGTCGGCGCGCTCGTGCTCACCGGTTCGGCGCTCCGCCTCACCCGCCGGCCCGTCCGGTCGGAGCGGTTCGCGCCCGTCACCGAGTGATCTGACCTGCTGTCGGTCGGTCTGCGAGAGCGCGGCCGGCCGGCGGCACCACGCACCCGCCCGGCCCGGCGGCTCCACCCGCCGGTCGGGGCGGCCTCCCGCGTGCACCGACCGGAGGGGCAGCGGCCGTCCCTCCGCCGTGCGGGGCTCCACCGGCCGGACCGGCGTGTCCCGGCCGGACCGCCCCGCGCACCCGGTTCTGCGGCCGGGCGCACACCCACGCACCGACCCGCGGAAATGGCACCGGCCGGCGGCACCCCCACAACAGGGTGCCGCCGGCCGGTGCCGTGCCGGGTGTGACTACTTCTTCGGGGTACGGGCCACGCAGATCACGGACTGCCCGAACGGCGCGCCGAAGACGCTCTCCCACGCGCGGGTCACCGGGAGCACGAACTTGTCGTAGATCCGCACGACCGGGCCGGGCTTGGGGGCCTGGCCGAGCAGCTTGGCGGAGACGAAGTAGCCGAAGAAGCCGAGGATGTTCGCGTACTTGAGCACCTCGATCTCCAGCCCGGCCTCCTCCATCGCGGCGCGCATCGTCTTCTTGGTGTAGCGCCGGACGTGGCCGGTGGCGATGTCCACCTTGCTCATCGCGATCATGAACGCGGGGACCACGACCACGATCGCGGAGCCGGGCTTGAGCAGGCCGGACATGCTGCGCAGCGCGCCCACGTGGTCCTCGATGTGCTCGAGGACGTTGTACGTGACCAGGCCGGTGTGCTGGCCGATCTCCGTGGTGGGGAGCAGGAGCTGGCGGACCTCGACGTTGGGGGCCTCGGCGGCCATCCGCTCGGCGAGCTCGCGGAGGCGGGTGGGCTCGGCCTCGGTGCAGGTGAAGCGGCGGACCCGCGGTGCCCACTCCAGCGCGTAGTCCCCGAAACCGCTGCCGACCTCGATCGGATCGTCCCCCAGGTAGGGGAACGCCATGGAGGAGAACCACTTGCGATGGTTGACGGCCTCGGCGAGGCCCTCGAGGACCTCCTCCTGGACCTGCTGGTCTCCACCAAGATCGGTCATTTCAGTACTTCCCTCACTTGTTTGCCCGATTTTGTGCGGTCAAGAGTGTGGGGACCGCTCCGGGCACCTTACCCGATGCTACCGAGCACCCTGTGAGCCGTGTGACATGGGTGGCACGGTGGTGAGCGCCGGTCGTCGATCGCGCAAATGGTTTACTGGCTCGTGCTCCCAACCTCGCGTCTCCGGGTTCCCGTGTGGTCGGCCCCGGCCCTGGTGATGTTCGCGCTGGGCCTCTGGCGGCTGGGTCGGCCCGGGATGTGGGCCGACGAGCTGGCGACCTGGGGCGCGGCCCGGATGCCGCTGGGCGACATGCTCCGGATGCTGGGCGACGTCGACGCGGTCGACGGGCTGTACTACGTGTTCGTGAACCTGTGGATCAGGGTCGCGGGGGATTCCGAGTTCGCGCTGCGGTTCCCGTCGGTGCTGGCGATGGCGGCCGCGGCCGGGCTGCTGGCGGTGCTGGGCCGGCGGCTCGTGTCGTACCGGGCGGGACTGGTCGCCGGGCTGGCGTTCACCCTGGTCCCGGCCGCGTCGCGGTACGCCCAGGAGGCCCGGGTCTACCCGTTCGTCATCCTCGGCGCGGTGGCGGCCACCCTGCTGATGGACCGGATCCTGCGCCGTCCGTCGAAGCGACTGCTCATCGGGTACGCCGTCACCGTCGCCCTGATGGGTTTCCTGCACATCCTGGCGATCCTGATCGTCGCCGCGCACGGCGTCGTGGCGCTGCTGTTCCTGTGGCGGGCCCGCCGGCCGGTGTTCTGGCGCTGGTTCCTGGCCGCCTCCCTCGGGGTGCTGCCGGTGCTTCCCCTGGTCGTGCTGTCGATGCGGCAGACCAGGCAGGTGAGCTGGATCCCCGAGTCGAGCGTGCGCACCGTGATCGCCCTGCCGGAGAAGCTGACGTCGGCGGCGGCGGTGGGCGGGTTCCTCGTCGCGCTGGCGGTGCTCGCGTACTCGCGGCGGCGGTCCTCGGTCCTCGTGCTGTCCTGGCTCGTGGTGCCGCCGGCCGTGCTGTTCGTCGCGGCCCAGTTCCACGAGCTGTTCTGGTACCGCTACCTCCTCTTCACCATGCCGGCCCTCGTCCTGGCGGCCGGCATCACGCTCGCCCGGGCGAAGCTGGTGCCGATCGTGGCCGGGCTCGTGGCGCTCGCCGCGCTCGGCGCGAACATCAACCTCTTCTACCGCTGGCCCGACGGCCACGAGCACGACACCCGGGGGGTGGGCGCGCTGATCGCGGCCGAGTACCGCCCGGGCGACGCGGTCGCGTACGCGCTGCACGAGCCGGTCGTGCCGTGGGAGGCCCGCGACGTGGTGGCCCGGTACGTGCCGGCCGACCGGCGGCCCCGGGACGCGTTCGCGCTGGTCGGGCAGCGGGCCGGGGGCAACTTCCTCGCGGAGGAGTGTCCCGACGACCAGCTGGCCCGGTGCCTGGCGGACGCGCCGCGGGTCTGGGTGATCCGGTTCGAGGACAAGAAGCTGGCCGACCCGCTGAAGAACCTGACCGACCCGGCGGAGGAGTCGGGCGCGAAGGAACGGCTGCTCCGGGACGGCTACCGGCTGGAGCGGGCCTGGGCGAAGCGCGCCTTCACGGTCGGGTTGTACGTCCGCAACTCCTGACGCCCCCGTCGGCGAGCCCCACGGCCAGCCCGGTCACCTCGTCGCCGGTCCGCAGCACCCGCACGTCCGGGCAGCCGGTGCGGACGGCGTCCCACGCGCCGTCGGGCCGGCGGGCGGCGGCGGCCCGGCAGTGCTCCTCGCCGACGTACCCCCAGGCCATGAACAGTTCGTCGTCGGCGTAGCTGTACACGCCGACGGACTCGGTGCGGTCCCCGGCGGGGCGGCGGTAGAAGGCGCCGCGCAGGCCGGGCACGGGCGTACCCTCGAAATCGACGTCCTCGATGATCTTGTGCACGTCGTAAAGGGAAATATCGGGCATATTCATCGTCTCCACGATCCCTTAACGATCAACCCGGCTCCAGGGCTCCCGACGAGTGGGACTGACCACCTCGACGATGTGCGACCCCGGCGTGCGCACTAAGGTTGACCCGTGCAACAGGAATGGCATCAGTTCCGGAACCCAGGCCTCCAGATCACCCGCCCGGCGAATCTCGCCGAGGCCGCCTCCCTCGGGATCGACCGATGGCGGGAGCTCCCCCGTGAGCAGATGCCGCCCTGGCCGGACTATTCGGTGGTCGAGCAGGTCTCCGACGTCCTGGCCACCGTGCCGCCGATCGTCGCGCCCTACGAGGTCGACCAGCTCCGCGAGCGGCTCGCGCTCGTCTGCGAGGGCAAGGCGTTCCTGCTCCAGGGCGGCGACTGCGCCGAGACGTTCGCGGACAACACCGAGTCGCACATCCTGGCCAACGCGCGCACCCTGCTCCAGATGGCCGTCGTGCTCACCTACGGGGCGAGCATGCCGGTGATCAAGGTCGCCCGGGTCGCCGGCCAGTACACGAAGCCGCGCTCGGCCGCCCTGGACGCCTTCGGCCTGCCGTCGTACCGGGGGGACATGCTCAACTCCCTCGAGATGACCGAGGAGGCCCGGGTCAACGACCCGCAGCGCATGATCCGCGCCTACGCGAACGCGTCTTCGGCGATGAACATGCTGCGCGCCTACCTCGGCGGGGGCCTGGCCGACCTGCACGCGGTGCACGACTGGAACAAGGACTTCGTGCGCACCTCCGCCGCCGGCGAGCGCTACGAGGCCATCGCCCGCGAGATCGACCGGGCGCTCGCCTTCATGCGGGCGTGCGGGCTGCGCGACGACGAGGCCCTGCGCACCGTCACGCTGTACTGCTCGCACGAGGCCCTCGCCCTGGAGTACGACCGCTCGCTCACCCGGGTGTCGCACGACAAGGCGTACGGCCTGTCCGGCCACTTCCTCTGGATCGGCAACCGGACCCGCCAGCTCGACGGCGCGCACCTCGACTACATCAGCAAGATCGTGAACCCGATCGGCGTGAAGATCGACGCGGCGTGCACCCCGGACGAGGCGATCGAGCTGGCCGACAAGCTCAACCCGGAGAACATCCCGGGCCGGCTGACGATGATCTCCCGGATGGGCAACGGCAAGGTCCGCGACGCGCTGCCGGGCATCATCGAGAAGGTCACCGCCGCCGGCCACAAGGTCGTCTGGCAGTGCGACCCGATGCACGGGAACACGATCGAGGCGTCCAACGGGTACAAGACCCGGCACTTCGACCGGATCGTCGACGAGGTGCTCGGCTTCTTCGAGGTGCACCGCGGCCTCGGCACCCACCCGGGCGGCCTGCACGTCGAGCTGACCGGCGAGGACGTCACCGAGTGCCTGGGCGGCGCGCAGGCGATCGAGGACCGGCACCTGCCCGACCGCTACGAGACCGCGTGCGACCCGCGCCTCAACACCCAGCAGTCCCTGGAGCTCGCCTTCCTCGTGACGGAGATGCTCCGGGGCTAGTCCCCACGTCTACGGGGTGCCGCACCTCCTTCCGGGGAGGCGCGGCACCCCTTTTCCGTGCGGAGAACAAACCCGGATCACCATCGGACGGTTACGGGGGCGCCCGGCCCGGGTCCTGGAGGCGGGAGCCCGGGTTGTCCCCGGGCGGACCCTCCGGGCCCGCCCGGACGCCGCCCACCAGCGGAGCCGGCCCCCTGCCGCCGGAGCCCGGGGTGCCCCGGGCGGGACCCTCCGGGCCCCGCCCTCCCCGCCTACGGCGCCCCGGTGATCGGCACCGCCAGGAACCGCAACCCGTCCGGCTGCCGGTGGCACACCCCACTCGTCAGGTGCGCCCAGTACCCGGCGAGGCACTGCCCGAGCATCGCGTGCCCGAGCTGGTTCGGATGCAGCGACTCCCGCGAGATGACCCCTTCCGGATCCCCGTCGACAGCACCCGCCTCGCCGACTGTGCCGCCCGGCCCCCCGGCCCGACCGGGCCCCGAGCCCGCCCGCGCGCCCGGTTCCCCGTCCCGGAATCCGGTCCACTCCGGGCTCCCGTCCTCCTTCAGCCGGATGCTGATCCCGCGGGTCCACTTCGGCTCGTCCCCGGGCGAGCACACCTCCCGGTCGTCCATCGCGGCCGTCAGGTCGAGGAAGTCCACCCCGGCGGTCTGCGCGGCCCCGCGCATCGTGGCCGCGAGCAGCGGGACGAACGTCCCCCGGCCCCACGCCGCGTCGTCGTCGTGGAACGGGCAGCCGTGCACGACCCGGGAGAACCTGCTGTCCCACCGGTTGTGCACGGTCAGCGGCGACGGGTAGGACTGGAGCACGACCCGCGCGTCGGACTGGCCGGTGTCGGTGAGCACGCCGCGCACCTGGGCGAGGACGGAGTCCAGGCGGGGCCGCAGCGCGGTGAGCCGTTCGGTGACCTTCGGCGTCCACTCGTCCTTGCAGCTCGCGGTGGACAGCGCGTACCCGACCGCGCAGTCGGTGACGATCTCCGTGAAGCCGACGTCGTTGGCGCCGACGGTGACCAGTACCAGTCTGATCCGGTACTGGGCGGCAGCCTCCCGCAGCGCCTGGATCTGCGGCTTCTCCCCGCCCTGGCCCCGGACCAGCACGTCGGCGGTCTCCGCGCCCGAGCAGGCGAGGTTGACGACGTTGGTCCCCGGGATCCGGGCGGCGGCGAGCTGGGCGTCGGCCGAGCGGTGGCAGTCCGGGTTGGCCCCGTCGTGGTAGTTCCCCGCGCCCTCGCCGGAGGCGATGCTGTCGCCGAGCGCCACGACGGCGTCCAGCGCGGGCGGGGCGGACGGGTCCGCGGCGCCGGGGGGCCGTGGCGGAGCGGCCAGGGCGATCCCGGGTGTCAGGAGCAGGGCGGCGAGCGGTAGCAGGGCCAACCGGATCCTCAATGTGTACCCCTTCCATAGTCGTATGACCGCTTTCTACGGTATTGCGGACTTGATCACTACCTGTTCTGGAGATCCCGGCCACTAGCCCGTGACCCGGCCCGCCGGATCGATCTACGATGAGGGCGCTGTCGATCTCTGTCGGCAGTGCACAGGGCTCATGAAGAGCACGCGCTGGGGGCGGGGCTGCGCGTCACTTTCGGCAACCTCGAAAGGGACGACCATGCCTGCCCTGGGCGCTTACCGGGGGCTGCTGTCCACGACCGGACCCGGCTTCCTCCTGCTCGCCTTCCTCGCCCGACTGCCGGCCGCCATGGGCATCGTCGGCGCGCTCACCCTCGTCGTCACCACCACCGACAGCCTCACCGCCGCGGGCATCGCGGCCGGCGCGCTCGGGGTGGGCTCCGCGCTCGGCGGCCCGGTGGTGGGCTCCCTCGCCGACCGGTACGGGCAGCGGCTCGTCGGACTCGTCGCCTCCCTGGCCGACGCCCTCGCGTACGCGGCCCTGCTGTCCGCCGCCCTCAGCCACGCCCCGCTCGTCGTCACGGCCGCCGCCGCGGCGCTCGCCGGGTTCGCCACCCCGCAGGTCGGGCCGCTGGTCCGGGTGCGCTGGGCGGCCCTGCTCGGCGAGCGCGGCCAGCAGCGGCTGATGCCGACCGCGATGTCGTACGAGGGCACCGCCGACGAGACCGCGTACATCACCGGCCCGGCCCTGGTGGGCGCGCTCGCCCTCACCGGGCACCCGACCCTGCCCCTGATCGGCGCCATCGCGCTGCTGTTGGTCGCCGGCACCCTGTTCGCCCTGCACCCGACCGCGCCGCCCGTGCTCCGGGTGCCGTTCGACGCGCCGAAGGACCGGCTGAGCCCGGACCTGTGGGGCCTGGTCGCTGCCATGGTGTTCATCGGGGTGGTGTTCGGCGCGACCCAGACCGGCATCACCGCGCTCGCCAAGGACATCGGCGAGACCGGGGCCGGCGGCCTGGTGTACGCGATGATGGGCGTCGGCAGCGTCGTCGCCGGCCTGCTCACCGCCGTGCTGCCCACCCGGTTCCGGGTGTCGCTGCGCTACGTCGTGTTCGCCGTGGCGCTGTTCGTCGGGGCGGCGTCGCTGCTCCTGGTGGACTCGCTCGGCTCGGCGATGGCCGCGCTGGCGTTCCTCGGCGTCGCGGTCGCCCCGTACCTGATCACGGGCTACGTCCTCGCCGAGCGGATCACCACGGCCCGCCGGGCGGGCGCCGCCATGACCCTGATGGCCAGCGGCACGGTCGCCGGCAACGCGGTCGGTTCGGCGCTCTCGGGCGTCCTCGCCGACCGGTACGGCTACCAGGGCGCCTTCACGGTGCCGGTGGTCGCCGGGCTGCTCGCGGTCGTACTGGCCGTGGCCACCGCGCCGCGGCTGCGCCGGCTGCTCGCGACTCCCCAGCCGACGGCTCCCCAGGTTCCGGCCGAGCAGGTCGCGGTCTAGCGAGTCGCGGACTGGCGGGGGTCGGGTCCGGGGCCTCCGGGGCGGCGGCACGTTCCGGTCCGGCCTCGGGGGCGGCGGCACGTTCCGGTCCGGCCTCCGGGGCGGCGGCAGGTTCCGGTCCGGGGCCTCGGGGGCGGCGGCAAGTTCCGGTCCGGCCGCCCCGACTCGGCGGCACGTCCCGGACGGCGGCGCCCGGCTCAGCAGCTGTTGGTCACCCGCATCGGCGAGGACAGCATCCGGCCGTCGGAGAGCCGGACGGACACGTACCACGCGATGGCGGAGAAGGACGGCTCCGTGTAGGTGCTGCCGGAGAACGTCTTCGGCCCGCCCGCCATCCGGCTGAACTGCCAGCTGCCGCCGAGGTCGTCGCGGCGCGCGTACACGCTGGCCTCGGTCGCCGTGCCGCCCACCACGGTCGCGCTGACCGCCACGCTCCACGACGACGCCCCGCACTCCGGGGTGCCGGTCGCGTTGACGGTCACGCCGCTGCCGCCCGTGGTCGGCACGCTGGTCGGCCCCTGGGACACCGGCGGCTGGCCGGCGGGCGTGCCGCGCGCCGACCCGGAGGCCGTCGGCGTGGGGGAGGGGCTGGCGGTGCGGGTGGCCGTGGCCCGGGCCCGGAGCGCGGCCGTCTGCGAGTCGAGCGAACCCGAACCGGGCGGGGCCATCACCCCCGGCGCGTCGGTGCTGCCGGCCGCGCGGCCCGACGGTTCGGTGAGCAGCTCGCTGGTCGAGGACGCGACCAGGAACAGCATCAGCGCGCAGAGCAGGAACCAGGCCAGTTCGGACCTGCGGGACAGGACCGTGCGGGGTGGCGGGCGGCGGTGCAGACCGATCCAGCCCTCGCCCGGTGCGGTGTCCACCACGGAGGCGAGTTCGCCCGTGGCAAATGGGTGTTCCGTCGGCGTCACGCCGCGCCTTCCCCGCGCCCCCAGTCGATCATGCAGTGACATGCATCGATTCGACAATGTCGCGCGGGGTGGTGCCGTGTCAAGGAATGGGAAAGGAGAAGTTGCCGTCGCCCGGGTCGGGTGGACGACAACTTCTCCTCGGATGTGCTGACGGCAGCGGGCTTTCCGCCCGGACGGGTTGGCCGCGCCGGTGCGGGCTCCGCGCCGGCGCGACGCCGCGTCCCGGCGGACCGACGCACACCCGGCACTGGAGCGACGCACGCCCAGCGCCGGGCGGACGACTACGCCAGCGCGGCTTCCGCGTCCAGCGTGACGGCGGCAGCGTGCACGACCGCGGCGATCCGCAGCGCGTCGTGGATCGCGTCCCGGCCGAGGCCGGCCTTGATCAGCGCCTTCTCGTGCGACTCCAGGCACACCCCGCAGCCGGTGATCGCGGAGACCGCCAGGCACCACAGCTCGAAGTCGACCTTGTCCACGCCGGGCTGGCCGATGACGGACATCCGCAGCCGGGCGGGCAGGGTCTGGTACGCCTCGTCGCCGATCAGGTGCTTGGCGCGGTAGTACACGTTGTTCATGGCCATGATGGACGCGGCGGCCTTCGCGGCCTCGACGGCCTCGGGCTTGAGCCGGTCGGCGGCCTCGGCGGCGATCTCGCGGATCACCCGCGGGCTGCGCGCCGCGATGGCGCAGGCGAGCGCCGCGCCCCACGCCTGCTGTTCGGGCAGGGTGGCGTTGCCGAGCACGGAGCCCAGGTTGAGCTTGGTGTCCTTCGCGTACGCCGGCAGGGCGTCCTTCAGGGTGTCGAGACCCACGGGGTGGTTCCTTTCGCACGAACGGGAAAGAGGGGGCCTGTCGGCCCCCTCTCCACGGAGAACTAGCTGGCCATCAGGGACTTGGCGTCCAGGGTGTCGCCGCCCTTGTTCCAGTTGCAGGGGCACAGCTCGTCGGTCTGCAGCGCGTCGAGGACCCGGAGGACCTCGGCGACGTTGCGGCCCACGGAGCCGGCGGTGACCATGGCGAACTGGATCTCGTTGTTCGGGTCGACGATGAACGTCGCGCGCTGCGCCACGCCGTCCTCGCCCAGGATGCCGGCGGCCTCGGACAGCTCGCGCTTGATGTCCGACAGCATCGGGAACGGCAGGTCGCGCAGGTCCGGGTGGTCCTTGCGCCACGCGAAGTGCACGAACTCGTTGTCCACGGAGGCGCCCAGGACCTGCGCGTCGCGGTCGGCGAACTCGCCGTTCAGCCGGCCGAACTCGGCGATCTCCGTCGGGCAGATGAAGGTGAAGTCCTTCGGCCAGAAGAAGACGACGCGCCACTTGCCCTCGTGGGACTTGTTCGTGATGGTCTCGAAGGCGTTGTCGGCGTCGAGCGACACGCAGGCGGTCAGCTCGTAGGCCGGGAAGTGGTCACCAACGGTAAGCACAGAGGTTCTCCTGTAGGGCGGTTGATTGGAGTCATTCCAGATTGTGCCCTACGAGTGCCGAAATCGCCCAGGGGGGCGACACTAGTATGAAGTAGCTCACACTCGTCCCGTTATCTGGGAGTGATTTCCAGATAACCGGACGTCATGGAAAGGTTGCCCTTGTGACCAGCCTGCTCATTATTGGCCCGGCGCGCTGACCTGTAGGGCATCGAAGCCCGTCCCCGTCAGTGCGCAGACCTTCCGCATCCCGCGGAGGGTCTTTTTTGTTGCAGGAATCTTCTGGAGATAACGATGGACTTCCAGGTCTTTGACACGACATTGCGTGACGGTGCCCAGCGCGAGGGCATCACCTACTCGGTGGTGGACAAGCTCGCGGTGGCCCGGCTGCTCGACGAGTTCGGCGTGGGGTTCATCGAGGGCGGTTGGCCCGGCGCGATGCCCAAGGACACCGAGTTCTTCCGTCGGGCCCGCGACGAACTCCAGCTCAAGCACGCGGTCATGGTCGCGTTCGGCGCCACCCGCAAGGCCGGGCTGACCGCCGCCGACGACCCGCAGGTCCGGGCGCTGCTGGACGCGGAGACCCCGGCCATCGCCCTCGTCGCGAAGGCCGACCTGCGGCACGTCGAGCGCGCGCTGCGCACCACCCCCGAAGAGAACCTCGCCATGGTGTACGACACGGTCACGCACCTCGTCGCCGAGGGCCGGCGGGTGTTCGTGGACTGCGAGCACTTCTACGACGGGTTCCGCTTCGACGCGGCGTACACGAAAAGGGTCGTGGAGAAGGCCCTGGAGGCCGGGGCCGAGCGCGTCGTGCTCTGCGACACCAACGGCGGCTCCCTGCCCTCCGGCATCACCCGGGCCATCACCGAGCTGGGCGTCGACCCCGCGCTGCTCGGCATGCACGCCCAGAACGACACCTCCTGCGCGGTGGCCAACACCATCGCGGCCGTGGAGGCCGGTGTCCGGCACGTCCAGGGCACGGCCAACGGCTACGGCGAGCGACCCGGCAACGCGGACCTGTTCTCCGTCGTCGGCAACCTCACCCTCAAACTCGGGCTCCCCGTGCTACCGCCGGGGTGCCTCGAGCAGATGGCGCGCGTCTCGCACGCCATCGCGGAGATCGCCAACATCGCACCCGACACCCACCAGGCCTATGTCGGGCACGCAGCGTTCGCTCACAAGGCGGGGCTGCACGCGAGCGCGATCAAGGTCGATCCGGAGCTGTACAACCATGTGGATCCGACCACCGTCGGCAATGACATGCGCATCCTGATCACCGAGATGGCCGGCCGGGCCAGCATCGAGCTCAAATCCCGTGAGCTCGGACTGGACCTGGCCGGCCAACCCACTGTACTCACCGCCGTCGCCGACCGGGTCAAGTCCCTGGAGGCGCAGGGCTGGTCGTTCGAGGCCGCCGACGCGTCGTTCGCGCTGCTGGTGCGGTCCGCGCTCGGCGACGTGAAGGCGCCCTTCGACCTGGAGTCCTACCGGGTGATCGTCGAGCACCGGCCCGACGGCGCGGTGGTCTCCGAGGCCACGGTCAAGATCGTGGTGGGCGGGGAGCGGACCATCGCCACCGCCGAGGGCAACGGGCCGGTCAACGCCCTCGACCAGGCGCTGCGGCTCGCCCTGGTCGAGTTCTACCCGGCCCTGTCGTCGCTGGAACTCGTCGACTACAAGGTGCGGATCCTGGCCGGCTCGCACGGTACGGACGCGGTGACCCGGGTGCTGGTGGAGTCCACGCACCGGGACGCCGAGCTGACCACGGTCGGGGTGCACGGCAACATCGTGGAGGCGAGCTGGCTGGCCCTGGTCGACGCGCTCACCCACGCGCTCCAACAGGGCGGCGACAAGGCCCAGCGCCGGCTGGGCGACTAGCGACCCTGCCACGCGGCGGGCGGAGGTCCGGCCTCAGATGGCGGCCGGGCCACCGACCGTCGCCGCGGCGAGCAGCCGGTCGCACGCGTCGACCAGCCGGTCACGTAGCGGCGCGGCCCGCTCGGCGAAGGCCCGCTGGTGGGTCACGTACTCCGCCCGCCCGTTCGGGGTCTCGATCCGGACGGGCGGGTAGCCCAGCCCCGCCAGGTCGTACGGGCTGGCCCGCATGTCCAGGGTCCGGATGTCGCGGGCCAGCTCGAAGCAGTCCGCGACGAGCTCGGCCGGCACGAGCGGCGCCAGCTTGTACGCCCACTTGTACAGGTCCATGTTCGCGTGCAGGCAGCCCGGCTGCTCGTGGTCGCGCTGGGTGTCCCGGGTCGGCTGGAGCAGGTTCAGGCTCCGGGCCGGGGGCGTGAAGAACCGGAACGCGTCGAAGTGGCCGCACCGGATGTTCTGGGACTCGACGAACGCGGCGAGCTCGTCGTGGCCCATCCGCAGCGGTACCGGATGACGGGTTTCGGTGTCCCGGTAGACCATCGCCCACTCGTGCAGGCCGAAGCAGCCCAGGTGCGGGGGGCGGTCGCGGGTCGCGGCGAGCAGGTCGCGGATCCAGCCGATCCGGGCCCGCTCCTTCTCCGTGGGCGCCCGGTCGAAGCCGGGGTACCAGGTGCGCAGCTGGTTGGGCCGGTGGTTGTAGTACGTGAACAGGAAGTCCTCGACGGGGTGTTTGAGGCCCAGACGGCGGCGGTCGAGGTGCGCGGCGACCAGCGCGTCCACCCGCGCCTCGTGTGCCGCCCGCCTGTCCACGCGCCGTTCCTCCTCGTTTTCCGCCCTCCGAAGTTACCGGAGCGGCCGGGCGGCCCGGTCGGCCAGGACCGCGAATGTGACCCCTGAGGGCTCCAACCAGGCGTGCGCGGGCGAAGAGATAGATTCTGGGGTACCGAATCTGCTCTGGCCAAGGGACTTATCACAGTGCGTATTGCCCGGTTTGCCCATGCGGGCGGCATGTCATTCGGCGTCGTGGAGGGTGACCAGTCGCCCACCATCGCCGAGCTGGAGGGGCACCCCTTCGGTCGGCTCACGTTCACCGGTCAGCGGTGGGCGCTCGCCGACGTGCGGCTGCTCGCCCCGATGCTGCCCAGCAAGATCGTGTGCGTGGGCCGCAACTATGCCGACCACGCCAAGGAGATGGGCGGCGAGGTCCCGGCGGAGCCGCTGCTCTTCCTCAAGCCGTCGACCACGATCATCGGCCCGAACGACGCCATCTCGCTGCCGCCGCAGTCCCAGCAGGTCGAGCACGAGGCCGAGCTGGCGATCGTGATCGGGCTGCCCGGTGCCCGGCGCGTGGACAGAAACCAAGCGGAACAGGCCATCTTCGGGTACTCGATCGCGAACGACGTCACGGCCCGCGACCTGCAGAAGAAGGACGTGCAGTTCACCCGGGCCAAGGGCTTCGACTCGTTCTGCCCGTTCGGGCCGTGGATCGAGACCGAGCTGGACTGGCGCGACCTCGAGATCCGCTGCGAGGTGAACGAGGAGGTCCGCCAGCTGGGCCGGACAAAAGACATGGTGTTCGACGTCCCGACTCTGGTCTCCTATGTCTCCCACGTGATGACGCTGCTGCCCGGCGACGTGATCCTCACCGGCACGCCCGCCGGCGTGGACGTCCTGACGGCCGGCGACTCCGTGACCGTCTCCATCGAGGGCCTCGGGGCCCTCACGAACAAGGTTGTGGAACTTGTCTGATCTCCGGCTCCGGTTCAGTCCCTCGCCGACGGGTACGCCGCACGTCGGGCTGATGCGCACGGCCCTGTACAACTGGGCGCACGCCCGGCACCACGGCGGCAAGCTGATCTTCCGGATCGAGGACACCGACGCGGCGCGCGACTCCGCCGAGTCGTACCAGATGCTGCTCGACGCCATGAGCTGGCTCGGCCTGGACTACGACGAGGGCCCGGACCTGGGCGGCCCCTACGGCCCGTACCGGCAGTCCGAGCGCGGCGACATCTACCGCGACGTGGCCGCCAAGCTGTTCGAGGCCGGCTACGCCTACGAGTCCTACTCCACGCCCGAGGAGATCGAGGCCCGGCACAAGGCGCTGGGCCGCGACCCGAAGCTGGGCTACGACGGCTTCGACCGGAACCTGACGGCCGAGCAGGTCGCCGCGTTCAAGGCGGAGGGCCGCGAGGCCGTGCTCCGGATCCGGATGCCCGACGAGGACATCACCTGGGTCGACGCGGTGCGCGGCGAGGTCACCTTCAAGTCCGGCAGCGTGCCCGACTACGTGATCGTCCGGGGCAACGGCCAGCCGCTGTACACCCTGACGAACCCGGTCGACGACGCCATGATGCGGATCAACCTGATCTCCCGCGGCGAGGACCTGCTGTCGTCCACCCCGCGCCAGATCGTGCTGTTCCGGGCCATGGTGGAGCTGGGCATCGCCGAGACCGTCCCGGACTACGCGCACCTGCCGCTGGTCACCGGCGAGGGCAACAAGAAGCTGTCCAAGCGCGACCCCCGGTCCAACTTCTTCGCGTACCGCGACGCCGGCTACCTCCCCGAGGGCCTCGCGAACTACCTCGCCCTGTTGGGCTGGGCCATCGCGCCGGACCGCGACATCTTCACGATGGCGGAGCTGATCAGCGCGTTCGACCTGCACAACGTCAACTCCAGCGCCGCCCGGTTCGACGAGAAGAAGTGCGAGGCCATCAACGCCGAGCACGTCCGCCGACTCGACCCGGCCGACTTCGCGGACCGGATCCGGGCGTTCCTGCCCGAGGGCGCCGACCCGGACCTGGTGGCCGCCGCCGCCCCGCTGATCCAGACCCGGATCACGACCCTCGCGCAGGCCCGGGACATGCTCGGCTTCCTGTTCTCCGGCGACGCCTTCGCCCCCGACGAGGCGCACGCGGCCAAGGTCCTCACCGAGGCGGCCCGGCCGGTGCTGGAGGCCGCGATCGGCGTCGTCGAGAAGGTGGAGTGGACCACCCCGGCGTTGGAGGAGGCGCTCAAGGCCGCGCTGATCGACGGCCTGGGCCTGAAGCCGAAGGTGGCGTTCGCGCCGCTCAGGGTCGCCGTGACGGGCCGGACGGTCTCGCCGCCCCTCTACGAGTCGATGGAGCTGCTGGGCCGCGAGACGACCCTGGAGAGGCTCCGGAAGGCACTGTGAGTCCACGGGTCACCACTGTCCTGTTCGACGTCGACCAGACGTTGACGGACTACGAGAGCTCGGCGCGGGCGGGCATCATCGCCTACTGCGCCGAGCTCGGCGTCCCCGCACCCCGACTGCCGGCGGCGGCCGGGAAGTGGCTCAGGCTCGAACAGGAACACTTTCCCCGGTACCTGGCGGGGGAGCTCACCTTCGCCGACCAGCGCCGGCACCGGGCCCTCGGCATGCGCCGCGCCCTCGGCGGCCGCGGCCCGGCGGACCCCGGCGCCTGGTTCGACGACTACCTGGCGCACTACGAGGCCAGCCTGACCCTGTTCGACGACGTCCCGGCGTGCCTGGCGGCGTTGTCCGGGCTCACCCTCGGTGTGATCAGCAACAACGACGTGGACTACACCCGCACGAAGCTGGCCCTGACCGGCATCGCGGACCGGTTCGCGATTTCTGTGGGCCGCGACACATTCGGAATCGCCAAGCCGGCGCCCGCCATCTTCGTCTCCACCTGCGCGGCCCTCGGCGTTTCCCCAGCTGAGACCGCGTACGTGGGCGACAACCTGGCCTTCGACGCCCAGGGCGCCACCGACGCCGGACTGGTCGGGGTGTGGCTGGACCGAACCGGTGGTCCGGGCCGGTTCCCGAGGCGGATCCGGACCCTCTCCGACCTGCCTGGCCTGCTCGGACTTCCCGACCCGGGATCCGATTTGAAGGTCACGGAGGGCGTCGGGTAGAGTTCATCTCCGGTGCGAGGGCACCGATGGGGTATGGGGTAATTGGCAGCCCGATGGTTTCTGGTTCCATTAGTCTAGGTTCGAGTCCTGGTACCCCAGCAAAATGTCCTCGCACCACCTGGCCCCGTCGTCTAGCGGCCCAGGACGCCGCCCTCTCAAGGCGGTAGCGGGGGTTCGAATCCCCTCGGGGCTACGCACGACAGTGTTTCAGTAGTTAGTTATTCAGCAAGAAGCAGTTCTGCGGTCCCGTCGTCTAGCGGCCTAGGACGCCGCCCTCTCAAGGCGGTAGCGGGGGTTCGAATCCCCTCGGGACTACCAGTTTCAGAGCCCTGACCGAGAATGTCGGTCAGGGCTTTCGTCTTTTCCGCACCCGGTCAGGTGGCCGTCTCGGGGACGCAGACGGTTCTGATGAGTTGGATGGCGTTGTTGGCGAAACCGCCCGCCGTCCAGGACTGGGTCGTGGGCTGGGTGGCGCCGGAGTCGTCCGTGGCGTGCGCGGCCAGGAGGTACTCGCCCGGGGTGGCGCGCCAGGCGAAGGACCAGCCGCGCCAGGACCACGGGTGGGGGTCCGGGTCGTCGAGGATGGCCGGCGCCCAGCGGGTACCGCCGTCGGTGCTCACCGCCACGCCCGTGACCGGTGCGGCGCCCGACCAGGCGCGGCCGCGCAGGAGTACCGGGCCGGGGTGCACGATCCGGGTCCGGGACAGGAAGTCGGGGAAGCCGGGCGGGACCATCAGGGCGCGGGGCCGGATCCGGGTGACCGGGTCGCCGGGTTCGTCCGGGGTCTGGCGGAGGCGGTAGGCGTTCTGCTGGTAGCCGGTGAACGGTTCGGGGGCCACGGTGATGTCGCGGAGCCATTTGACGTGCGCCATCCCGTACCAGCCGGGCACCACCAGGCGGACCGGGGCGCCGTGCTGGGGCGGCAGCGGGGCACCGTTCATCGCGTACGCGAGGAGCACGTCCCGGGCGAGGGCGTCGGCGAGCGGCAGGCTGCGCCGGTAGTCCTGTTCGACACCGCGTTCCAGTCCGTGGTCGGCACCGGTGAACACGATCTCGACGGCGTCCTCCTCGATGCCGGTGATGGCGAGCAGGTCGCGGAGCGGCGCGCCCGTCCACTCGGCCGTCCCCACCGCGTGCACCAGCCACGGTTGGCTCACCGGGCGCGGGTCGAGCCCGGCCCGGCCGTTGCCGGCGCACTCCATGGTGACGCGGATGGTCCGGGCGGGGATGGCCCGCAGGGAGTGCAGGTCCAGGGTGAGGGGGCGGGTGACCCGGCCGCCGACCGTGAGGCGCCACGCCGCCGGGTCGATGGCGGGGATGTCGTAGTGGGTCAGGAGATAGTGCAGGCCGACCGGGGTGACGTCGTAGCGCAGCGCCTCCTGCGGCATGCCGTGGTTGCGGGCGGCGAGGGCCAGTTCCTCCCGGGAGAAGCCCTCGTCGGGTCCGGCGACCCGGTAGGCCGGACTGATCCGGCTGAGGTCCGGGCCGGGCGCCGCCGGACTGCCGTGCACCTCGGTGTGTGCGTCCATGAGCTTGGACATGGCCCGGCCTCCTCGGGAAGGGGTCCAGGGGCGGTGGGAATGCTCGACCTCAGTTTAGGTCGGGGAGCGCCCGGCCGTGGGGGACTGCGCGGCACGTCCCGCCCGTCCGGTTCGGCACGCGCCGGGAGGGCGGCTGCGGCGGGGCCAGCGGGTGGCCGCGGCAGGGTTGGCCGGGGGCAGCGGCGAGGTTGGGCGGGCTGGCCGCGGCAGGGCCGGGCGGGTGGCCGCGGCGGGGCCAGGCAGGTGGCGGTGGCAGCGGAAGGGTGGTCGCAGCAAGGCCGGACGGGTGGGCGGTGGCAGGGTTGGGTTGTGGGGCGGGGCTGGCAGACTCGGGACGTGACCCGCCTCGCCTTCTTCGATCCCGTGCACGGCATCGGCCTCACCGTGGCCGCCGGCAGCGGGCGCAGCTGGATGGACGAGCCGGACGGCGATCCCCGGCACGCGCACCTGCACGTCGACGTTCCGGGGCCGCTCACCGTCCCGGGCGCCGAGGAGACCCGCCTGCGGTCGGGTACCGGCTTCGTCCGCTGGCCGGACCTGGACCGGTTCGCGGCGGCGCTGGACGGGCTGGCGCGCGAGGAGCAGGGGTCGGTCGAGCTGGCGGGCGACCCGGGTTTCGTGCTCACGGTGCTGCTGCGCGCGGACGGGCGGCTGCGGGCGGAGGCGCGGTTCGACACCGGCCACCAGCTGGAGATCGACGTGGTGGCCCGTACCCGATGGGACTGGCATTTCGGTCTTCGCGCGGATCTGGCCGGGCTGGCGGAACAGGTCCGCGATGCCGTGCGGCACCACAGACCCGTCCGGCCGCGCAGGCCCTGAGCCGCGCGGTTACAGGCCCGAGAGGCGTTGGCCCGCGCGGACCACGGCCATCGCGTGCCGCTCACCCGGCCGCCGGGTCAGCCGCTCGATCGGCCCGGAGACGCTGACGGCGGCGATCACCCGGCCGGTCCGGTCCCGCACCGGCGAGGACACCGACGCGACCCCGGCCTCGCGCTCGGCGACGCTGGACGCCCAGCCCCGTTTGCGCACCTCGGCGAGGATCCGGGCCGTGAACTTGGCCCGGGGCAGCAGCGGCAGCACGGCCTCCGGGGGCTCCCAGGCAAGCAGGATCTGGGCGGCGGAACCGGCGGTCATCGGTAGCACCGAGCCGATCGGGACCGTGTCGCGCAGGCCGCTGGACCGTTCGGCGGCGGCCACGCAGATCCGGTCGTCGGCCCGGCGGAGGTAGAGCTGGGCGCTCTCCCCGGTCTGGTCGCGGAGCATCGCCAGGATCGGCTCGGCCGCCGTGAGGAGCACGTCGGGGGCCTCGTTGGCGAGTTCCCCCAGGCGCGGCCCGGGGCGCCACCGGCCCTGGGCGTCGCGGACCAGCAACCGGTGCTGTTCCAACGCCTGGGCGAGGCGGTGCGCGGTGGCCCGGGGCAGTTGCGTGCGCTCGACCAACTCGGCGAGGCTCGCGCCGTCCACGGACGTCTCAAGGATTAGGACGGCTTTATCGAGTACGCCGACTCCGCTGATACTGTGTCCCACGAGACGAAACATACCTCCCAATCCTTGGGAAGTCCAGATCGTGGGAGCCACCATGGGGCGCACGCTCGCGGAGAAGGTATGGGGCGCGCATGTCGTACACAGCGCCCCGGATGAGCCCGATCTGCTGTATATCGACCTGCACCTGCTGCACGAGGTGACCAGTCCGCAGGCGTTCGACGGGCTCCGGCTCGCCGGGCGTCCTGTCCGCCGACCCGATCTCACGATCGCGACGGAGGACCACAACACCCCGACCGACAACCTGGTCGACATCTTCGACCCGGTGTCGCGGACCCAGATCGAGACGCTGCGCAAGAACTGCGCGGAGTTCGGGGTCCGGCTGCACCCGCTGGGCGATGCCGAACAGGGCATCGTGCACGTGATCGGCCCCCAGTTGGGGCTCACCCAACCTGGCATGACGATCGTCTGCGGCGACTCGCACACCGCCACGCACGGCGCCTTCGGGGCGCTGGCGTTCGGGATCGGCACCAGCGAGGTGGAGCACGTCCTGGCCACCCAGACGTTGCAGCAGTCCGTCCCGCGCACCATGGCCGTCGAGGTGACCGGCGAGCTGCGGCCGGGCGTCACGGCCAAGGACCTGATCCTGGCGCTGATCGCCCAGGTCGGTACGGGCGGCGGGCGCGGCCACATCGTGGAGTACCGGGGACCGGCCATCGAGGCGCTCTCGATGGAGGGCCGGATGACGGTGTGCAACATGTCCATCGAGTGGGGCGCGAAGGCCGGCATGATCGCGCCGGACGACGTGACGTTCGAGTACCTGCGCGGCAAGCCGCACGCGCCCGCCGACTTCGACGCGGCCGTCGCCTACTGGCGCACCCTGCCGACCGACGCCGACGCCGTGTTCGACACGGTGGTCGAGATCGACGCGTCGAGCGTGACCCCGTTCGTCACCTGGGGCACCAACCCGGGGCAGGGCGCGCCGCTCGGCTCCACGGTCCCGGTGCCCGAGGAGACCGACGACCCGGTCGCGGCGGCCAAGGCGTTGGAGTACATGGGCCTCACCGCCGGTACCCCGCTGCGCGACATCGCGGTGGACGTCGTGTTCGTCGGCTCGTGCACCAACGGCCGGCTGGAGGATCTGCGCGCCGCCGCCGAGGTGCTGCGCGGCCACCAGGTCGCCGACGGGGTGCGGATGCTCGTCGTTCCCGGCTCCGCGCGGGTGCGCCTGGAGGCCGAGGCCGAGGGCCTGCACGACGTGTTCACGGCCGCGGGTGCCGAGTGGCGGTTCGCCGGCTGCTCCATGTGCCTGGGCATGAACCCCGACACCCTGAAGCCGGGGGAGCGCGCGGCCAGCACGTCCAACCGCAACTTCGAGGGCCGGCAGGGCAAGGGCGGGCGTACCCACCTGGTGTCCCCGCAGGTCGCCGCAGCCACCGCCATCGTCGGCCGCCTGGCCGCCCCGATCGATGTGAGCCGTTGATGGACAAGTTCACCGAGCACACCGGTACCGCCGTCCCGCTGCGCCGTTCCAACGTGGATACGGACCAGATCATCCCGGCGGTCTACCTCAAGCGGGTCACCCGGACGGGCTTCGAGGACGGGCTGTTCTCCGCCTGGCGGGCCGCCGACCCCGAGTTCGTGCTGAACCAGCCGCGGTACGCCGCCGCCAGCGTGCTGATCGCCGGGCCCGAGTTCGGCACCGGCTCGTCGCGGGAGCACGCGGTCTGGGCCCTGCTGGACTACGGGTTCAAGGCCGTGCTGTCGCCCCGGTTCGGCGACATCTTCCGGGGCAACGCGCTCAAGGGCGGGCTGCTGCCGGTCGAGTTGAGCCAGCCGGTCATCGACGACCTGTGGCAGCTGGTGGAGGAGGACCCGACGCTGACGGTCACCGTGGACGTCGTCGCGCGCGAGGTGCGCTACGCCGACCGGGTGCGGCCGTTCCCCCTCGACGAGTTCAGCCGGTGGCGGTTGCTGGAGGGTCTGGACGACATCGGACTGACCCTCCGCAACGTCGACGCGATCGGCGGGTACGAGCAGACGAGGGCCGCCTGGCTGCCTTCCACCAGGTAGAAGAGGGTGAGGTCCGCCACGCGGACGGGGCCGGGGGACGCGAGGCGTCGAC